>NZ_CP036523.1:2206661-2521899 GCF_008151785.1 Peptacetobacter hiranonis
ATCCTCTTTTGATTGCTGATAGTCCAGTTCTTACTATTTCCATGATTTCAAATTCTTTTAAAAGTTCTATAAATCCATCTATCTTAACACTATCTCCTGTAGCTTCTAAAACCATCGAATCTTTTGCTACATCTACTACTTTTGCTCTAAATATATCTGATATAGATGATACATCTTGTCTTTTACTATGATCTGCCTTTATTTTTATCATTACGAGCTCCCTTAAAACAGATTTTTCAGGTTCTAGAATATCTACTTCTAAAATATCCTCAAGTTTTTTAACTTGTTTCCCTATCTGTTCAAGAATTTGTGGCTCTCCTTGAGCAACTACAGTCAATCTTGATAATCCTTTCTGCTCAGCTACTCCAGAGGATATACTAAGAATGCTGTATCCTCTTCTTGCAAACAGTCCACTAATTCTTGTAAGAACTCCTGCTCCATCTCTTGCCAGTATAGATAAAACGAGTTTTCTCATATCCCATCCTTCTTTCTTTTATTTTTTATTGAATTTATATACTGTATACACCTCAAGGTATACAGTATATTCTATTTTATTGTAAAAAAATAAAGTTGCCTCCACTCATCAGCATCTCAAAACAATGCTAATTCAGTAGAAGCAACTTTTTATCGTCTATCATTTTATGATTAAAAGTTCTCATAATGACTCCTTCTATTTTTGTAAAATTTATGTACATAAATCTAATTTTATCTACATAAACATCAAGTTTATTCATTTCTATATTTTATGGCAGATTTTTGTAATACTTTTATCCGCACTCAATACACCTATGAACTCCTTGCATACATCTATTGCATAATCGACCTCTATGCTCGTGAAAATCTCTCAAACCATTAAATATTGATTTAGTCGCAATCTCATTTGCTAAATTTTGCACAATCTCGGTCTTATCTACTGTTATTTTTTGAATTTCATATTTACTTTTATTGAAAACTATCTCTTTATTACGTATGGCTATTGAATTACATATGTAAATTATAGCTTTGTTTAAATCTTTAATTTCATCAAAAATTCTTATTATTATACCGTTTATTCCCTGTATTATAATATTAATTATTGAATCAACTGGTATGAGATTGTCCTCAATAATTAGTCCTGAAATTTCATAATCCGCACAAGTACGGTTTTCTATTTTTATTATGTCTATTATTTTGTACTTGCGCTGTTTCATTTTACCTTCCTCCTTTTATAATTTATATACAACATTTAATTTAAATGGCGCCTTTTTTTCTTGCTTTATATAATATCTTTTTCTGAAAATTTAGTCAACACTTTTTTCTGTAAAATTTTAATTTTCTGATAAAAAAATATTTTTCTATTAATGAAAAAATTATTAAAATATAAAAAAATAGAGGCTTATTGCCCCTATTTCATACCTCTTGCTGTATATATTAAATCTTCTACAGTTTCAAAATCTCCATATGTGAAACCGTCTTTTTTGAACGTAACTGCATAGTCTTTATTGAATACTAAAACAACTACATTCTTTCCTCTACCCATTTTTTGTATCTTTCTGTATTTTAATTCTGACTTTAATCCATTCTGATTGTTTAATACTAAATGGTCCTTGTAAAAGTCTATTTTTAATTTTATTTTGTCAGTACCATTTTCTTCTACAACTTTTTTAAAACTTTTTGATCCAAGTACGTTATAAGATATGAATAATTCCCATACAAGCATAACAAGTCCGAATATTGCAAATGCTAGTCCATATGCAATAGCTCCTGTAAATGCACCATATCCACCTACTACTACAAGCACTAAACTAAGCGCTATACTTACAGTTTTTATCTTTCTATTTGTAGAAAGTTTTACTGATTCTACATAATCTTCTTTTGTTATATAGCTAGTATTTCTAGCTTTTATTATTTCTGATTTTGCCAATTTTCAATCCTCCGTTATAACTATTTAACCTCATTATTATTAATTATAGGGATTAGTAAATCTTTTAAATCTTGAACTGTTCCCTCTTTAAATCCGTCTTTTTTGATTATCATAACTACATCATTTCCTAGGATTATTACTAATTTATCCTTAGTTTCTCTCATCATATGCATATCAGCATATTTTAATTTTATCATCTTTGATCCACTTGTTATCATTTCTGCATGGTTATTAAAAAAGTTTACATTCTGAACCATTTCTTTACCGCCTTGAGCCTGTAATTTAGCTCTATACTGGCGTTTACCCATTTTAACTGGTAAATAATAGAATCTCCAAATAAGTATACCTATTGCAAGAAGTATAGAAGCTACTGCTGCAAAAGTTTTACCTTTATTTATTCCATAAAATCCCATAGCTATACCAAAAACACCAAAGAATAAACTCATTATAGAATAGTATTTTGGAATTCCAAATTTCATAACCTCTATCATATCTTTTTCGCTTATTTCATTTCTAGTCCTGATTGTCATATTTTCACCTCTTTTTGCGTAGTATAGTATATTATAACATAAAAAATCCCCGAATTTTAAAAAATCCGGGGAATCTATTAAACAATCTACAAATCAAATTTTAAATTAGAATAGTCCTGATATTACTCCGTTTTCATCAACGTCTATTCTTTCTGCTGCTGGAACTTTTGGAAGTCCTGGCATTTTCATGATAGCACCAGTAAGTGCTACTATAAATCCTGCACCAGCTGATACAGTTAAGTCTCTAACTGTTATTCTGAAGCCTTCTGGTCTACCAAGTTTAGTCTGGTCATCAGTTAATGAGTACTGAGTTTTTGCCATACATATTGGTAATTTATTAAATCCTAATCTTTCAAATTTAGCTATTTCTTTTTCAGCTTCTTTAGTGAAATCTACACCATCAGCTCCGTATATTTTAGTTGCTATTGCATTTATTTTTTCTTTTATTGATAGATCTTCTTCGTAGCAGAACTGGAAGTTGTTTTCTTCTTCGTCTATTAATCTTAAAACTTCTTTAGCTACTTCGATTCCACCTTCTCCACCTTTTGCCCAAACTTCAGATAATGCAACATTTACACCTAATTCTTTACATTTATCTTCTACTAATTTAAGCTCAGCTTCTGTATCCATTGGGAATCTATTTATAGCAACAACTGCTGGTAATCCAAATACTTTAGTTATATTTTCTACATGTTTTAATAAGTTTGGAAGACCTTTTTCAAGTGCTTCTAAGTTTTCTTCATTTAACTGATCTTTAGCTACACCACCGTTGTATTTTAATGCTCTTATTGTAGCAACTATTATAACTGCATCTGGTTTTAAATCAGCCATTCTACATTTTATATCTATGAATTTTTCAGCACCTAGGTCAGCACCGAATCCTGCTTCAGTTAATACATAATCTGAGAAATGCATAGCCATTTTTGTAGCTATAACAGAGTTACATCCATGAGCTATATTAGCGAATGGTCCACCATGTACAAATGCTGGTGTTCCTTCTAATGTCTGAACTAAGTTTGGTTTTAATGCGTCTTTTAATAATGCAGCCATAGCTCCATTAGCTTTTAATTCTCTAGCTGTTACAGGTTCTCCATCGTAGTTATAAGCAACTATTATGTCACCTAATCTTTCTTTTAAGTCAGCTATATCATTTGCTAAACAGAAAGCAGCCATTACTTCTGAAGCAACTGTTATATCGAATCCATCTTCTCTTGTTACACCGTCTACTCTTCTTCCTAATCCGTCTACAACATTTCTAAGCTGTCTGTCGTTCATGTCTACACATCTTCTCCAAGTTATGCTTCTTGTATCTATGTTAAGAGCATTTCCCTGATGTATGTGGTTGTCAAGCATTGCAGCTAATAAGTTGTTTGCAGCTCCTATTGCGTGGAAGTCACCTGTGAAATGAAGGTTTATATCTTCCATTGGCACTACCTGTGCATATCCTCCACCTGCAGCTCCACCTTTTATACCGAAAACTGGTCCTAATGATGGTTCTCTAAGAGCAACTAATGCATTTTTCCCTAATCTTGAGAATGCATCTGCAACACCTATTGTTGTAGTTGTTTTACCTTCTCCTGCTGGAGTAGGGTTTATTGCTGTTGCAAGTATTAATTTAGCTTTTTTCCCTGTATCTTTTTTTAATAAGTTGTAGTCAACTTTTGCTTTATATTTTCCGTAAAGTTCTATATCGTCTTCTGAAAGACCAACTTTTTTAGCAACCTCTCTTATGTCTAAAGGTTTAGCCTCCTGTGCTATTTCGATATCAGATTTGAATCCCATGTTAATTCCCTCCAACTAATAATTTTGATTTTATAGATAAAAATATTTTTTTACGTTCCTATATTTAGATTATATTCAAAAACACGAATAATTTCAAGTATTTTTTCAAAATCATTCTTGTTATTATATTTTTCATATTGTTTAATAGTCGTTGTAGTTCTATTTTGTAGCTATAGCTCCATATGCTATAGAATATAATTTAGACTCATGTGTATCAGCCCTTGAAACTAGTACAACTGGAGCCTTTGCACCCATAATTATACCAGCAGACTTAGCATTTGCCATATATGTAAGCGCTTTACCTATCCCATTACCTGTTTCTATAGTTGGAACAAGTAAAATATCAGCATCTCCACCTACTTCACTCTCATATCCTTTTATTTTACATGCTTCTTCAGAAACAGCTAAATCAAATGCTATTGGTCCTTCAACAACAACCCCTTTTCCGAACATTCCATCCTTACACATAGATTTCAGTTCGTCTGCATCTAATGTAGCTTGCATCTTAGGATTTACTTTTTCCTTAGCTGCTAAACAAGCAACTTTTACAGTGTTTATTCCTAGAGATTTTGCAGCTTTTATAGCATTATCTGCTATTTTCTTTTTCTGAGATACATCTGGATCTATATTCATTCCACCATCAGTAAGAATTAAAAGTTTGTGGTATGATGGTACCTCATAAATCATAACATGACTTAGTAAACTATCAGTTCTAAGTCCATATTCTTTATTCAACACTTCTTTTAATATAATAGAAGTATCTAGTAAGCCTTTCATAACATAATCAGCTTTACCAGATGATACTAATTTTACAGCCTTTTCAGCGCACAGTTTTAAATCACTCTCATCGATAACTTCTACATTATCTAAATTAAAATTGATTTCACTAGCTATTTTTCTAATCTTATCTTCTTCCCCAATAAGAATAGCTTTTATAATATCCATTTCACAAGCGTCTTTAACAGCTAGTAATACTTCTTCGTCATGTGCAGCTGCAACAGAAAGAACAGCTTTTTTATCACACGATTTTAGCTCATTAAAAATATCGTCTAATTTTTTTATCATCGCTCCACCTCCAGATGTATTTTTATAATAAATATTTTAAAAATATTTTATCCTATATTCTCTCTTTTTTCCTTAGAAATTAAAAATTCTATATACTGATGTTTTACTTCTTTTGCATCAAAGTTTACTATTTTAAAAACAATCCGCATAACAACACCCATTCCAAATGCGCTTAAAAGAGTCCCTACTCCAACAGGTCCTCCAAGGAAGTACCCTATAATTAATACTATTACTTCTATACAACTTCTTATAAGTCCAATAGGTTTTCCTGTTCTTCTATGGAATAAAAGCATCATACCATCTCTCGGACCTGAGCCCATTCCAGCTCCTATATACCACCACATACATATAGAAAGTAGTGTAAGACCTATTATTACCATTGAAACACTCATTAAAAATCCACTAGTATGAGGAACAAAATCTAAGTACATTATTAAATCTATGAACAATCCAAAAAATATCATATTTAAAACAGTTCCCCATCCAATATACTCTCCAGATATCTGGTCCAAAATTATAACCAACAGAGAAACCATAATAGACGCCTGACCTATAGTAATTCCTAACATTTGAGAAATACCTATATGCAACACATCCCATGGTGCAACACCAATATTTGCATTTATCATAAATACCGTACCTGTAGCACCTATAAAAAATCCTGCAAATAACCTAATGAGCCTAAACAAACTCACTCTCTCACTATTCTTAGCCTTTTCCAAAATCTCTACCCTCTCCCTAAAAAAATTCTACTAATATAAGTTTATAACTTTTTCGTAAATAAGTAAATTACAAGAAAAAATATACGATGATTTATTTATAAAACTCAAAAATGATTAAACATTTTCAGGATTTATAAATATTTCCTACTCTCATTATACAAAATGCTTGTTTAAGAGAATTAACAATAAATATAGATAAGTTTAATACTGTAAACAAAAAAATAATAACTATTTATCGCACGACAATCTGCAGATGGATGACAATTCCTTGATTTTTCAAGGATTTCAGTCATCCATCGAAGCCTGGAGGCGAAAATAGTTATTATTTTTTGTTTTTAATATTAATTTTTTATCTATATTTATTTAATTCTCTTAAACAAGCATTTGTAACCTCATCCATTGGATCAAGTTCATAAGCTCTTTCTATGTAGTAAGCTGCATCATCCATATTTCCATTGTTGAAATATGCCATTCCTAGATTACAAAGTATCTCTGGGTCTTCTTTTCTAAGCTTAGCAGCTTTTTCAAAGTATTCTATAGCTCCTTCAAGGTTGTATTTCTGAGCTTCTAAAAGTCCCATTTCAACAAGAGTATCAACCTGAGTTGGTCTTAACACTAATATTTTTTCAAAGTATTTCTGGGCATTTTCAATATCAGCCATACCTTTATATCCAAGTGCTATCATAAATAATAAGTTCCACCAATCTGGAAATTCATCTTCTAATGGAAGAAGTTTTTCTAATCCTTCTTCACATTTTCCAGAAAGAACTAGAGTATACCCTTCTTCATACTGAACTTTATAGTCCATCTTACCTAAATTATCTTGAATTTCGGCTACTATATCATCATCTAAGTCTAATTTTAAAGCTTCTTCCCAAGTTAATTTAGATTTTATATACTGGTCCTGATTGTAGTAATGATATCCTAACTGATAATAAGCTAGACCAAAGTTTGGATCTATATTTATTACTCTTTCTAATTTATCAAGTGCATCAAGTAAAAAGTCATTTACAGCTTTTGCATCTTCATCTTTTTTATACTGTTCTGCTATCTGCTGACAAATTATAGCATAGTGATATAATCCATTTACATCTTCTGGATATTTATTTACTAATGATTTCATATATATTAATGAATCTGTGTATTCACCTATTTCAAAGTATTTATTAGACATATATCCCATATATGCTTTTAAATCTAAATCTAATCCCTTAGCAAGTGCTTCTATAAATTTATCGTATTCTTCATTGTATTTGAATGTAGAATCTATCCCCATTATATAAATCATTGCATCTGCTATAGACATAGAGTTTAAGCTTTCCTGAGCAGTTTTGTCTTTTATTCCTTTTACAAGAACCTCATTTTTTATTGGAACGTCAAGCCCTTCTGCTGGAATATCATATCCTTTTATCTTAAAATCTCCGTCTGCTTTCAGAGTTATAAAAGCAAGCTCATCTGTCTTTTTAAGAAGGTATTTTTCTATTTTATATTTCATATTTATTCACCTTTCCTTTTTTGTATATTCAACTAAATTTCCACTCTATAGGATAGAGATTTTTCAAATATCTTTGAAATATCATAATCGAACATCACTATATTGTCAATCTTTTCAGGATTTATCATAATACTTTCTTTTAATGCCTCTACATCGTATCTAAATGGCTCAAACTGAACATATTTTATTATCATTTTAGCTGGAGTATCGAAGTGTTTTGGAATATACTTCTTAACATTATCATCATCCTGAAGGAATACATGACATCTATTTTTAAAGTCCTCAGGATAATTTCTAACAAAGAAATCTGGTACATTGCTAGTTTTTCCAAGAGATACATAATCGTATTTTAGAATATCTCTAAATAATTCTATATCCTCTCCAATTCTTTCTTCATAAAAATCTAATAAAATTTTATAGTTCTGATTTTTTCCCTGACCTGCATCAAAGTACCCATTTGAGTCGTGGTACTCAGCAAATTCTTCATAGAATTTGAATGGAGACTCTCTATAATATCTCTTTACAATAAATTCCATAGACATTTTAAAGTTTCCTGAGTTGTAGTATCTTTCAACCATTTCCTCTATATCTTTTAGTTTTAATATTTCTCCATAAGAAATATATTTATTAGATAATACCTCGTAAGGAGGATATGATTTATACTCAAAACCATGCATATCAGCCATTTTTCTTATTCCAGTTCCCTTAATCATCTTTAAAAATCCTAGCTGAAGCTGCTCGATTTCTAAATTATATACATCATTAAATGATTTTTCAAACCCTTTGTACCCTTCATAAGGTAAACCTGCTATTAAATCTAGGTGCTGATGTATATTTTTATAAGATTCTATCTGTTTTACAACTTTAGATAATTTTACAAAATCGTCTTTTCTTCCACATGCCTCAAGTACATTTTGGTCTGTAGACTGAACACCTATTTCAAACTGGAATAAACCTGGCTTACAGTCTTTTAAGAATTCCAACATCTCATCGTCAATTAAATGAGCAGTTACCTCAAAATGATATGTCGTAAATCCATTATCATTTTCCATAAGGAATTTCATTATATCCATAGCAGTTTTTTTCTTCGCATTGAATGTTCTATCTATAAACTTTATCTGTGCAACTCTGGCATCTATAAGATTTTTTAAATCTTTTTTAACTCTATCCAAGCTAAAATATCTAAGACCTTTAATTGCTGATGATAGGCAGTACTGACAGTTAAATGGACATCCTCTTGAAGATTCATAGTAAACTATTCTATTTTCGTATTCTTTAGGATCCATATTATCATATGGACTAGGGATTAAATCTAAATCCTGTAGATAAGGTCTTTCTTCATTAACTACAACTTTTTCTCCATCTCTCCAAACAAGACCTTTTATATCAGCTGCATTCATTTTGCCGTTTAACATTAAGCAAACATCTCTAAATGTAACCTCACCCTCGCCATAAAGAATATAGTCTATAAATTTATGCTCTTTCATTAAGTTTTCGCTGTCGTAACTAACCTCAGGTCCACCTAAACCTATTATTAAATTAGGCATAACCTTTTTTAAATTTTCGCAAAGGCTCATTATATCTACAACATTCCAAATATATACAGAGAAAAATACAGCATCATATCCACCTTTGTATATATCCTTTAAAATATAATCAGCCTGATTATTTATCGTATATTCTCTTATTTCTGTTTCCTGTACATCTTTTGCAAATTCTTTTAAATATCTTATCGCTAAATTTGTATGAATAAATTTAGAGTTAAGGGTTGTAAGTAATATCTTCAAAAAATCACCCTCCAAAATTCTTTTTATATTTATTTTTGCAATATTTTCATCTATTTCAGTTTAATATTGCAACATTCTCATCTTTCCTTGTATTTTGTTCTTTATTTTATTATTATAATAATTGTAGGTAATATATTATAATCGTCTATTTTGACAGAAAGGATAGCTATCATGGAAAAATTCGAAAAAGTCTCACTTAATGATTTATCTGTTCAAGATCTTCTTCTTATAATAAAAGCCCTTGAATACACTAACGAAAATACTAAACTAAATGTATTTGGCGATCTTAGAAATAATCTTGTAAAAGAGCTTTGTTTCCTTACTGAAACAACTGAAGAAGAATTTCTTTCTTATATCGAATCTAAATCAGAATAATTCTAATTAAGATTTTTTAGCAAATCTAAAGCAGTACTCTCCTGATTTAGCTTGCACATTTATTTTTAATAAATTTCCATTTATAATCTTTGATTTTACTGTAAGCTTGTTTAATATAGGGTCTTGAATCGAATCACCCTCATTTAACGAAATAATTTCCAGCGGATTTGCCTTAGCATGATACTCTTTTTTATTAATTTTATATTTTTTAAGTTTTACAGTATATTCAGCCATGGAATCCACAAAGTCTATATTCTCTATTTCCGTTGAAATCTTTTGACCTAATAGCGAGAATAGGACTTTTTTTATTGAATCTATATCATACTTTTCATCTCTATCTTCAACATATATATCAAAAATAGCATCAAGTAATCCTGAGCATATATCACTACTAGAATTTCTCTTTCCATCTTTATACTCATCTATAGTCTTTATAAGACCAATTCTGTACATCTGGAATTTTACTACATTAGATTTTTCCATATCTATATTTAAAGAAATCACTCTTTCTTTTATCATGTCCATTATCTCATCATACTCAATAGATGGATTTTTTAATAAACTATGAATTAATTCACTGTAAATCAACGTTGCAATTAAATATTCGCTATACTTATTTTCAATTTTAAAGTACATAACATATTTTTTTACAAGTTCAACAAGCTCTTTATCACATTTTTCTCCAGCATTATTTCCCAATATTACCGGAAGAAAAATATTTAAAAGATTTTCACCATTGTACTCAGCTCCATAAAACTTATAATATCTAAGCTCATCTCTAAGTCTATTATTATCTACAAATAAATATCTCTGCTTAAAATCATCTATTAGACATTTTGTATTTACAAGCATTAACATTTTTATTATATCACTATCTGTATCAAACGCACTTATATAGGCATTTTTTACAAAATTATCTATTTGATTTTCCATAATTTCACCTCTAATTTAAAAAAAGAGGCTTATAAAAATAAACCTCTCTCTTTACTCTAAACTACTTTAAATCTAAAAACTACATTTTGTGTGGTGCGTGCATTCCTAATAATGCAAGACCATTTTCTATTGACTGTCTTGTAGCTTCAACAAGAGCAAGTCTTGCTTTTCTTAATTCTGCATCGTCTACAAGTATTGGGTTGTCATGATAGAATTTATTGAATGCCTGAGCAAGATCTAGTACAAATCTTGTTACTATATGAGGCTCATTTTTCTTCATTGATGCAAGTATACATTTGTTGAATGATTCTATAACTTTTAGAACTTCTGAGCTTCCTTCATCAGAAAGTAGGCTGTAATCTATATCAGAAGTAACCTCTTCGTTAGCTTTTCTTAATACTGCACAACATCTAGCGTGAGTGTACTGTACATAAGGTCCAGTTTCTCCATCAAAGCTAAGTGTTTTATCCCAAGAGAATGTGTAGTCTTTTATTCTGCTGTTTGATAATTCCTGGAATACTACTGCACCTACACCTACCTGTTTAGCTATTTCATCAACATTTTCAGCGTTAGGATTCTTAGTAAGTATTATATCTTTAGTTTTTTCTATTGCCTGTCTTAAAACGTCTTCAAGGAATACTACTCTACCTTTTCTAGTAGACATTGTTCCACTTTCAAGAGCAACCATACCAAATGGAACGTGAACAAGGTCTTTAGACCATTCGTATCCCATAAGTTCTAGTACTTTGAATAACTGCTGGAAGTGAAGTGCCTGCTGAGAACCAACTACATATAAACATTTATCGAAATCATAAGTTTCTTTTCTGTATATAGCAGCTGCTAAATCTCTTGTCATATATAATGTTGAACCGTCTTTTTTAGTTATAAGAGCTGGAGTTAAATTATATGCGTCAAGATTTACTATATTTGTTCCTTCAGATTCTTCTAGTAATCCTTTTTCTTTTATTAAATCTATTACTCTATCCATTTTATCTGAATAGAAACTTTCTCCTGCGTATGAATCGAATTCTATATCTAAAAGGTCGTAAACTCTTGAGAATTCTTTTAAACTTTCATCTCTGAACCACTGCCATAAAGCTTTAGCTTCTTCATCACCGTTTTCTAATTTTGTAAACCATGCTCTAGCTTCATCTTCCATTTCTGGATGTACTTCAGCTTCATCGTGGAATCTTACGTATAATTTTAATAATTCTGGTATTGGGTTGCTTTCTACTGTTTCTTTATCTCCCCATAATTTGAATGCTACTATTAATTTACCGAACTGTGTTCCGTAGTCACCAAGATGGTTTATTCTAACCATATTGTATCCCTGAGAATTATATATTTTGTATAGTGCATTGCCTATAACTGTAGTTCTTATATGCCCTATATGGAATGGTTTTGCTATGTTAGGAGAAGAGAAGTCAACTACAACAGTTTTTCCTTTTCCTAATTCACTTTTACCGTAGTTTTCTTTTTCAGTAAGAACTTTGTTTATAACTGTTTCAGCTAATTTTGATTTATCTACGAAGAAGTTCACATATCCTCCTAGCTGAACAACTTTTGATATAGATCCTTTTGGTTCTATCTTTCCTGCTATATCTTCAGCTATCATATTTGGCGCTTTTCTAAATATTTTAGCTAATTTAAAACAAGGGAATGCATAATCTCCCATTTCTTTATTAGGTGGTATTTCTATATAGCTCTGTATTTCTTCTAAAGTAAGGTCTTCTATCTGTTCCTTTAAAGCAGAAGCTACTTCTAATTTAAAATCCATTATTTCTTCCTCCTCAAATATTTTCTTTATATATTATTAATTTTCTTTATATTTTCCGTACAAAAATCATATTTTTTCGATTTTACATACTTACACTTATCTCTCTATGTTAAAACAATTTCAACTATTTTTCAAGGTGTTTAGACAATTTAATATGTCATTTTTTATTTTCATTTATTTTTGTCTTTTCTGTTCTAAATCTTTCTCGCTAATAGCTCTTATTCCGTTCATTTCAAATAATGCTGCAGTTACACCTTTCCCAACTTTCTTTATTCCTTTAAATTCTCCATTGTGTATTTTATTAACGCCACAAGAAGGACTTCCTTCTTTTAAAATAGCCAACTCAGCATCATACTTTTTAGCCTCTTCTAAACTAATCCGAGCACCCTTCATATACTCTTTTGTAACATCTACTCCCACTCTAGATATAACCTTACAATTTCCATCTATTACATCTTTTCCTTCTCCACCTATTATCTCTGCAGGCTCTCTTGGAGTAGAAAGGCCTCCTGTACATTCTGGGCAAATAGTTATGTATTCCTTTCCCTCTAAATAACTTAAAACAGCCTCATTTCTATTATTTCCACCACTGTACTTACAATTTTCTCCAACTAAACAAGCTGATACAACTACCATAACCTCATCCTCCTAATCTATATTAAAACTAATAAAAATAATAACTTTCTCATATACTAATTATACCTTTATCCACATGCTCTTGTCCTAAAATATTTTCCTAACAAAACATTAAAAAAATAAACTTTACTAATAAATATTCTCTATATTTTCTTATTAAAAAACATTTCTATAATTACAGGTCACAATTTACTAACATTAAAAAAATTTTATTAAATAGAAAAAAGGTGATGTTCAATCAAACAGCAACAATCTACAGACGATTTTTACATTAGCCTCGAACAACGTTCGAGATTTAAAAAAATCGTCGAAGCCTGGCGCGTTTGATGAACCTCACCTTTTTCTTTTAATCTATTATTTTAATGTTACAATTGTGACACCTACGCCACCTTCACCGTATCCACCCGGTCTTTTTTTCTTTACATGTTTATTCTTTTTAAGAACATCCTGAAGTCCTGTCTTTAATACTCCAGTCCCAACACCATGTATTACAGTTACCTGTTCTAAACCTGCAACTGTAGCATCATCAAGATACTTTTCAAGTTCAAGAGTTGCCTCTTCAAGATTCATTCCTCTTAAATCAACTTCTCCTTTTACTCTTCCTGATTTTGCTTTTATTACACTTCTAGTTTTCTTAGTAACTGTAGCCTGCTGCTGATTCTTAATTCTCTGAAGAGACTTATATGGTAGGGTCATCTTCATTATACCAATCTGTACAACTGCTTCTTTCTTTTTATCATCAGCTGAAACAACTGTACCTTCCTGGTTAAGTGTAATTACTTTTACATCTTCACCAACCTTTAAGTTTTTAATCTCCTTTGAAGCTACTTTAGGCACTATCATGCTCTTAACAGTAGGCTGTAGACTTCCCATTGAATCCGTCAATTCTTTTCTAAGCTGCTCAATCTGTCTATTTTTTTCTTTAGATGCTCTTTCTTGTTCTAATTCTCTAAGACGTTTTATTATTTCATCTACTTCTTCTTTTGCCTGTCTTGTTATAGAGAATGCCTCACTTCTAGCTCTTTCCATCATCTTTTCTTTCTGATTAGTTAGTTTTTCTAGTTTTTCGGCCTCTGCATCTCTTATCATCTGTATTTCAGTTTTTAATTTTTCAGCTTCTGCTCTATCTTCTTCTGCTTTTATTCTATTCTTTTCTACATTTTGAAGAAGGTCTTCAAGTTCTATATTTTCTGTATTTATAAATTCTTTAGCTCTATTTATAACAAATTCGCTAAGCCCTAATTTTTTCGATATTTCAAAGGCATTAGATTTTCCTGGCACTCCGATAAGAAGTCTATATGTTGGACTTAATGTTTCAACATCAAACTCAACCGCAGCATTTTCAACACCTTTTTTAGTAAGGGCATAGTTTTTAAGTTCACTGTAATGAGTAGTAGCTATACATTTTGCTCCTGCCATCCGAACATCTTCTAGTATTGCTATTGCAAGTGCTGCACCTTCTACTGGATCTGTTCCTGCTCCAAGTTCGTCAAATATTACTAAAGAATCTTCTGTAACCTTATCTAATATAGATACAATTCTAGTCATATGAGATGAGAATGTAGATAAACTCTGTTCTATACTCTGCTCATCACCTATATCTGCAAATATATTGTCGTATACACACATACTACTTCCAAAATCAGCTGGTATATGTAGACCACTCTGTGTCATAAGCGCAAATAAACCTACCGTTTTAATAGTTACTGTTTTACCACCTGTATTTGGTCCTGTTATAACTAATGTGTGGAATTCATCTCCAAGATATATAGTATTTGCAATAACTTTTTTAGGATCTAGCAATGGATGACGTCCATTTTTTATTACAAAGCTTTTGTCCTTATTAAGCTTAGGATCTATACCTTTCATTTCTAATGAAAGTTTACCTTTTGCAAATATAAAATCTATTTTTTCTAGTATTTCTTGATTTGATATAATCTCTCTAGCTATTTCACCTATCATCTTTGATAATTCAGCTAGTATTCTTTCAATTTCTTCTTGCTCATCTAATTTTAACTTTCTAAGCTCGTTGTTCATCTCAACTATGCTCATTGGCTCAATGAATAAAGTTGCACCAGATGAAGATTGATCATGTACTATCCCAGCTACAACAGATCTATATTCCGCTTTTACAGGAACAACAAATCTATCTCCTCTCATAGAAATAATACTATCTTGTAAGTATTTCTGGTATGTAGCTGAAGATATTATAGTATTTAGCTTTGATCTTATAGACTGATTTTTCTGTACGATTTTTCTTCTTATATCCCTAAGTGTATGAGATGCACTGTCTGCAATCTCTATTTCACTAACTATGGCATTGTATACTGCGTCTTCTATTTCCCTGTGTATGTAAAGAGATGTCGCAAGAGATTGTATTATAGGATAGTTAAAATCCTCTTCTTCCCCATCTCCAGATAAACTATTAGATAATACTCTAGCTGCTCTCAACGTATCAGCAACCATTAATAAACTTCCTGGATCAAGTGATGCTCCTATTTCCGCTCTCTTTACCTTATCTAAAACATCGTGTATCCCACCTAAGTTTACATGTCCTCTCTTTATTAAAATAGACTGTGCCTCTGTAGTTTCTTGCAATCTATACTGTACTTCTTCAAAATCAGAACTTGGTTCTAAATTTTCTATTTTATGAAGTCCTAAAGATGACGATGCTTTTGTTTTTAAAATTTCTATTATTTTATCAAACTCAAGAACTTTAAATGATTTATTGTCCATAATATCCCCTCTTTCTCAAAATTTTTTAAATTTATTAATCAATTTTTTTTATCAATTAAATTTAATATCTTTTATATTTATTTATGAAACGTTGAATTTTCGGACATATTGAGAAAATCGTTTTTTCTTTTTAAAAAAATTTTCAGATTTCAATATAAATTTGACGTTTTCCAATGTTTTTTTTTTAATTTTGTATTATACTGTTAATGTAGCTATTTAATATTATACATAAACATATAAAATTTGTATAATACAAAAGCAATTTTATTTATTATTATTTTATTCAGGAGGACTTTACAAATGTCAAATGTATTAGGACACTTAGAACCAAAAAGAGTTTTCGAAAACTTCGAAGCAATGAACCAGATACCAAGAGCTTCATATCATGAAGAAGCAGTTAGTAACTGGTTAAAAGAATTCGGTGAAAAATTAGGATTAGAAACTATCCAGGATAAAGTTGGTAACATAATAATCAAAAAACCAGCTACTCCAGGTTATGAAAATTGCCCAGCAGTTATACTTCAGGGACACATGGATATGGTTCCAGTTAAGGGAAAAGGATCTAACCACAATTTCGATACTGATCCAATAGAAATGAGAATAGTTGACGATATGATATACGCTAACAACACTACTCTTGGTGCTGACAACGGTATAGCAATAGCTATGTCTTTAGCTATATTAGAAGACAACACTTTAAAACACCCAGCTTTAGAAGCTGTATTCACTATAAATGAAGAAAGTGGTATGGACGGTGCTTATGCTCTAGATACTTCTTTATTAAAAGGTAAATACCTTCTAAACATAGACTCTGAAGAAGAAGGATGCTTCACTATAGGATGTGCTGGTGGTAAAACTCCACTTCTAACATTAGATAGAGAATACAAAGAAGCTTGCAGCTGCAAAAAAGCATTAAAATTCGCTGTTACTGATTTACTTGGTGGACATTCAGGACAGGAAATACAGTTACAGAGAGCTAATGCAACTAAATTAGTTGTAAGAATGTTAACTCAGCTTTCAGTTGATTTCGATTTAGCTGACTTAACTGGTGGTACTATGCACAATGCTATACCAAACCACGCTGAAGCTGTTATATTAGTAGAAGATGTTGATGCTGTTAAAGCTGAATTAGAAGCATTATACAACAAAATGAGAGCTGAATTCGCAGTTTCTGAACCTCATATGAACTTAGTATTTGAAGACGTTTCAGTTGAAAAAGTTTACACTGATGAATTCAAAACAAAATTATTAACATTATTAGCAGTATTACCACACGGTGTAAATTCTTACACAGTTAACGAAGATGGTACTTTAGATACTTCTCTTCCAGAAAGTTCAACAAACATGGCTATAGTTGAAAACGTTGGAGATCAGGTTAAAGTTACTTTCTCTATAAGAAGTGCTAAAGAAACTATAAAAGAAGAAATAGCTAAGAGAGTTGAATTACTTGCTGCTGCTTTAGGATGCAAATTCGAAATAATAGCAGGATACCCAGCTTGGGAAGTAATACCTCACTCTACTATAGAAAAAATATGTACAGATTCTTGGGTTAAAATAACTGGTAAAACTCCAGCTATAATAGCTATACATGCAGGACTTGAATGTGGTCTTCTTCTTGACAAAATGGAAGGTGTAGAAGCTATATCTATAGGACCTGATATGTTCGATGTTCACTCTGAAAAAGAACATTTAAGCATACCATCAACTAAAAACTGCTACGAATTCGTTCTAGATGTATTAGAATCTATGAACCAGTACTAAAATTAAAAGTACAAAATTAAAACTGAATAAATAATAGATTAAAAGAGATTGTTTCTTTAAGATTCAATCTCTTTTTTATTATCATAATACTTAAATCTCAAAAAATAAAAAATAGACACCATCTCTTTAAGTTTCACTTCTGAGATGGTGTCTATAATATATCACCGTTTTTCTTTATCATATTTTTTACCTTTCCTTTTCCACAATCTATATTAATTTTAATTGTAATATTATTTTTTATATCATCTAATTAAATTCGCTTAATTGTTTCTCTTTTAGATGATTTTATCTATTTTATCAATGTGTTATATTTTGTAACACTTGTTAGTATGTAACGAATCTTTTTAAGATCCACTTGCTTTATCCTTTATTTTTAACTTATTTGTACTGATTTTACTTCTTTAATCTTGGAGGTTTTAATTTGTAATAGCTAATGTAAACTCTATGCTGGATGTTTTGTTTAATCTTTAACTTTTCATTGGACTCACCACTTCCTTTTTATATTAGCTACTTTAGCTGTATTCGAAGATTTCTAAATTTAGATTTATTTTAAAAGCTTTTTTATCTTCTTCTTTAATTAGATTATACCCCCACTTTTGCAAGATGTCAACTATTTTTCAGAATATTTTTTGAATTTATCCTTAAATATTCTTCCTGCTCAGATTTTAATATTTGATTAAACAAGATCCAACCTTGATTATTACATACATCAACTACAAAAAAATCAAAAAAAATTATAGACACCATCTTTGCCAATTTTCTTTGACCTTCTAGAGATGGTGTCTATAATGTATCACCGTTTTTCTTTACCATTTTTTTACCTGTCCTTTTTAGAATTTTAATTAATATTTAGCTTTAATTATCCTTTTGCAAATTATTTTAGTTTATATTTTTTATCATATTAGATTATAATGCGATTAATGTAACTTTGAACTACTTTTCTCGGAGGTTTTTTCTGTTACTTACTACTTTGCTGGATGAAGTTTAATTGCTTTAATGTTTAGAGAATAGATTTTTATTTATTCTTTATATTTTCATTGGACCCACCACTTTCTTTTTTCTTATTTTTGGATTCTATCCAAATCTTCCAATTAACTTAATCTTTTTATTAGATTTAGTTTTGAAAAAGTGTTTTTATCTTTTTCTTTAATTAGATTATACTCTCTATTTTGCAAGCTGTCAATTATTTTTCAGAATCTTTTATTAATTCTTTCTTTTTAAAGTACAACAAGACATTCAATCAAAAAAGGCAAGATATTTTTTAAATACCTTGCCTTTTTTACATATAAAAGTTTTTATATATTATTTTCTAAAGTTAATTTTTTATCATTTTTTGAAGTTTTTTCAAAAAATATTTCTCTTTTCTCAAAATTTCTAATTAGATCCAGAGTATTCTTCTTTTAATGCCTTGCTCAAATAGCTAAGAACATCTGGCGGAACTGTATTTTCTGTAGATGGCGCCAATGCTATTGCCTTTTCAGCTACACCATACTGAGTATTTTTTCCACCTTTAAAAGAATCTCCTCCATCATATACCATTGCACATAAATCATAAACAGCTTTTGAGTAACTTTTTGTTATTGATGCAACTACCTTATCTTTAGAATAATGATACTGATCCTTGTTTACTGCTATAATTTTTGAATAATTGCTATTAATAGAATCTATAGCTGCCTTTGAGTCGTCTTCTGTAGGAGCAAATAATATATCAGCTCCATAATATTCTACATCTACAAATGCATTTTTTGCATCCTCATATGATTCATAAATATTTACATTTCTTGATATTATTTCTGGATTTTTATCATTTGCTTTTTTTAGACCTTTTTCAAATCCCTGTCTATACGCATTTTCACTGCTTCCACTCGTTCCACTTATATATCCAACTTTATTCTTAGCTGTCATTTTTCCAGCTATAAATCCTGCTATAAATCCAGATCTTTCATCATCAAATGTTATAGTAGTTAAATTTTTAGGCATATCTCCATCTACTGTAGCATCTATTAATGCAAAGTCTTGGTTGGGATATTTTTGAGCATACACACTTATTATACTTTCAAATCTAGGTCCTGCACCTATTATTAGAGCAGTTTTTCCACCTTTTACAAGAACCTCTATATTACTCTTTATATCATCTTTGCTTGAACATTTTATAAATCTTCCATCTATACCAAGACCAGATTCAGCCTCTTCAAGTCCTGCTCTTGCTGATGAAATAAGTGCTTCCCCTGCGCCACCTTCTGCATCAGTTAAAAGAGTTACATTCACTAAATCTGATACTGGCTCTTCTTTTTCTTTTTCCTTGCTAATCATGCCGCATCCGCTAAGACTAGTAGCAATCATAATAGCCGAAAGAGATGAAATTATAAATTTTTTTAACCTCATCTTGCCCTCCATAAAAAATAATTATTCTATTTCTTTAAACAAATAATTCCCATTGCTCCAGGTCCTGAATGAGTTCCTATTCCTGTTCCTATCTGGAATAACTCTATATTATCTGGATGAAGTTCTTCTTTTACACAATCCATAAATTTCTTTATTTCATCTTCATCGTTATCAGTATATCCCACATATACAGTCTGTCCTGAAAGTTCACCACATTCATCCTTTGTCAATTCTACCATTTTAGATACTAAATTTCTCTTACCTCTTACCTGTGATAACTGTGATACTAAACCATCTTTTACATATAATATAGGTTTGATATTTAGTATATTTCCTATAGCAGCCTTAGTAGAAGAAATTCTTCCACCTTTCTGAAGGTATTCAAGCGTATCTGTACAGAACATTACAAATACTTTTTCTTTCATAGCTTCAAGCGCTTCTACTATTTCATCTATAGTTTTTCCTTCTTCTCTTAACTTAATTGCTTCTATAACATATCTAGCTATACCATAACAAACCTGCTGAGAATCAAAAACTCTTATATCTCCAGACATATCATTTTTTGCCATTATTGCACTCTGGCAAGTCCCTGTTGCTGAAGAAGAAGCAGCTATATATAGTATACTAGTATCCTCATCATTGTTATATTTTCCAAATATTTCTTTAAACTGTCCATATGTTACCTGAGAAGTTTTTGGATATACATTTTCATTTCTTAACATTTTATAAAAATCATCTTTTGAAATATCTATACCATCTCTATATTCTTTTTCCCCGATTATTACAGTTAGTGGTATCATTTCTATATCATTCTGCTCTACTATGCTTTTGTCTAAATCACAAAGACTATCGCATATTATTTTTATTTTGCTCATATCTATTCTCCTCCTGTTTATCTCATTCCTGGGTAATCTAGCTGTCTAAGTGCTTCGTACGTCATAACCGCAACAGCATTAGAAAGATTTAAACATCTAGCTCTTTCTAAATCAAGCATTGGTATTCTTGCGCAATCTTCTATATGTCTTTCTATTATTTCCTTAGATAAGCCTTTTGTTTCGCTTCCAAAAACAAGAAAACATCCATCTTTATACTCTACATCAGTATGAGTTCTTTTAACTTTACTTGTCCCCAAAACATACTGTGCATCTGGATACTGAGCTTCTAATTCTTCAAAGTTTTCATATATCTTAACATCTGCTATATCCCAATAATCAAGACCACATCTTTTAAGATGTTTATCTGTTAATTCAAACCCTAAAGGTTTTACAAGATGTAATTTTGCCCCTGTAACTGCACATGTTCTTATTATATTGCCTGTATTATGTGGTATTTCAGGCTCAACCAAAACTATATTAACTGCCATCTATTTGCCTCCTAAATATACTATTTCTATAAATCATTTATTTTATTCAATAGTATTCCTCATTTTAAAGTATTCTCAGTCTTTTATTTTACTATCTCTAAAAAATAATTACAATGCTTTTTTATCGGGCAGTCGGTACATTCTGGCTTTCTAGCTTTACACATTCTTCTTCCTAAAAAGATAAATAAATGATGTGCTTTTGACCATCTTTCCTTAGGAAGAACTTTCATAAGCTCAAATTCTGTCTTTTCTGGTGTAGATGTTTCAACAATTCCTATTCTATTTACTATTCTAAAAACATGAGTATCTACTGGAATTGCAGGATGTCCAAATGCATTACTTAAAACAACTCCTGCAGTTTTTCTTCCAACTCCTGGAAGTTTTATAAGCTCTTCTAAAGAGTCTGGAACCTCTGAATTATAATCATTGTATAAAATTTCTGATGTCATCTTTATCTTTTTAGCTTTACTTTTATAAAGACCACAAGTTTTTATCATTTCTCCTATTTCTTCCTCAGAAAGATCTGCAAACTGTTTTGGTGTATTGCAAACCTTAAACATTTCATCTGTTACCTTATTCACTCTAACGTCCGTACACTGAGCAGAAAGAATTGTCGCAACTAACAATTCAAAAGGAGTCGTATAATGCAACTCGCACTCAGCATCAGGATACTGAATCTCTAATAAATCTAAAATTTCTTTTATCTCTTCACTACTTTTTCCCATTAATCTTCCTCCAATATCTCAAGATTTCTCTTTATAATTCCCTTTCCTCTCCAAGAAAATGCTCTATTATAATATCTTCTTTTAAATTCTTTATTTGATATCCGATTTATCTCCTCTAAATCAAGCTTTTCAATTAAATCATTTTTAAATTCTTCAATATTTGTCATTTCAATATTCTTATTATGAGGACATACCTTTTGACACATATCACATCCAAAAATAATTTTATTTTCCTTGATTATATTCTTTTCATCGTCACTAAGTTCGCCTTTCTTTTGTGTTATATAAGAAAGACATTTCTTAGCATCCATATCATATCCTTCAAGAAGTGCATTTCCTGGACAGCTTTTTATACATTTTCCACATTTTAAACAGGTCTTTTCCAAAGGAACATCTTTTTCTATGTCTAGATTAGTAACAATATAACCAATAAAAACATATGATCCATATTTATCAGTTATTATACTGCCATTCATCCCCCAAAATCCTATCCCTGAAATATAAGCCAAATACCTGTCAACTAACGGCCCATTATCTACAAATATCTCCATTTTTATAGAATTTTCATTTGTACAATTTTCTCCATTAGAAAATTTTTCCTGTATTTTTTCACAGATATTGTTCATTATACCCCTAATTACTAAATGATAATCGTATCCTCTACAATAACAGGAAATATTAGAATCATTATTCTCTCCACAATAATATGGAAAAGCTGCAACTATTATCGACTTAGCATCCTCCATTATCAAAGTAGCATCAAGCCTTTTATCTATATCACTCTCTTCCATACCGCTAAGATGATTCTCATCTGCTCTCTTTTGCAAAATCTCTCTAATCTCATTTCCAAATTTTACTGGAGCAATTCCACAACACTCAACTCCATACTCTAAAAAAATTGATTTCACAATATCGTTTCTCGATTTTTTCTCTATACCTTCAAAACCATCTTTAATTAACAAAAATGCCTCCTCCTTTTTACTTCAGAAACATTCAATTTGATTTAACATCACTAAAAAAGTATAATGTTATTATTAATATGATAACACAAATTAAAAAAAGGTGGTAAATTATGATAAAACTGGTAATACCTGGTAGACCAATAAGTAAATCCAACTTCAAACTACACAACGTAAACGGACAGGCTTGGATGCCAGCAAAAGGTAAATATTCAAAATATCTAGCTTACGAAAACATGATTGCAGGATACGTAAACCAACAATATCAAGGTGAACAAATAGAAGAAAACCTAATAACAGTCATGAAACTATACTTCCCAAACAAAAAAATGGGAGATCTTCACAACTATCCAAAAAGCATCTGTGACGGACTAGAAAAAAGCGGAATAATAAAAAATGACAAACAACTAAAACCTGTAATGCTATTTGACTTCATAGACAAAGAAAACCCTAGAGTAGAAATAGAACTATACCCCGCATCAGAATACGCTATAGAATACAACATAGTAAAAAAATAGATAACAAAAAAGGCTGTTAACAATAGATTTGCTCGCAGCTGTTTTTAAGACTTAAACACAAGTATATCGCATCGACAATTCTGCAAGCGCCCCACAACACTGAAATGTGTTACATAAACAAGTGGGGCGCTGAAGCCTGGAGAGCGAATACTTGTGTTAAGTCATTGGCTGCGATAAATCATTGAAACAGCCTTTTTATATTATCTATTTTCTTTTAGCATTGCAATTTCTCTTCCATGTCCCTCATCATCATAAGGTGTTTCTAAGAAGAACGGAATATCTCTTAATTTAGGATGATTAACAACCTCTAAAAGAGCCTTCATCCCAATCTCTCCTTCGCCTATTCCAGCATGTCTATCCTTATTCTTTCCAAAAGGCATCATACTATCATTTAGGTGTATAGTCTTTAATCTATCAAGACCAATAACTCTATCAAACTCGTCTAAAACCCCATCCAAATCATTGACTATATCGTATCCTGCAGAGAATATATGACAAGTATCCATACATACTCCCATTCTCTCATTATGCTCAACACCATCGATTATAGCTCTTATTTCTTCAAAACTTCTTCCTATCTCAGTACCTTTTCCAGACATAGTTTCAAGAAGTACAGTTATATTCTCATCTCCAGTTATAGCCTGATTAAGACCTTCTATTATCTTTCTAGTACCTTCTTCAACTCCACCACCTACATGACTTCCTGGATGGAAACAAATGTATTCAACACCTATTGAATCCATTCTCTTAACATCTTCTCTAATAACCATCTTTGCAAATTCATAAGTATCTTCATTTGCAGCTGCTAAATTCATAGTATATGGAGCATGTGCTAATAATTTTCCAAAATTATTTTCCTCTCTAATCTTCTGAAATGCCGCCATATCCTTTTCATTAAATTCTTTTGCATTACCACCTCTTGGATTTCTACTGAAAAACTGGAACGTATTAGCTCCGATATCTACTGAAATCTGAGCTGCCTTTTTAAATCCTTTTGCTATTGAAACATGTGCACCTATAGTAAACATAAATAATCCTCCTAATAAATTATAAATTTCGTAATTTCATATACATTCTTATACCCTAAAATTAATATAATAAGCAAAACAAAAAAATAAGGGATTCTAATTAACTCCTAATTAACTAGATATCCCTTGTTATATCTCATATTATAATATTTATTTCTCTGGTATAGAAACAAAAGCCACTTCATAACGTTCTCTATCAGCATCTCTGTTTGCTCTAGCTGATATTTCCTCTAGTTTGGCACGAAGAGTTTCTTTTATTTCTTCAGCTTCCTCTTTTGATAATTCTACATTGTGGAAATCTTCTATATTAGATCCACTTAATTTTCCAGCTTCAGCAGCATTGAAAAACGCTTCGCTAACATCTTCAAACTTATTTACATAGAACTCATCAGTTTCCCCTTCAATTTTTCCTGCTAATGAAAAATTAAAAACATTCTTCCCTATCTCTATACTTTTAGCTGTTGGATAATAGTATTTTTCAACTATTCCTGATTTTATTTTTTCCTCTACTAAATCTAATATCCCCACCTTATAAAGCATCTTTATATGGTAGTTTATTTTTGCATGAGGTTCTTCTAAAATTTCTGACAATTGTTTAGCAGATAGTGGAGAATTTTCGAACTGGTTTAATATTTCTATTCTTTTTGGATGCGCTACAGCTTTTATGCATTCTAAATCTCTTAAAACCATTACCTCTTTCATAATTCTCTCTCCTAAAAAAATTTTTTAATATAAATCATACTACTCTCAATTATATATTACCAATCCTTATATTGTCAAAAAAAATTTTTATGTCATTAAACTATTTTGCTTCCTCCAATAAATTCTCTAACAATAGATGTTGATGGTATATCAGAAACATCCTCTATCATAGCAAAGTATTGTATAAAGCTTAAAATTCTAGCTGCTTCTATATATTCAACACTTTCTGGATCTACTTCCTTTAAAAGTGGCTCAACATATTTCTTCAATACTGAGATTTCGTATACACATGCTGAGTTAAACATAGCATCAGCTTCCTCCTGATAAGGGAATATATTTTCTTTTTCACCTTCTCTTACATTCTTCCAACTCTTTATAGTTTCTTCTGCACTATATCCTCTAAAATTAGAATCCCTTACAATTCTTCTTATAAGCCTTAAATCTGTTGTAGGTATTCTATTATGAGAATCAAGATTTATCTGAGTTAATGCACTTATATATATTCTGAACTTTTTACTATCATCTATATGAGCAGTTAATTTAGGATTTAGTCCATGTATTCCCTCGATTATTATAGATTCATTTTCTCCAATAGACATCATCTCTCCAGTAAACACTCTTTTACCAGTTTTAAAGTCATATCTGATTATCTCAATTTCTCCACCACTTAGAAGTGTATTCATATCTTCATTAAATTTTTCAACATCTATAGCATTTATAGATTCATAATCATAAGAACCATCTGCCTTACGAGGAGTATGCTCTCTTTCTATAAAGTAGTCATCTAATGAAATTGCTCTAGATTTTACACCACTAACTCTCATCTGAATAGAAAGCCTATGTGCAAAGCTTGTCTTTCCTGATGATGAAGGAGCTGCTATTAAAATAACTCTACTATTTCTTTCCTTTATCATATCGGCAATCTGAGAAATCTTCTTTTCATGAAGTGCTTCAACAGTTCTTATAACATCTCCTGATTCTCCAGATTCAATTATTCTATTTAAATCTATTACATTCATTACACCTAATTTTGCCGCCCAATCTTCAGACTCATCGTAAATATTTGATAGCTTAGGCTGATCTATAAACTTCTCTGGAACTAGTGCATCATCTTCTGATGGCCCCATAAGAACGACACCTTTTTTGTATTTAACTACATCAAATACATCCATATATTTTGTAGAAGGTGGCATCATTCCATAAAAATGATCTATATAGCCCTCACACACATATATTTTTGCATTCTCTTCATCCTTATTTTCTATAAGTTCTGCTTTATCTTCTCTGCTAAGTATTCTAAAAATCTGTCCAGCATCCAATTTATCCATTACAACCTTTTTAATTGGACAATCTTCAGCTACTATATTTCTCATTTTATTTTTTATATCTTCTATATCTTTATCTGTCAGTTCTCTACCTATATCCATACTATAGTAGACACCATTTGATAAAGAATGTTCTACTGTAACTTCAACTTTTTCATAAAGTTTTCTGCAAGCTGTTATAAATACAAAAGAAAGACCTCTAAAGTACACTCTAGCGCCATCTTCATTATAAAAATCTAAAAGCTCTACCTCTTCACCGTTATATACCTTTTCGTATAAATCACAAATAGATTTCCCTTTTATCGCTGCAGTTACAACTCCATCATGTGCTTCATTAAACTCATCTGCTATTTCAGAAAGAAGTAAATAATCTCTATTTTTTCTTTCAAATTTTTCAATTTTTCCGTCAACTTTAACTTCTATTACTCCCATCTCAAACCTCCCAAATTGTTTATTTAACACTTATTTATTGTTATATTATTTTTAAAAATTCTTTAACCCTAGTTATACTATTCTCCAAATACTCTGACTTAACCTCTATTACTGCGTAATCTGGACTCATATCTATTGCTGCTTGTAGCTCTTCCCCTGTAAGTCTACCAGAGAAAATTTCAACATGATCGTCTACTTCACCGCTGCAATCACTGATATGAACAACCTTTGTATATTCTTTAAGAGTAGAATAGTCATCTTCACTTAAAATACAGTGACCTGTATCAAAGCAAAAATAAGGCATATCAAATTTTTCTCTTATTTTTCTTGTATTTTCAAAAATATACTCAAATTCTCCTGTGGATATCCCCGTATTCATCAAATCTCCACCTTTTAAACTGTATGAGTTTTCCACAGTTATCACAGGAACTCTTGATAACTGTTCTAAATTTTCCTGCAATTTAAAAAAGAAATCCACAGAATTATTTAAATATCTTTTCTTATCCTTTAAAAATCTATTCTTCATAGCATATCCCATATGTAAATTTAAATACTCTGGTTTTAAAAATTCAACACCTCTACACATATCAGAACAGAACTTTGCCCAAGAGCTTCTAATACATTCTATTTCCTCGCATGTATTTATCTCCATAGCCAAATGTACTCCAATAGACAAGCCAAGCTCCTCTATCTTGTCGATAAAAGGAGCTATCTTGTCAATTTGAGCAACTGTGTCTATTCCTATTTCTAAATGATTGATAAAATCTCTATTTCGATCTATAATCTCTAGAGTTTTTTCAATCTCGTAGTATAAACAAGCTACACCTATTATCATTTTTCTAATTCCTTAATATTAATCTACAAAGCCAAAGCTAGACATTGGGAATAGTCTAAGCATAACATGGCCCATTATATCTTTTT
Source organism: Peptacetobacter hiranonis (assembly GCF_008151785.1). GTDB lineage: Bacteria > Bacillota > Clostridia > Peptostreptococcales > Peptostreptococcaceae > Peptacetobacter > Peptacetobacter hiranonis. The sequence continues at coordinate 2,234,522 of NZ_CP036523.1, forward strand.
CATCTATTAAACCAACTTCTGGGAATCTACTGTCTAAACTATTTACTCTATTATCTCCCATTGCAAATACCTTACCCTCAGGAACTACAACATCAACATCTCCTTCTGTGTACATTCCTTCATCTAAATAAGGCTCATCTATTACTTCACCATTTACTCTTACCTCACCATTAGATATCTGTATATGGTCTCCACCAACACCGATTACCCTTTTAACAAGGTCCTTACCTCTACTGTCATCGTGAAGAATAAAGTCCATAGCTCTTCTAAGAGGATTTCTTGTTTCAACTGATAAATCTGAGTATCCATCAAGTGGCATATCTGTATCAAATATTATAATATCCCCTCTCTTTGGATCTCCTAATCTATATTTTATAGTATTAACTATTAGATAATCTCTGTCCTGAAGTGTAGAAAGCATTGACTCTCCATCAACTCTTGTAGGTCTAACAAACTGAACAACTACACCAGCTATTATAAGAGCTGTAACTAGTATACCTACCCACTCTTTTACAAAAGAAAAAGCACCTTTATTTTCTTTTTCTGCATTTTTATTTTCGTTTTTATCTTTTTTACTCAAAAGCTTCATCTCCAATCATAAATAAATATAAACACATCTTGAAATAATCAGTTGTCTTCAAAACATACTTATACTATATCACTTTTTTATAATTTCGTCTTTTATTTTTCTAAAGTTGAATTTTTCTTCTAAGTCCCTTAGGATATCTGTTCTTTATAACTCCTCCAGACTCTTTTCCCCAACCCAGAGAAACACCTTCAACACCTACAATTATCCATCCTCTAGACTCTCCTGTATTAATTACATCACCACTCATATAAGCTTTTATCTCATCTGAGTCGAATTTAAAATCAGCAAAGTTTTTAACATCTTCTTTTTTAAGGTAGTGAGCTAATGCATGAGAAGGCTCAAATCTATTTTTCTTTAACTCACCAAGATGTAATCCCTGTCTTAATAATTTTATCTTTTTAGTATCAGGAGAATTTTTAGGCATTAGATATAAATTTTCTCCTCTTATAAAGAAGTCTCCATCTAGTTTTATATTTAAGAATTTTTTTTCAAAATCTCTAAAGTCTTTTAGCTCTTTGTCTAATTTTTTGAATTTAGCTGGCTTTACACTACAATCCTCTTCATCATGTTTTATTATCTTAGCTACAAAGTGACCTTCTCCTTTTACCTTATGTGGCCATAATCTTTCCTTTAATACAACCTCTGCATTTTCAAATTCTTCTGCAAATCCGTCGATTATATCTTCGTCCTCTTCCTTTGCAAAAGTACAAGTTGAATAGACTAAAGTTCCTCCATTTTTAAGCATTTTATATCCATCTCTAATTATTTCATGCTGAATATCTCTACATTCTATTACCTTTGCATAGCTCCAATCGTCGATTGCAACCTGATCTTTTCTAAACATACCTTCTCCAGAACAAGGCGCATCTATTATAACCTTATCAAAATAACCTTCAAATACTTTTAATAACCCCTTAGAATCTGTGTTAGTTATTATCGCATTGGCTGCTCCAAATCTTTCAAGATTTTCTCCAAGTGCCTTTATTCTAGTCGCATTTATCTCATTAGATACTAGAAGTCCTGTATTATTTAACTTTGATAATATATATGTAGATTTTCCTCCAGGTGCTGCACACATATCAAGAACTATATCTCCTTCTTGTATATCAGCCTTTGGTACAACACTCATTGCAGAAGGCTCCTGTAAGTAGTATGCACCTGAGTCGTGAAGTGGATTTCTTCCTGGCTTGCACTCATCTTCGTCATAATAAAGACCTTCCTCTGCCCAAGGAATATCCTCTGTATTACAATCTAAAAGACCTTTTAATCTATCCTTTTCCATTTTCATTGTATTTACTCTTATAGCAGTAGTTTTTTTCTGCTCGTAGCTTTTTATAAAATCGTCAAACTCATCCCCTAAAAGCTCCTTAACATCATTTAAAAATCTTTCTGGTAAATTCATCTTTTTTCCTCTCTATTTTTATATTATAAAATTTATCATTCTAACCTTTATTTAGAATTTATTATCTCTTTAATTCCAATAATTTATTTTACACTATTGATGTTATTTTCTTCAACTCTTATCATAATTTGAGTAATATAATCCTCCATATCTGAAATAGCAAAGTCGTTCATTCCTATTTCAAAAGAATATCCAACAAGTGTTAGATTATTTTCTTCTGCGTATTCTACAATTTCATCATAAAAATCTGGCAGTGTATCCCAATCACCCATATGATACGCACAAATATATTTTCCTTTTGGCTTGATTATTGTATTTTTAGTATTTTTAGACTCCATATCATCTAGCATCTCAATAAAAAGCCCATCGTACTCTTCAAACTCTCCCCTTTGTATCTTATCTACAGATATAAAACTTCCTATTCCTTTGCAATACTCGTCAACAGTCCAAACATCTTTTATATGTGATATTAACTGCTTTAAATCGTCATCTTCAAACTTAAATGGTGTGTAGAAAAATTTTTGCTCTTCACATTCAATAACTTTTACAGAATTCTTTTTCCTTAAATCATCACATTTATTTAATTTATTTAACTTATCCTCAAGTACTTCCCTTCTTCTATTTAATGTTCTTATTTCCTGATCTATCTCTTTTATCTTCACTTCAGCTATTTCTTTGAAATCTTCCTCATTTGGATTATCTATATATCTTTTTATCTCATCAAGTCCCATATTTAGCTCTTTTAACATCTTTATATACTCAAAATCTACGCCCTGCATATAATCGTAATATCTATAACCATTCTCTCCTTTATAATCTGGAGAAAAAATTCCAATCTCGTCATAATAGTGCAGAGTTCTCTTATTTACATTGTGTAATTTTGCAAATTGAGACACCGTTAATTTTATTATTTCATTTTCTCTAAAATTTTTCATATTCCCTCCTTGACTTTACAGTTACTGTATACTTTATATTAATTATATCGTAATCAAGCGGAATTGAAATGAAAAATATAAATAAATTTAAGAAAAGAGGTACAAAATATGGGAAATGAAAAAAAATTAGAAAAAGAAATAGTATTTGAAGACTACAATAAAAGTCACAGCGAAAAATTATTCGACATAATAAGAAAAACTTGGAACTACGATCAGTTTGCATCACCAAAGATAGCTAGAAAATTATCTGTTATATTCCTTTATAGCTGCTTAGCTCAGCAGACTTTCACTAAAGTTGCACTTATTGACAACGTTCCAGTTGGCGTAATAATGGCTAGAAATAAGAGTAAAGAAAGATCTAATATAAAATACAAATTAAAACAGTTTATGGCTATACTTTCTCTTCTTATACATAAAGAAGGTAGACAGACATCAAAAATATTTAAAGGTGTAAGCGATACAGATGCTATCCTTTTAAATGAAGCTAATAGAGATTATTCAGGTGAATTAGTATTCTTCGCAGTAGATTCTGATTGTAGAGGTATGGGACTTGGACAGAAACTATTCTCTAAAGCTAAAGAATATATGAAATCTGATGGTATGAATGATTTCTACTTATTCACTGATACAACTTGTAACTTCGGGTTCTATGAACACAATGGTATGATTAGAAGAGGGGAAAAAAGAGAAAAAGTAGAAGTTGATGGACAGATTGCAGATATGAAGTTCTTCATTTACGACTTCAATTTATAAGATAGATAGGATTTAAAAAAGGAACCCTCAAGTAAAACTTGGGTGTTCCTTTTTACGTCTATCTTCTTAATTTTTTATTAATATATCCTTCAACATCAAACTCTTCAAATTCTAATGTTTTCTTCAAATATAGTGGATGATGTGGATTTTTATATTTACCTTTTTCAAGCCATCTAACAGAATATGGACGTATCATATTTTCTATATCCACTAAACTTTTTATTAAATAATCACGTCTATCAATATTTCCGCCCCAAGCAGCCCAAATATCAACACATTTTTTATCTCTAGTTAGTTCTTTAATATATCCAGATATAACCTCTAGGTTCTTTTCATATGCATAATCACTCTTTTCAACATGTAATCCTGATGGATCAGTTGTTCGTTGTGGATAAAGATTTAGCATAATATATCCATCATAATCATTATTTTCTGAATCCACCAACCTTTTTACTACTATCATTGTTTGGTCTAATTTTTCTGGTGTTGCAGTACTTGGATTAATTCCAAATACTACTAATGGATTTTCACCTTTTTCTCCTAACACATATCTATATGTGCTACCATCCTTCTCATCTTCCATATAATACCATTTTTCATTATCAAAACTCATGCTAAACTTCCTCCTAAAAACAAGTGTTTTATTGAAAGTAATAATATTATTCCCAATTTGTTCCTATATTTTTTTCTATAGCTCTGTCGTAAATCATCTGAGCTGTTACAACATCCTGTACTCCGATTCCCACGCTCTTGAATATTATTATTTCATCATCTGATTCTCTTCCAGGTATTTTTCCACTTACAACATCGCCTAATTCTTTATTTAAGTCATTTTCTTTTGATATTATTCCTTTTTTAAGAGGAGTTATTATACATCCTGCTTCTTCTAGTACAGCTTCTACTGAATCGCAGAATATTTTAGATGCTCTTTTTATACTAACCTCATCTATTTCGTGCATGTTAGGCATATACGAACCAACACCACTTATTAATGCTCCTTCTTTTACAAGATTACCATCTATAACTGGAACTTCTGATGTAGTTGCTAATACTATAACATCTGCATCTTTTATCGCATCATCTGAAGAATCTGTAGCAACTATTTTTGCTCCATAAGAAGCTAATTCTTTTGATATATCTTCAGCAAATTTTTCTCTTTTTTCTTTATTTCTGCTAAACACTCTAACTTCTTCAAGTTCTCTAGCTGCAAGCATAGCCTCTAACTGAGCTGGAGCCTGTCCACCTGTACCTATTAATGCACCAACTTTTGCATCTTTTTTAGCAAGAAGATCAACTGCTGCACCTGATGCCGCACCTGTTCTAACCCGAGTGATATATGTTCCATCCATCACAGATATAACTTCACCTGTAGTTGCGTCCATTAATATAACTGTCGCTGGAACAACTGGTTTTCCTTTTTCAGCATTTCCAGGGAATACAGATACTATTTTTATTCCTGCGCAATCTAATGATTTTACATATCCTGGCATGAATAACATGCTTTCTCCTTCTCTTACTGTTCCTAAATTTGTTCTTATTGGAACTACAGCATCTTTTTCACTGAATGCCTGATACGCTTTTTTATCAGCTTCTATTGCATCTTTCATTGTAAATACTTTTTTTATGTCTGATTTATTAAGTAGTAGCATTTTTAACATCCCCCAACTTTTAATTTTTAGAAATTTTATTTTCTTTGTTAAGTCTATTATACTTGTTTCGTGAATAAAAAAACAGAGAGAAAAATTTTCTCTCTGCTTTATATCTAATTCTCATCATTTACTTTATTTACAGTACTATTATCATACAAGAAATCATCAAGAGTAGCATAATCACTTCCTGTAATTCTATTAATCTTCTGAACAAGTTTTTCTCCTTCTCCTTCGATAATAGCACGATGTCTTCTCGCATAAATATTTTCTCTCTCAAGAGCGATTGCAGTCTGCTCTGCTACAATCTTAATAATTTTCTTTTCCTCATCAGAAAGAATTTCTCTCTTATAGCAAGCAACACCGATAACACCAAGAGTTAAGTAGTTTCCTTTAATAGGAACATAATATGCATTACTTCCCTCTTCCTTTATACCTGTTTTTTTGTATGTAGAAGGATCTACCTTTACACCTACTCCTTTAGTCTTACCAGTTCTAAAACATTCTTTTATAATTTCTCTTTCTTTTACTAATTTAAATAAATTTTCACTTCCATTATTATTGCATATATACACATGAGGCTCCATAAGGTTTCTTCTCTCATCTGCTATTGTTATTAATATTGTCTTTCCAAGTATGTTTACAAGGTTTTCTCCACAGTTTTCAACAACCTGTTCTCTATCTCTAGCTTTTAAGAACGATCCATCTGTACGATACAGCATCTCCATTTTCTTAGCTTGTATTTTTTCAGCCTCGACCTTCTTTTTAAGCTTAGATGTTATACCTGCTGCCAATAGAGATACTCCAACCATAACGGCAAAAGAAAGTGTATACATCTTTTGTTCTACAGCAAATGTATAACGAGGGTTTATAAAGAAAAAGTTATATATAAACATTGATGATACCGAAGCTATTGTTCCAAAAATATATCCTTCTGTAAATCTAGCAGTTAATACAGCAGCAAGTACATAAAGTACAACTATACTTGTATTGTCCATTCTACTATTTTCAAAGAGTAATGCTAGACACGTTATACCAGCCAATACTGATACTAATCTTATCCCATTGCCAAATAGGTATGATTTCAGATGTATTTCTTCTTCATTATGATGGTATAATTTAGCTTTTCTATCTTTGTAAAAATTTCTTTCTATCACTGTTTATCCTCCCTTCTCGTTTTCTAATATCAGAATTATATTATATACCCTCTGCATACATTAATCTAGTTATTTTTAGGTTAATTTAGTATATTTGACGTATAAATTTTATATTTCGTTATATATTTTTCTTCTTTAATGTTATATTGAATTTTTTCAAGAATTTTGCCAAGTGGAAATTCTTAAATATTGATGTTACAAGTACCAATGAAAGTGCTAATGCCCCAGCAGATGCTAGTGTTTCCGTCATAACATTTCCTGCTGTAACATAGTGTTCAAGAATAAATTCATATATTGAACGATACACACCAAACCCTGGCACAAGTACGATTAATGCACATGCACTAAGTATAGTAGCTGGAATCATATATACTCTCGCACATATTTCACAATATACACTAAATGATACACCAGCAGCAAAAAATGCAGCTCCAGGTGCAAATCCCATATATATAGAAGTTATTTTATATACAAACCAACCAATAGACCCTCCTACACCAGCTACTCTAAGGCTTTTACCTTTTATATTGAATAGTATTCCAAACCCTACAGCTACACCATATGCTGCTACAGTTTCAATTAATATTCTTATCATCTAAAAGAATCCTCCTCTCAAGTACCAGTTTAAAACTAATGCCATTCCAACAGCAGTTGCAGTTCCACTAAATATTACTTCTGATAATTTAGCTGTACCAGCAACAAGCTGACCATCTAGTATATCCCTTATAGCATTTGTTAGTGCAAATCCAGGAACTAGAAGCATTATAACCCCTGCTATTATGTAGTCCATAGTTTTCAATACTCCACCTTCTACGCACACAACAGATGACATAGCTATAAATGCAGCACATATTATATTAACAAAAAATTCGTTAAGGCTCTTTTCAGATAAATACTCCTGTAACATCTTTGTAACCATTCCAACAAGAAAAGACATTATAAAATCTATTTCTCCTCCACCAAATAAGATAGAGAAACAAGATGTCACAAGTCCTGCTCCAAGTATAGTAACGGTATATGAGTAACTCTCTTTCTTACAAATATCTTCTAATCTTTCTTCGCATTCATCTATGCTTAGCTTTTCATAAGCTATATTTCTAGACAAAGCATTTATCTTTTTCATCATATTCAAGTCTGTAGATCTCTCATTTATTCTCTTTACCACTGAATACACTTTTTTATTCTTATACACCGATAATAGTAATGTGGTAGGCGTTGCAAATACTTCAGCATTATCTATATCAAATGCCATACAAAGCCTTTGTATTGTATCCTCTACTCTATATATTTCACCGCCACATTTCAGCATATTTCTCCCAGCCTCAGCAGCAAAGTTGAGGATTCTGTCTATATCCTCAAAATCTCTCTCCATTTTTTTCCCTCCTTTATTTACTTTTTTTACACAACTTTAAACAATAAATTTATCTTTATTGAATAATTTCCTTTAACAACTCTAGACAATTATACAACATTTATCACTACAATTCGGCATAAATTATACATTTCTATAGATTACATATTTAGCTATAGTTTTTGGTTATAGTTTCAGAAAATTATTCACTCAAAAATTTTATTTTTGTGTAAATTCAACAGTTACAAGACTTTTTCTATGATATAATACAGATAATATATAAATTTCAAAAATTCAAAAATATTTTACTCTTTTAAAGGAGGTAAAAATGAAAATAGCAGTTTGTCAAATGAAGGTTTGTGATGATAAAGATAAAAACATATCACACGCATTAGAAATGATAGATGAAGCCGCTAATAATGGTGCTGAAATTATAGTCTTACCAGAGATGTTTAACTGCCCTTACGAAAATAGTTACTTCCCTATTTTTGCTGAGGAATATCCAGGAAAAACTACTGAATCATTAAGCAATGCAGCAAAGAAAAACTCAGTTTATTTAGTAGGTGGAAGTATTCCAGAGCTAGAAGATGGAAATATCTACAATACTTCATTCGTATTTGATCGTAATGGAGAGCTTATTGGAAAACATCAAAAGATGCATCTTTTTGATATTGATGTAGAAGGAGGGGTATCTTTTAAAGAATCTGATACACTTTCTTCCGGACATAAAGTAACTATTGTCGATACAGAGTTCGGAAAAATAGGTGTAGCTATTTGCTATGATATAAGATTTCCCGAACTTTCTCGCTTAATGGCTTTGGAAGGTTCCGAACTTATTATCCTTCCTGCAGCATTTAATATGACTACTGGACCTGCACATTGGGAACTTTCTATAAGAATGAGAGCACTTGATAATCAGGTTTATTTTGTAGGCGCTGCACCTGCTAGAGATGAATCTGCATCTTATGTAGCTTTTGGAAACTCTAGGGTTTCAGACCCTTGGGGTAATATAATAGCTGCTGCAGATGAAAACGAATGCATATTATATGCGGATATAGATAAAGAGTACACTAAAAAAGTAAGAAGTGAACTTCCACTATTAAAACATAGAAGAACAGATTTATATTCAGTGAACTTTTTTTAATTTTTTTCAAAAAAAGTTCAACTTTTTGACTATTTTGTGTTATAATAGATTTTGAAAAAGGGAAAAACACCCTCAAAATCCGAACGCTTTTCGGATTTAATAAAAAAGACTATAATTAATTTTTATATATTCATTGGAGGAAAAGGCATGAAAAAAGTATACACAGGTAAAACTAAAGACGTTTTTGAATTAGACAACGGTAATTTTGAATTATTATTCAAAGATGATTGTACTGGTAAAGATGGAGTATTCGATCCAGGTGAAAACTCAATAGGTTTAACAATAGAAGGTATAGGTAGAGAAAACTTAAAAACTTCTGTTCACTACTTTGAATTATTAAAAGAAGCAGGAATAAAAACTCACTACGTTAGCGCTGACATAGAAAAATCAACTATGGAAGTATTACCAGCTAAAGTTTTCGGTAAAGGTGTAGAAGTTATATGCCGTTACAGAGCAGTAGGAAGCTTCATAAGAAGATACGGAGAATACATAGAAAACGGAGCTAAATTAGATGCTTACGTTGAAGTTACTTTAAAAGACGATGAAAGATGTGACCCATTAGTTACTTCTGAAGGATTAGAAGCTTTAGGAATAATGACTCAGGAACAGTTCGATCAGATGAAAGAAAGAACTAGAAAAATAACTGCAGTTGTTGCTAAAGACTTAGAAGAAAAAGGATTAGAATTATACGACATAAAATTCGAATTCGGATTCTACAATGACGAAGTTATATTAATAGACGAAATAGCTTCAGGAAACATGAGAGTTTACAAAGACGGAGAAATAGTTGATCCAATGGACTTAACTAAAATGATATTAGCTTAATTAATAGAAGTATAAGACTGTTGCAATTTTTGCAACAGTCTTTTTTTGTTGAGAGTCTAATTATTTATTTTATAAAAGATAGGATTTCTCTTATATCCTGTATTACAAAGTCAGCACCTGCATCTAAGTATATTTTTCTTACTCTTTCGCAGTTTGTTTGTTTTTCTTCTTCGTTTAGTGCGTTATATTCTTCTTCTGTAAGTCCCATTTCTGAGCTACCTTCAATTATTCCTATTGTAAGTAGTCCAGCATTTTTTCCTTCTTTTATGTCAGATACTGTATCACCTACTTTTATGGCATTTTCCGTAGATGTTACGCCTAATGTTTCAAGGTTTCTAAATACCATGTATGGTTTTGGTCTACCTACTCCATTTGTAGAGTCTGGGCTGAACCAGCAATCAGGTTCATATCCTGCTGCTTTTGCTTCTCTTGTAACTATTTCCATCATTTTATCAGTATAACCTGTTGTAGATCCTATTTTTACACCCATTTTTCTAAGTTCTGCTATAGTTTCAACAACGTATGGTTTTGGTTCTGCAAAGTTGTGAAGTATTGATAATAATTTTTTTTCAAATATTTCGTGCATTTCTTCTGCATCTTTATCTGTAGGTTTTCTTCCATGAACTTTTTCAAATTCAGAGTTTATTCTTTCCATTTTTAACATTGTTTTTATATGGTCTAATTTAAGCATTCCCATTGGTTTTCTAGTTTCTTCCATAGTAGGTTCTACTCCGTATTCTTTGAATACTTCAACAAATGCCTGAACTGGTGCAAAGCATCCATAGTCTACTGTAGTTCCTGCCCAATCGAATATTACTGCTTCTGTTTTATTACATTTCATTTGCTTTTTCCTCCATGAATCCTTTTATTATCTCAGCTAGTTTAATCATATCTTCTTCGTATATTTCACCTATGTTACCTATTCTAAATGTATCAGCTTCTGTAACTTTTCCTGGATATATTGCGTATCCTCTTTCTTTTATATATTCGTACATTTCATTAAATGAATAGTTGTGTATTTCTGGATAAAGGAATGTAGTTATTATTGGAGACTGATGTTCTAAATCTATGTAAGTTTTTATTCCTAATTCTTCCATTTTTGCTATTAAAGTTCTATTGTTGTTTAGATATCTTTCATATCTTTTAGCAATTCCGCCTTCTTCCTGTAATTCTTTTATTGCCTGAGCAAATGCTAATACTACATGTGTTGGTGATGTAAATCTCCATTTTCCATCTATATCCATAGTCTTAAACTGATCATAAAGATCTAGTGCTAAACTTCTTGCTTTACCTTCACATTTTTTAAGTGCTTCTTTTTTAGCTATTATGAATGAGAATCCTGGAACACCCTGTATACATTTATTTGAGCTACTTATCATAAAATCTGCTCCTAATTTTTCCATATCTATTACAACTCCACCGAAGCTGCTCATTGCATCTACTATAAGTGTTTTTCCATGTTCTTTTACAACTTTTGCAACAGATTCTATATCATTTAATATTCCTGAAGTTGTTTCGCAATGTACCATAGATACATGAGTTATTTCTTTATCTTCATTAAGTATTTCGTCTACTTTTTTAGCACAAGGTATTTTATTGAATGGCTCGCTGTAGACAACTGCATCTATTCCAGCGTGATTCGCTATATCTTTCATTCTTTTTCCGTAAGCTCCATTTTCACATATTAAAAGTTTTTCATCTGTTCCAACTGAGCTTGTTATTACTGATTCAACTCCAAAAGTTCCACTTCCCTGCATTAATATAACTGTGTAATCTTCTTCTGGTGCATTTGCAAGTTCAAGTAAGTCTTTTCTTATTTTCTGTGTTATAACTTTATAATCATTATCCCATGTACAATGGTCTACCATCATAACTTTCTTTACTGTTTCACTTGTTGTAAGTGGTCCTGGTGTTAATAATTTGTAATTCATAATCTTTCCCTCTTTCCAATCTTTCTTTAAATTTATTTATAATTTTAAAATTTTATATCGCTTATTAATTTTTAATCTCTAATACTATTTACATGAGTCAGAGAATTTTATGTGTTTTTCTAGTAATTCTGCTGTTAATGGTTCAGAGAATGTCTTAGGATATTTAGAATGGTTTTTGTTATCTGTTTTTTCGCCTTCGTATATTGCATTTGGATAAGTTTCTATTAAGTACTGTCTTCCATTTTCGATTATACATTTAGCCATTTCCTGAGATAATTCAGCTTTTTCAGCATTGTCTTTTTTAACAACTGCAACTGATTCTGTTAATGAGAAGTTTCCTTCTGTTGGGTCTATGAAATCTATTGGTAGACCTTCTTCTTTATCAGCAACTGCCTGATGTCTTAATCCAAATCCTATTGCTACCTCTCCTGCTCTAACTTTTTTAAGTGGTGCAGAACCAGATTCTTCTATATGATCTCCAGCATTTTCATATATTGCTGATAGTATTTCTTTTCCTTCAACTTCACCGTATTCGCTTATTATAGCCTGTACTAAAAGCCATGCTGTAGATGAACTAGCAACGTCTGTTACAGATATAAATCCTTTGTATTCTGGGTTAGCTAAGTCTTTTATACTTGTTGGAGCTTTTAATCCGTTTTCTTTTAGCATTTCTGTATTTACTATTATCGCCCCTTCCTGAGAAGTTATAGGTGCGTAGAAATCTGCTGCTTCTATTCCATCTAATGTTTTTACATCGTAGTTTCTTTTTTCGAACATATTATTTTTTTCCTGAGCACTATCTAAGTAGAATGAACTCATTGTTACCATATCAGCCTCTATATTTGTTCCCTCAGCAAGAAGTTTTCCTCCTAGTTCTGAAGTACCAAATGTCTGGAATGTATATTTACCATCGTATCCGTTTTCATCAAGTGCTTTTGACATAGCTTCAACTGCTTCTTCGTCTGCATTTGAATATATTACAACCTGATCATCTACTGATTTACTACATCCTGCTAGTGGTGCAACTGCAAGTGTTAAACATAATAGTGGAAGTGCTAATTTTTTCTTTAAACTCATTTTTCTTTTTTCTCCTTTGTTATTTTCTTCGCTTTCTCTTTTTTCTTTTATTGATTTTCTATTTGCAAGTGCCTGGAATAGCACTTTAACAACTATGTTTGTCGTTAGTATCATTATCGATAAGATAAATATCTCATCGAATTTTGCAAAGTATTGAAGTTCTTTTATTTTAGTAGTTATTGTAGCTGTCTTTGCCCCAACTAAGAATACAACTGCACTTATTGTAACCATCGCATTTACAAAGTAATAAGATATTACCTCACATATTGTAGAGAATGAGTTTGGAGTTACTATTCTTATTATTGTTTTAATCCAGCTATCTCCCATAAGCATTGCTGTTGTTTCCCAAGATGAATTCATTTTAGATAATGAATTTTTAAACATTAAGTACGGTGTTGAGAAGTAATGTACTATTGTACAAACTATTATTATCGTAAATGTATTTTGTAAACTCGTTCCTGTAAACATTAATAGATATGCGATACCTATTACCATCCCTGGAACTGTATTTGTTATCAGAGATATTGTTTCTATTACTGATTTTGCTTTTTTATTTATCTGACTTCTAGCTGTTACAAGTGCTGCAGCGTATGTAAGTATCATGCCTATTCCTGCAACAGCAGCAGCTATTCCTATTGAATGAAGATAAACTTCTCCTAGATTTGCTGTTTTTATTATTTTTGTAAAATTATCTATTGTTGGATTCATATCATAAGGCCACATTTTTACAAATGGAGCTATGAATATAACCACAAATGGTATTATTATCACTGCACATACTAATACCGAAAGAATTCCACACACTGTATCTCTAACTGTGCCTTTTCTTATTTCAATTTCAGAAATTTTCTGATATCTTATATTGTATTTTTCAAGATATGTTAGTACCGCTATACCAACTACTGTAGGAATTAACATTACTAATGCTACAACTGCTCCGTTGTTGAAGTTAGGTATAGATCCTAGCATTTCTGAATAAAGTACTGATGCTATTGTGTCGTATTTTCCACCTATCGATGCTGGTATCCCAAAATCTGTGAATGATAAGAAGAATGTCTGAACAAATGCTGCTGCAAGTGTTCCTGCTAATGGTCTTAATACTGTAGTTAAGAATGTTTTTAAAGGTTTGTCACCCATTACTCTTGATACTATTGAGAATTTCTTATCTACATACCTCATAGTATTTGACGTTAGCATATATGATATTGGAAGCGTGTATATTACAAATCCAAGTACTAGTCCATTTAATCCGTATATTTCAAAGAACTGCTTACCTAATAAAGTCGTTACTAATCCCTGTTTACCAAATGAATATATTATTGCAAATCCATAAGTTATTGTTGGAAGCAACATTGGAAATACAGCAGCTGATTTTATCAGCTTTTTAATCGGAGTTTTTACATTTGTATACTGAACTGTATAAGATAATATAAATGCAAGAACTGTAGATATACACGCACTTATTGCAGATACTTTTAAACTGTTAAATATCGCCGTTGTAAATCCTTTCTCTTTAAATACATCGGAGAAAAACTGGATTGTTAGTCCAGAATCCCCGACAAAAGCGTATTTAAAGATAAACAAAAGCGGAATTATTAGAAAAAATCCAAATACTACGCATAATACTGCGAATATTGATTTTATCTCTTTCTGTGTTTTTAACTTCATACTACATCGCTCCTTCTACGGCAGATATTTGATTTGCCATATTAAATAGATTTAATATGTTGTTTCTCTTTATTTCAAGCTGATTAAGTATGAATTCTTTTACAAAATTGTTGCCTGGTTCGTTTATTATATTTTCTGGGTTTCCATACTGAGATATTTTTCCCTGATTTATTATAAGAACTTTGTCTGATAGAGTTAATGCCTCTTCTGGATCGTGTGTTACTATTATTATTGTTAGGTTAAATTCTTTAGCTATTGTTTTTATACGTTCTTTTATAGACTCTTTTATTACACCGTCAAGTGCGCTAAGTGGTTCATCTAGTAAAAGTATTTTTGGCTTCATTACAAGAGTTCTCGCAAGTGCAACCCTCTGTTTCTGACCACCTGATAGCTGCTCTATTTTTTTATTTAAATGTTCTTTTAATCCAAGTAGATTTATAAAGTCATCTATCTCTTCCTGAGTAGATATTCCCGGCTTATTTTTTAGTCCGTATGTTATGTTCTGATAAGCATTTAAATTTGGGAATAATGCGTAATCCTGGAACACTATATTGAATCCTCTTTTTTCCATAGGAACTCTTGTTATATCCTCTCCGTTGAAGTTTATTTCTCCTGAGTCTGGATTTGTAAGTCCTAAAATTATATTTAATAATGTTGTTTTACCGCATCCTGATGGACCTAGTATAGAAACTATTTCACCATCACCAACTTCTATGCTTATATCTTTTAATACTTCTTTTCCATCGAAACTTTTCTTTATATTTTGTAGTTTTAACATATTATTCTCTCCTTTTAGTTTTTTTAACTTATATTTTCTATCTCAACGATTAACTTTCTTTGCCTCGCTCACAAACTCAGTATAGACTAGAAAAACAGCCCATTCAATAAAATCTATGTTAAAAAAAAGTAGTAAAATACTCATTTTGAGCAATAAAAAAAATGTAGTAAAACTACATTTTCACTACATTTTTTATCATTTACTTTTAATTTTTTCTATTTAATATCCTCTGTTTCTTATTGCTTTTTCATTCTTATTTAGGATTTCTATGTATTTATCGTAATCGCTGTGTATTATTCCCATATAAATCATATCGTTTATTACAAGTTGTATAGCTCTAGAGAATATTGCATCTCCATAAAGCATCTGATCACTACTAGTACATATCAATATATCTGCGTATTTAACTATTTTGCTATCTTTATAATTTGTTATTACAACAGTTGTAGCTCCTCTTTTTTTAGCTGTTTTTATCATTTCAACTGTGTCCTTAGAATTTCCAGAATAAGATATTCCTATAGCAACATCTTCACTAGTAAGATTATATGCACTTATCTTCTGTAAGTATGAGTCTGTGTACATTTTTACATTTATTCCAAGATAAAGCAGCTTTGTAGCTAAATCATTTGCAGATGATACAGAGTTCTCAACACTATATATATCGACATTTTTAGCGTTTATTATGCAATTTATCATATCCGAATAGCTTTTTAATGATATCGACTCGAGCATACTATTAATTTGATTTTCTACAGTCATTACAATTTTTCCTGGAATCATATCAATTGTATCTTCTCTATTTATATCAAAGCCATGCAGTGGCTTCATAGTACCCTCATCGTCTTTTTTAGTTTTCATAAGGCAATATTTTAATTCATTAAATCCATCTAAACCTATTGATTTTGAAAATCTCATTATAGATGGCTCACTTACACCTGCTTCTTTAGCTACTTTTTTCATTGTAAGTTTTTCTGCTTTTCCATTGAAATTCTTTATAAAATCAGCAACCTTTTTCTCAGATTTGCTAAGTGCCATATATTTTGTCGCTATACGAAAAAGGAGTTCTTCTCTTTCCATATCCATTCCTCCATTCAATGTAGTTTGACTACATTTTTTACTCAAATTTATATTTTGAAAGGCTACTATTTTCAACCTTTTGCTATTATCTTATAATATAATATTTAAGTTAAATTTGAGTTAAGTGAGGACTACACACTACATTTTTCTATTTTTAATAGCTTCTCTTTTATATCAAGTCCTCCTGCATATCCAGTCATACTTCCATTACTGCCAACAACCCTATGACATGGAACTATTATCGCAATTGGATTTTTGTTGTTTGCATTACCAACAGCTCTGCAAGCTTTTCCGTTTCCTATTGCAATCGCTATATCTTTATAACTTCTAGTTTCACCATATGGAATATTTAAAAGTTCTTTCCATACCTTCTTTTGAAACTCAGTACCTATCATCTCTATTTCAATATCAAAGTTTTTTCTTTTTCCAGACAGATATTCTTTTAATTGTAGATATGTTTTTCTTATAGCATCTGTTTCTTTTTCTATTTCATCTTCTTTTTTATAATCAGAAAATACAAGTCCGATTATCTTCTCGTCTTTTTCAGATATTTTTATTCTTCCTATTTCTGTATCATAGCAAAAGTAATTAATCATAATTCTAAATCCTATTCTATATTTTTTATAGTTTATTATGTATTTCAATCCAATCTAAATTTTACATAGACTATATTATCACTATTATTCTACTATATTAGTTTTTATATTTTTTCCATCGGCATATTTTTCAAGAAGTCCTTTTATTTCATTCATTCCACTTTCTAATTTATCTTTTCCTGAGAATGAGAATAAGCACATCATTATTTTTTCCGCATTTTCATCTATAGCAGCTCTTCTTGAATCACTTGTAGGGCTACCAAATTTTCCTTCTTCATCAGCTAGAACTGGCATATTAGCTACGTTTACCATATCTTTTCCAATACCTTTGTACTCATCGCCCTCTATTCCTACAGTGAATACTATATTTTCTCCTATGTTTTCTGTATTGTAAGATCCTATTGAGAACTTAGTTTTCATAGATATTAGGTTGTTTATATCTACAATATTGTTTACAAAATATATTCCCTTCCCCTGAAGTACTCTTCTTATAAGCGCTTCTGAAGATGTTCTGTATCTTGAAGGGTTTTTACCACAAGCTTTGTATGCTTTTCTATTTGCATCTATTGTTTCTTCTGAGGCTAATTCTTCTAGTTTTATGTTATTTTTAAGTAACTCACATTCTTCATTTAATAAATTTACTAGCTCTTCTGAGCTTTCTTTTACTTTTACCTCCGCTTCAACTACTCCAACCATGCAGTCTGGTACTAGATTTTTTAGCTTTTCATCAATTCTTAACATTTTTTACACTTCCCTTTTTAGTTTTTTATTTACAGTATTATTTTACAACTTTTTTATAATTTTTTCACTCTTGGCACATATAGTCCTTTCAATAAAAAAGCTGCTACAAAATACTTGTAACAGCATATTATTTATATTCTATTAAATTTAATTTTATTTAATTACTTTCCAATCTTCTACCAATTTCTCTATAGAAAAAGCTGCATTTGCCGGACTTGTAGAAGGTAATTTTTCTATTTCTATTCCCACATCTGAGCAATATTTCTTGTATAATTTAAAAGATTTATCTCCATTTGCAAATATCCTATCTATTTTACTGTTCTTTACAACTTTAGCTATATCATTTACAACTACATTTTTTATACTGCTATCACTAGAACCTTTGATAACACAAGATTTTATAACGTCCCAAATTGCTATGTTATTTTTTAATAGCATTTCCTTTTTTTCTTCTATAGTAGTTGGAAGTTCTGTTTCTGTAATATTTGAAATCACCTGCCAAAATCTATTTCTAGGATGTCCATAGTAGAAATTCTGCTCTCTTGATTTTACCGATGGAAAACTTCCAAGTATTAATACTTTTGAATTTTCATCGTATACAGGCTCAAAAGTGTGCTCTACCTTTTGATATTTTTTATATTTCTCTCTTAATTCAATTATATCTTTTTCTATTTCTGAGATAATTTCTTTAAATTTATCGTCACCTTTTCCTGTTGGATCCTCAAGTTTTAAATCCTCATCAAACTTTCTTCCTATTATTGGACAAGATACTCCACATCCCATAGAAACCATTAAATCTACCTCTGGTATATCTTTCATTAATTTAGAGTGTTGATTTTCTTCCATATCTATATCGTATATTTCTTTCATTAATCTTATAGCATCTTTATTTATTTCTCTAAGCTCTGTTCCAGCTGAGTATGGTTCAAATACATCTGATGCGTATTTTCTACAAAGAGCCTCTGCAATCTGACTTCTACAAGAATTATGAACACAGATAAAAGCTATTTTTAGCATATTTTCACCTCTTATCTATATATTCTTTTTAAGCAGTTCAACTATTTCATCGGTTTTCAGTATTTTTCCAACAGATACTACTTTTTCATTTATTACAATACCTGGTGTAGACATTACTCCATAAGTAACAATTTCTATTAAATCTTCTATTTTTTCAATATCTGCATCAAGATTTAATATTTCAACAGCTTCTTTTACATTATCATTTACTTTATCGCACTTTTCACATCCCTCACCAAGCACTTTTATGCTAACTTTTTTATCGCTTAGGTTAGTATTTTCTCCTTTTATAACTTCTTTTTCTATCTCATCTTTTTTCTTATTCTTTCCAAATCCGAAAAGTCCCATATCTTCACCTCAAAATTTTATTATTTTTAGCTAATTTTATCAACATATTCAACACTATATCAACATATATCCAAATACGTTGAATAAATATCCTATTAATATTATACCAATAGTTACAATAGTAAAGAATAGTCCAAGTAATTTAGGTTTTACTGCTTTTCTAAGCATTATCATAGATGGTAGAGATAACGCTGTAACACCCATCATGAATGAAAGAACTGTTCCAAGTCCTGCTCCCTTAGCAAATAGACTCTCTGCTATTGGAACTGTTCCAAATATATCCGCATACATTGGAGCTCCAACTGCAGTTGCTATAGGTACAGAGTACCATCTTTCAGCTCCAAGCACTTTTTCCACAAATTCTGCTGGAATTACATTGTGTATAATCGCTCCAATTCCAACACCTACAAATATATATAGAGCAACTTTTTTAACTGTTTCTAATACTTTCTCTTTTGCAAAAGATATTCTTTCCTTTGTTGTAGGCTCTTCTATATCTAAGTCAATATTTGGAGCTTTTCTTATAAATTCTTCTATCTCCTCTTCCATATTAGATTTTTCTATAATCAATCCACCTACTACAGCAAGAATTAACCCTACTATTACATACGCAACAGCTATTTTAGTTCCAAATATACTCATTAAAAGCACAAGTGATCCTAAATCTACAAGTGGAGAGGATATTAAAAATGAAAATGTCGCTCCCAAAGGAAGTCCTGCACTCGTAAATCCTATAAATAACGGAATTGATGAACACGAGCAAAATGGCGTAACTGTTCCCAAAAGTGCTGCAAGTATATTAATTTTTATTCCTTTGAATTTTTCTAATATCTTTTTCGTTTTTTCTGGTGGAAAATAGCTTTGAATGTATGATATTACAAATATCAACACAGATAGCAATATAAATATTTTAATCACATCGTATATAAAGAATTGAAGTATTCCATATACTGTAGAATTACTATCAAGCCCCAATTTATCTAGTCCCATTCCTACTAGGGTACTTATCCATTTCATTCCCAAGATTTGATTTTGTATAAACATAATTTTCCTTCTTTCTTTTTTATATTTGAATTTTAAATCTATATATTTATATATATCGATATATAAATATTTTTAAAAGCCATCCTAAATATAGATGACTTTAATTTCTTCTATTATATATATGACTATTTTTCACATACTAGATTATTTCTCACAATCACAGCTGTTATCTGCATTTAGCTTAGCCGATGCAGCAAAATCACTTAAAAGATCAAACACTGAATCAAATGAAGATTCTATTATACTATAGTGCATCCACTTTCCTTCTTTTCTACCAAATACTATTCCTGAATCACAAAGTATTTTCATATGGTGAGAAAGTGTAGACTGACTTATCTGTAATTCTTCAAGTAGTTTACAAGCACATTTTTCTCCATCTTTAAGTATTTCTAATATTTTTATTCTATTTTCATCGCCTAATGCTTTAAATATTTTTATTTCTTTTGTATGTAGTGAGTTCATTTCTATCCCTCCTGATAGTTTATATTATATTTAATATATCGATATATGTCAATATGAACTGCTCGCAATTTATTTCTAAAAAAAGACTCCAAAAGCAATTACAAACTGCTCTTAGAGTCTTTATATTTTATAAATGATTTTTATATTTCACAAAATTTAATTTTTAATTATTATATAAATCTTACTCCATCAGAGTATACAGCTTTTCCATTTAGATAAACTGTGTTTATATTTTTTATACAATCTATGTTCTGGCTTAAATCTCCATCTACTACTGTTATATCTGCTATATATCCTTCTTCTATTAATCCAAGTTCATCGCCTTTTCCAAGAACTTTTGCTGGATTTGAAGTTGAAGTCTGTACAGCCTGAACTGGTGTTATTCCGTATTTTACCATGTAACTCATTTCTTCAGCTATTGGTAATACTGGTGCTCCATACATTACCATATCACTACCTGTACATACAGTTACACCTGTGTCGTATAATTTTTTGAAGTTATCTCTGTATGATTCATAAGCTGGTTCATAGTATGCGTAATCTCTCTGTTCTTTAGCTGCAACAGGATCATTGAATACATCTGCATTTCCTTCTTCTATATTCTTTTTACATACTTCATATAAGTAAGTGTATGCAAATATTGTTGGAGTCCAAGCTATTCCTTTATCTCTCATCTGTTCTGCCTGTTCAACAGTTAAGAATGTTCCATGTTCTATTGTGTCAAATCCTGCATCTATGCACATCTGTATTGATGGATGTGTTCCTGCGTGAACAACACATTTTATTCCTCTTCTGTGGCATTCATCAACAGCTGCATCTAATTCTTCCTGAGTAAATTCAGGTATATGTGAACGGTGGCTAGTTAGAAGTTTTATCCATTCCGCACCATCTCTCATCTGTTTTCTTATTTCTTTTCTGATTTCCCAAGGACCGTCAACCTGTACAACTTCATCCCAACAATGTCCACCAGTCATACACATTCCTGCGTCAACATGTGTTATTCTTGGTATAGTTATAAATCCTTTTGATTCAGCTAGTTTTAAAGTTTTACATACTCCATGTGGAGAATAACAATCTCTTACACTAGTGATACCTTTTGTAAATGCAGCCTGTGCATGCTGAAGTGCATACATCATTATCATTTGATCATTGTAGTTAAAACTATCTGGCTGACTATACCAGTATCCAAGATGTGCATGCATATCAAACATTCCTGGCATTATTGTAGCATCTCCAAAATCTCTTATTTCTTCGTTTGGATATTTAGCCTTTACTTCTTCTAATGTTCCTACTGTTTCTATTATCCCTCTTTCATTTATGCATACAGCAGAATTGTTTAAAATCGTTTTCCCATCACCTGTAATAATTTTATTAGCAGTAATTATCATAACATTGCCCTCCTAAATTAACCCTATTTTTATTTGTGAATTGAATATTTTAATATTCAATCTATCTCTATTATATAATTTTTCTTGGATTTGTTCTACTTTATTAATAATTTTTTATCAAAATAAAAATAGGCTACCACATTAAATAATATTTAATATGATAGCCTAATACTTATCTTTTTATAAAGTTATTTCTTCTTTACCCGATGATATACTTGCTGAGAAATCTACTCTTCTTAAAAGTATCGCTCCAAGTATTATTATTATTAAATTACTTGCATTCATTGCAAACCATATACCATCACTTCCAAAGTTTGTGAAGTTTTTCAATAATAAAATCATTGGTAAACGCACAACCCAAAGTCTTGCGGTTTCCATTATAAATGAATACTTAGTATTACCAGAACCATTAAATACTCCTACATAATTCTGGAACATAGCCATAAGTGGCATTGTTACAAGTACCCAAATCATATAGTTTATAGCTTCTCTTTGTGTGTTTGCATCATTTGTAAGAAGTGCAATTACTTCTTGTCTAAGTGGGAATATTATTAAACTTCCTATTATCGCTATCCACAAGCTTAGGTTTCTACTTACATTATATGCTTGTTTAGCTCTTTTTATATTTCCTGCCCCTATATTTTGACCAACATACGCTGCAAGTACTGAACCTATTGCAAGTACTGGCATAAGAAGCATATTAGATATCTTATTTCCTACACTGAATGCCGCTGTTACAACTGCACCATAGTCTAGTATTAGTGTGTTTAATATTAAAAATCCAAATGAGCTAAGAGCCTGGCTTGCTGCTGATGGAGTTGCTATAAATGTAAGTTTTCTCACTTTGTCCCAATTTTTTAATTTTAGATTTTTTCTTCTAAGTTTTAAATTTTCTTTTCTAATAAATAAATAGTATAAACAAGCTGGGCAAATTACAATCTGACCTATAACAGTTGCAAGACCTGCTCCAAATACACCAAGTCCTAGTATTTTTACAAATACACCTGTCAGAACTATATTTATCATAACAGCAGTTACCTGTAGAATAACCGGTGTTACAGTATCTCCCTGGGACTGTCTAACAGCCTGGAAACAAGCAAATATAAATGCAAATAGCATTTCCATAGATCTTATTCTTACATACTGAACTGAGTATTCATATACCATATCAGTAGCACCCATCCCTCTGATAACGGATGGACATATTAAGAATAAGATTATATTTATAGCTATACCCAACACAACAGAAAGTACAAATAGTATTCCTGCGTATTCTCTAGCTTCATCGTCTTTTTCTGCTCCTAAGAACTGACTTATGACAGCTACCCCCGCTATCGAAAGCCCTATTTGAAACGATACAAATATATTTATTATCGGCCAAGTAAGCGCAATACTCGCCTGTGCTGCAACCGAGTTTTGCATTTGACCTATAAAGAATGTATCTACAAGGTCATTGAAAGCTTTCATAAAGTTAGCACCAAATACTGGCAATGCTAGTATTATGAATGATTTATATACATTTGGTTCATATAACAATAATTGTGTATTATCCTTTTTCTTCAAGAATTCCCCCCCCCTCTTTTTTTATCCATTTATTATAATATCACATTATTTTACTTTAATGTAAAATAAAAAGCTGTAAAATAAAATAATTATTCTACAGCCTCTTTTATTTATATTACCAGACTCAAACCCTGAAATTTTTGATATAAAATTTATTACGTTCAAAATAATTAACTTACTTTGATACGCAAAGGCGTATTCAGTTCGCCACTACAGTATAGTCTATCTAAAGACACAACCTTACTTTTTACTAATATATTCAATGCAGCATTCACATCAGCATTTATTAATTCACCATTTTTAGCCTGATATAATCCTCTTTTTATTCTTTTACCAGAGAATTTTATTCTTTTATTATCGTTCTCCTCTAATATAGGTATAAAATCTCCATCTAAAAAACTTGCTTTAGAAGTATAACTTTCTTCTTGAGTAATAAATTTAATCCCATATAGTTTTGATAAATACTCTATTTTTTTATACAACCTTCCAAATGGTATATTATAAAAATTTTGATTATTTATCTTGCCTATATTATTATCCTTTTGAAAATTTGAATTATAACCACATACTATGCAATCTATTTTATTTTTAATACAATAATTTAATATTAATTTTGCTGATTTTGAAATATAATCATTAACTCTATTATTTCTCTTTATTGTATTCTTATTTTGTCTATTTGTTTTGTTTTCATATCCTTGCTTGACACGTATACTTTCTAATCTTGAATTTTCTTTATTATACCATTGATTTATCGATTTTAATTTTCTACCATCTATAATAAAACTTTCTCCACTAGATGTAACGCAAGTAGCTAAGTTATTTACTCCAAAATCTATAGCCAGTGCTTTATTTTTATTTAATTTCATTTGAATTTCGGTTACTTCATATATATATTGAATTTCAAAGAACCTAGCCTTAGCTTTCGGAACAATTCTTATTTCTTTTATTTTTTTATCTCTTAATATTGGTGGAATTTTTATTTCTATATAATTATGATTTTTTCTGAATTGATATGAATATGGTATTTTAAGTTTATTATCTTTTATTCTTACAAATCCTATTATAAGTGTTGAAAAATCATCTTTTGCCAAATATTTTGGTATATTTATTTTATTATTGTATTCACCTTTTTTAGATAATTTCAATAAAGCTAAAAAGGACTTAAATGAACCATCTACCTCTTTTATTATTTGTTGTGCCATATTTGAATTTAATAACTTGTAGTTTTTGCTTTCTTTTAATAGATTATAGTTTTCATTATAACTTAAATATTTATCTTCCTTAAAATAAACCTGCCTTATATTATATAGAGCCTCATTAGCTAAATTTTTTGCTATATGTGAAAGTTCTCTTAACGTCAAATACTCATCTTTTTTTAATTTTTTTAATTGTTGTTTTATTGTTAAATACATTTTTTAACACCTCCTTTCTCTATAATACGAGTATATCACACTTTATTATAGCAAACAGTTTTTTTACAAAAAATGAAAAGAGCGTGATTTCTCACGCTCTTTTCGTAATTCAAGTTTACCAGACTCAAACCCTGACTCTTAATTTAAAAATAATACTTAACCGACTATTTCCGAATTATCTCCACTGTACTACACTACTTTTTACCAAAATATATACTATATTAGCAAAAAGTAATGCAGTAGAGAATAGTCATATATTATTTTTATTTTAAGATTTTGTTCACATAAGTTCGCTACTTCTTATGCAGTTCCTAGATTATTCATCTTGAACTTCTTATGTTTTCACATAAGCACAGACTATATCTTCTTCTTCACCATTATGTGTTAAGAGCCACCCACTTCAGCTCGCTTGAGCTTACTCCCCTCAAGAGGGATAGTCGTTGAACTTTATTCTATTCGAATCTTAGCTGCTGATCATCCATTACCGAGTACTTAGGATTTAACCATATACCATCCAATTAATTTTTTCTGTTTTCACAACATTCACACCTATGCTTATTTCATCATTATGCTGTAGTTTAATTGGCTTTAGGACTTTCCAGCAATTCAAGTGGTATATTCGATAGACTAGCTACCTCAGACGCACAAATTTCTTTATACGCTTACTATTGTCGAAAGTCTTTTTCGATTTTAATAAAGTTAAAAAACTAAAAAAAGGAGTTGTTTCTATGAAAAAAACAACAGTATATTTATATTAACATAGTTTATTCACAATTTCAACATTTTTAACTTTTTACCTTTAATTTTTTAATGGCAAAACATTTTCCAAAGTAAAGAATTTTTTATTTTTTAATAAATTTACTTTTATTTTTTAATGTTATTTTTGCAATACTACATAAAATTGTAAATTTTTACAAATTTTATCTTATAAGATATTCTGTATTTTCATCTATCAAAGACCAAGCATCTTCATAATATCCTTCTGCATCTTCGTAACCCTCAAAATCATCTTTATGATCATAGTAGAACTCATCTGCATCAGAATATTCATATACATCATATTCATCAATATACTCTTCTATTAATTCCACATCAGTTTTTATATTATCGTATCCACCATGATTACTTTCTTCGTACAATTTTCCAGTATATATTCCTATTGTAAATTCTTTTTTAAGATTTTCATCTTCTCCATTGTACAATAATTTTTTCTCCCAATTACTTCCTAAAAATTCTACTTCTTTTACTACTGGCTCATACTCATATTCCTCTTGACCTACTATAACCTTACATATTTCATTTTCTTTGTCATCTTTCCACATGTAGTGCTTTTCATAAATATATATATCTTCTCTGTATTCAAAACTTATATTTTCAGTTTTATCTTGATATCCAAGCATCGTTTTACTTATTAAACTCTCTGGCATACCTATATACGGTCCAATTTCTGAAATATGCTCTCTTCCCCAATTTCCCATCTCTTTTCTAAGATTTTTTATTTCTTGAGCTAACTTTTCCCTATCTTCAATTTTTTTCCTTTCCTCTATACCTTCTTTACTCTCTAAAAATTCTTTAACAAATATTTCTACATCATTTTTAAAAATCCAACATTTTTCAGCTTTTAAATTTGTTGAAATAGAATATACCATATCATAATCTTTTTCTTTGTACATTTGTAACATATAAAAATAACTCTTTATTTCTACACATTCTTCTTCTGTTAATCCAAAATTTTTGTTCATTTTTTCATAATCCATAAACAGAGTCCTAAGCTTATCGTATTCTTTCATTTCTACAAGTTGTTCAATTTCTTTATTTGCCTGATTTATTCTATCCTCTCTATTCTTAAAAACTATAATTCCAGAAATAAATAAGACAAAAATCAATCCAAATATTAAAATAAATTTTCCTTTTTTTCCCATATAATCACCTTTTATATTTTTAAAATTATTAATTTTATTTTATCATAAATATATCAAAATTAAATACTCTAAAAATATATATGCTTATATTTTACTAATTTTATTTATTACAATAAAAAACTGCCTCCTCATAAATTCAAACTCGAATTTAATTTCAGAGACAGTTTTAATATTTTTCAGTTATTTATTTTTACGCATTTTTTAAGAAAGCTTTGTAACCTCTTACTGCTTCATATATGTCTGCTTTGCTTCCTACTTCATATGGGGCATGCATATTAAGCACTGCTACACCACAGTCTATTACCTGCATTCCATAATTAGCCATTATGTAGGCGATTGTTCCACCGCCACCAGCGTCTACTTTACCCATTTCAACCATCTGGTATTCTACATCTGCTTCATCCATTATTTTTCTTAATTCTGCTATATATTCAGCATTTGCATCATTTGATCCATTTTTACCTCTAGCACCTGTGTGTTTATTGAATGTTATACCTTTTCCTAAAAATGCTGAGCTTCTCTTTTCAAATACTTCTGCAAATAACGGGTCATAGCAAGCACTTACATCAGATGATAACATTTTTGAATTCTGAAGAGCTCTTCTAACTTTTACATTTGAATCTCCCTCAGTTAATGCAACAAGTTCTGCTACCATATTTTCGAAGTATTTTGACTGCATTCCTGTTGCACCCATGCTTCCTATTTCTTCTTTATCTACTAGTAAACAGCAAGAAGTTCTTTCTGGATTTTCAACTTCTAACATAGCAAATAATGATGGGAATGAACATATTCTATCATCGTGTCCATATGCAAGTATCATACTTCTATCTATACCACAGTCTCTAGCTTTTCCTGCTGGAACTATTTCAAGTTCTGCTGACTGGAAATCTAATTCTTCCATTCCATATTTTTCACATAATATTTTTAGTATATTTGCTTTTACTGCATCTTTTTCATCTTCTTTTAATTCTGTTTCTGAAAGAGGTTTGTTTCCTATTAATAAGTCTAGGTTTTCCCCTTCTATAACTGTAGCTGCTTTCTTTTCTAACTGAGCTGCTCCTAAATGTATTAATAAGTCAGTTATTACAAATACTGGGTCTGTTGGGTCTTCACCTATATTAACTTCTACAACAGAGCCATCTTTTTTAGCTACTACACCATGAAGTGATAGTGGAGTTGTTACCCATTGATATTTTTTTATACCACCGTAGTAATGAGTGTCTAAATATGCAAATCCATCTGTTTCATATAGAGGATTCCGTTTTACATCTATACGTGGAGAATCTATATGCGCTCCTAATATGTTCATACCATGAGATATAGGTTCTTTACCTATCTGGAATAATGCTAGTGATTTTTTCATACAAGCAGCGTAAACTTTATCCCCTGCTTTTAATTCTTTACCTTCATCTATTACATCTTTGATGTTTTTATATCCTGCTTCTTCTGCCATTTTTATTGATAAAGTAACACATTCTCTTTCTGTTTTACCTTCATCTAAGCATTTTTTGTATTTTTCATTTACTTCTTCTAATTCTTTAAGCTGACAATCATTATATTTTGTCCAAAGATTTTTTGACATTTCAAAGCCCTCTTTCTTTATTAAATATATTTATTTTATATTCTATCACTAAAATTTTTTTAGTAAAGTGTATATTTAAAGTGTAGCGGATAACCGCTACACTTTTTATCAATATTATTTATTTTTAAATTCATCTAATGCCATTAACTTAACAAGTTTCTTTCTTAATATGAATAGCATTATTGCGAATACTATAAGCACTCCTGATATTGTTCCGAATATCTGAACATATCCCATTGTTGAAGTAAGTCCTGCTAATTTACCTGATAATAGGTTAGCAAAGAAGTTACTTAGATACCAAGCACCCATTGCAAGTGATCCATATCTTACTGGAGCTAGTTTGTTGAACATAGCCATACCTATTGGAGATATGCAAAGTTCCCCTATTGTTAATAAGAAATATGCTAATAAAACGAATAATATACTCATTTTTGCACTTCCATCTAATACACCACCAAGAGTTCTTATTCCTAATATTAAAACTACAAATGCTGATGCAGTTAATAACATACCTAAAGCCATTTTAGTTGGTATAGATAAATCTCCTCTTTTACTCTGTCCTAATTTTAACCATAATTTAGCCATTAAAGGAGCAAATATAACACAAAGTATAGAGTTGTAAGCAACTAACCATGGAACAGGTATAGTAAAGCTTCCGTACTGTCTCTGAACTAAGTCATTCATTAATATTGAGAATGAAGACTGAGTCTGGAACCATGCTGACCAGAATAATACAACGAATACGAATAATATAACCATTGATAATATTCTTTTCTTTTCAGTCTGAGTTAAAGGCTGATGTTCAACAACTTCTTTTTTACCAGCTTCTTTAGCTTCTTTAGCTGCACCTTTACCATTAACTGGGTATTTAGCTACATCTCCTAATAGTTTTGGAGCTGTTAAGTATATGAATATAGATACACCTATCATTAATATACCGTTCATTAAGAATACATATTTATATCCAAATGAAACTATTTCACCTGTAGCTGCTATTTCAGCGAACCACTGATCTGCTATAAGACCAGATATTATTGGACCAAAGAATGCACCTATATTTATAGCCATGTAGTATAATGCGAAAGCCGCATCTTTTCTAGTAAACTCTGTAGGACCGTAAAGAGAACCTATAAGAGCACCTATCTGACCTTTAAAGAACATACCGGCCACTATAAGAATTATAAGACCTGACCATATACCAGCTACTGTTGCTGGAGCGAAGAACATAACGATAAATGCTAAACCATTTAAGAATGAACCTAAAATTAATGATTTCTGAATTCCTAGATAGTTATCTGTTATCCATCCTCCAAATATTGATCCCATATAGTTTATTGCTGTATAAAGACCTATTATTGATGATGCCTTAGCTACACTAAGACCTAAACCGTTCTGCGCAACATCTGCAGTCATGAAAAGTATGAATATAGATGAGAACGCATATCCACAGTGGCACTGTACACCTGTTGCTATATTAGCAAGCCACAGTCCCTTTGGATGTTTCTATTTTTCTGTTGACATAAAAATCCTCCATTAGTGTATTATATATTTCCAATCACATAAGTGATTATCGACAAATTTAATTACTTATTCCAATGTGATTTTATGCCATCCGTTTAATTGGGACTCAAATCTCCCTTATTTAAGTCCCAACCATCCAATATAATATTATAAAATCACCCTACTTTTCTATACACAAATCCCTCAATTTGTGATGTCAAGAAGTTAACACAAAATATCGTTTTCACAAAACTTATAAATTCCGTATCAATAATCTTAATTTAAAGTAAAATTCCTTTTATGAAACTTTTTGCAATATTATGTTTTCTCCCTGATAGTTTAAATGCTACCACTTATCCAATATACTTGTCTATATTATTTAACATTTCTAGGATATAAGTTTATTATTGTTTATCTATTATCAATATAAAAAATATATTAATCTTGTTAAACAAATTTATTTTTCATAATTTTCCCATATATTTATAATTTTTTATACATTTTTATTTGTATACTAATCATTTTCTAGCAACCTACAACTTTATATCAGTGTTTTCAGTTGTTTCATTGATTTTATCCTATGCTTCACTTTTTTCTCAAAAAAATATTTTTTAGCACAATCAAAAAAATAAATCGATGATAGATTAGCTTATAACGTATCATCGATTTATTATTTCTATTCAGCTATATAATTTTTTGATTAATAATTTAAACTATCTTCTACTCAACACAAGCTTCTTTTGGTAATTCATGAACTAACATTTCTTTTTCAGCTATAATATCTTCTATTGTTTCTTTTGTTTCCATAAGCTCTTCAAGACTCATAGCTTCAAATTCCTTGTGATTATCACTCGCTACATTTATTCCCTGATTTCTTAAAAAATTATCTACTTTCTCCTGATTTTTTTTGTACGCATAATACCCAACAGCACATACACCTACACCTACTAATGCACCAGTTAAATGGTCTTTATTTATTCCATTTAGCATATTTATCACTCCTTCTATTATTTTATTTATCAATAAATTTTAATTTATTGCCATATTTTTCACTATTTTATAGCATCTTTGTATAATTTTAAGCTTCTAGTATCCATTCCAATATAAGAATTATCTTCTATTCCATCAGAATATAATCTTCCACTATAACCAGTCATCCCTCTATCAGAAACCATAAACGATTTTCCCATAGAATTTCTTTCTAATTCTATAAACCTTTCCAAAAATACTCTAATTATACCCGCACCTTTTGACAACTCATTATCTGTCTTTACTGATACATCAAAGTATTTATTTCCATCTCTATTTTTAAACTCTCTTACAGATATCATAAGCCCACTATAAGATAGTTCAATCAAATGCCTTCCAAATGTAGTCAACCATGTAACAGCCGACGGAAGTAAAAATTCACCCTTTGTAACAGAATTTATTAAATACATAACAGAAACGACTTCTGGATCAAAATAACCTCTTTCATTTATTTCATTGTATGCATGCTCACCAATAGCTCCAATAGTTGTACCTACAACTGCCCAATTAATAAAATCTGATATTCGTTGGTTCATTGTTATGTACTTAGATATTCCCCCTATTCCAAGCATTGCAAGTGAATAACACGCCATTGGAGGTAAATTTTTCTTTTTTGATTCATATATCAATCTTATTGGAATCATATCATAACTCTTTGAATAAAGAGCTATCACTCTGATTATCACTTCATCTTCAGATATACGATATGGATTATATTCTATAAGAATTGATTTTGTTATATCTGTATAATTTGCTTTATATATTTCATCCTTTTTTACAAGATTTTTCATCAATTCCTCTCCATTTCTAAGAGGATGAGAAAGTTTTATTCTTATTCTTCCTTTTATCTTATGTGCGATAACTATAGTGGGATTGTTCATATTTTACACCCCTCTCTCCATATTGAAGAATAGCAATCTAAGAGAATTGGCAACTACTAGTATTGTACTTGAGTTGTGAAGTACTGCTCCGAAAAATACAGGAAGTACTCCAGCTGCACTAAGTATAAGTCCTACACTATTTATTCCTATTACCATTCCAAAGTTTTCTTTTACCACTTTCATAGTCTTTTTAGATAAATCTATTATTGTAGGTAGCATCATAGGGTTATCTCCCTGTATTGTAATATCCGCTGCTTCCATTGCAACGTCTGTACTTCCACCACCAAGTGCTATACCAACATCTGAGTATGCAAGCGCTGGAGCGTCATTTATTCCATCTCCAACCATCATAACTCTAGAGCCATTAGCCTGATATTTTAATACCTCGTCTGCCTTATCTTTTGGTAGCAGCTCAGCCTTGTATCTATCTACTCCCATAAGTGTAGCAACTTCTTTTGCCTGATTTTCTAAATCTCCTGTTAATAAAAGAATATCGTCTACACCTTGATATCTAATATTATTTATAGCTTTTCTCATATTATCTCTCATCTTGTCTTTTATTGCGATTATTGCAGAAACCTTTCCACTATAAGCAACATAAATCAAGTTTGATCCGGCTGTAGATAATTTCTTTTCAGCTTCTTTTACATTTTTAATATCTATTCCTTTTTCTTTTAGGAATATTTTGCTTCCTACATAAACTTTTTCACCATCTATATCAGTTTCCATACCTCTAGCTATATGCGTTATAACTGGCCCATGTACTGGTATTTCAATTCCTCTTTTTTCTACCTCTGTTATTATAGCTGTAGACATAGGATGAGACGATGTTTCTTCAGCAGCACCTGCTATTTTTAAAACATCATTTTCACTCAACTCAGAATCTAATACCTCTATATCTGTAACAGCTGGTTTTCCTTCTGTTAATGTTCCTGTTTTATCAAGTATTAATGTATCTGAATTTGACATAGCTTCTAAATAGTTACCACCTTTTATAAGGACACCATTCTTAACTGCATTGTTTATTGCAGCAGAAAATGCTGTTGCTGTAGAAAGCTTTATACCACAAGAGTAGTCTATTATCATCATATTTAAAGCTCTAGCTGGACTCTTTGTAGCCATATAAATTATTCCCGCAAATAAAAAGTTAAATGGTACTAGATAGTTTGAAAACTTATCTGCGTAATCTTGTATTGGCGCTTTTTTAGATGCTGCATCCTCTACTAAATGTATTATTCTAGAAACTACTGTATCATCTCCAGCTTTTTCTGTTTTAACAGTTATATTTCCAGTCTTAACAACTGTTCCTGCAAACACCTTTTCTCCAGGCTTTTTAACAGCTGGAACAAACTCCCCTGTAACAGATGCCTGATCTACTACAGCCTCTCCGTCTAATACTTCACCATCTACACAGATTTTTTCACCAGTATGTATAACTACTTTGTCATCTTTTTCAATATCGTCTATAGATACTTTTTTAAGAATTCCGTTTTCATCTATTGTCCATACTTCTTCCTCATTTACTGAGAACATTTCTTTTATAGAATTTCTTGTTTTTTCCATTGTATATATTGTCATAAGTTCTGCAATATCTGATAAAAGAGTTATCATAAGTGCAGACTTATCATTTCCAAGCATTAAACTGGCTGCTATAGATGTAAGTGTAAGAGTATCCGCATTTAATCTTTTATTTTTTATAGCTCCAAATACACCATTTTCAATTAGCCCCTTGTTTAGGTATATAGATGCAAGTGCAGGTAAAGTTAAAAATCTACCATATCTTCCGTATCTATCAACATTATAAATATCTCCCCATCCAAATCTACCTTTTGCCATTGAATATCCAAGTACAGCCGCATTTAATCCTAATCTTTTTAATATATCTGCAGATGTTTCATCATTCTTTTCTGAAATCTCCATATTTGTATTTTGCTGTTCTCTCATAGCTGCAAATACCTTTATATCGTATTCTGCTATTATTCCATCTATAAAGTTTATTACTCTATTTTCGTCTACATCTTCTTTATAATTTATAAGAACTGAACCAATAACCGTATTAACAGCTACAGTATCTACAAATGATGATGATTTCATCTTTTCTTCTATCTCATCTTTATAATTTGAAAGGTACTTTAAAGCTTCACATCTAAGTCTAATTCTTCCATTTATTCTATGCTTTATAGTACTTTTTAGTAATAGGTTGTTTCTACCCATTTTTAATCCTCCCTTCATGAGATTTAAGCTAATTTTTTTATTGCTTCATCAAGTTGCTGCTCAATAGTATCTACAACATACTCTGTATTACTTTCTCCGTATTTCTCTATTAAATCTAAATTTCTTAATCCTATTTCTTTTATTACTTCAATCCAATTTAATATTTTTTCTTCGTATACTTTTTTAATATCATAGGTAATTAATATGCTTCCAGTCACTCTATTCACATCTATACTTTCTATTCCGTTCAATTTTTTCAATGCCTGATGTAAATATTTTTCGTAAATCATATACTCTTCTGGAATATCCTTTAAAGAAGATACTTTAAATCTAATTCTCCCAGGAATACTGTGAGCTACCTTTATTTTCATTAATTTTGATATAACAATTTTCTTTAACATTCTACACCTCAACAAACTATATTTCTTTATATGCCCATCTAGCCATTGTGTATCCATTTGGTAGCATTCTTGGAGCAGTTCTTATTCCTCTAATTGCAAATATCATAACTGCTATCAAATAGATTGATTTTATATCCAATATCCCCTTAGTCTTGTTGTAAACAGCTAGATTTAATACTTCTTTCATATTTGATAGCTCTCTAGTAACTAAAGCATCTTTTTTCTTATTAATTTCCTCTTCTAAACTCAAAAGCTTTACAATAGCTGCAGTAAGCATATTAGGATCT
This sequence comes from Peptacetobacter hiranonis, assembly GCF_008151785.1. Classification (GTDB taxonomy): domain Bacteria; phylum Bacillota; class Clostridia; order Peptostreptococcales; family Peptostreptococcaceae; genus Peptacetobacter; species Peptacetobacter hiranonis. Next base: position 2,269,245 of record NZ_CP036523.1, read on the forward strand.
ATCTGATTATAGTCGTAATTTATTAAAAGGCTTCCTGTTACAGCACTTGCTTCTACATGGCTGATAAATTTCACTTTTGACAACTGACTTGTTATATAATCAGCTAATGTATTATCTCCCTTTAATCTAGGTACTCTATATCTTATTCTACCTTTTATACTATGCTTAACCTCTACCACCCCAATAAAATCAGGAACATTTACATTATTTTTTTTCTTTCCACTAGCATCACTTATGACCTTCCCTGCTAATGTAAGCAATGCCAACCTCATTATTCTCTTGCGGTACATTTTCATCCCTCCTCTTACACATGTATTTATAAATGGATTAAATTTGCAAATACAATGTTTTTTATAACATAATATTATATTCTCATTTTTATTGAAATTTCAATACTTTGAGCATAATCGATATTTTTTATCAACTTCTCTATAACAATCTCTTATTTTTTTAATTTTTTCATTTTCTCCTATCACCTTGACAAAAAAAGTCAAGCATATTATTTTATAATTAATATTCACTTTCATTTATTAAACACTATTTATATTTTAGGAGGTTGATTATGAATAATGTATTGATAGCATTTTGTTTTACACTTGTAGCTGGACTCAGCACTTCTATAGGGAGTCTGATAGCCTTTCTTACAAAGAGTACAAATAAAAAATTCCTTTCTGTAAGCTTAGGTTTTTCAGCAGGTGTAATGGTTTATGTATCTATGATAGAAATTTTTCCAGAAGCTCAAAGCTCAATTGCATCTGCTTTAGGAGAACGAATGGGCTCAATTCTTACCGTTGTAGCTTTCTTTGCAGGAATGTTTGTAATAGCTATTATAGATAAATTAATTCCTTCAGAAGAAAATCCACACGAATTAAAGTTGGTTGAAGACCTAGAAAATAAATCAGATAATAATGCAAAACTTTTAAGAACAGGTATGTTTACAGCCCTAGCTATTGCTCTACATAACTTTCCTGAAGGGCTAGCTACATTTGTATCAGCATTAGATGATCCTGCACTTGCACTTCCAATAGTTTTTGCAATAGCAATACACAATATTCCAGAAGGAATTTCTGTTTCAATACCAATCTATCACGCAACAGGTTCAAAGAAAAAAGCATTCCTATATTCTTTTATTTCAGGACTTGCTGAACCAATAGGCGCATTAGTTGGTTGGCTAATACTTATGCCTTTTATGAACGATACAGTATTTGGAATTATATTTGCATCTGTAGCCGGAATAATGGTATTTATATCATTTGATGAATTACTTCCAGCTGCTAGAGAATATGGAGAGCACCATCTTTCAATATATGGCTTGATTTCTGGTATGATGCTTATGGCTGTAAGTTTATTACTTTTTATATAATATAGATATAAAAAACGGGATACTGCAATAATCTGCAATATCCCGTTTTATTATTCTATTAAATTTTTAAATTTTATTCTCTCACAATAAATTGAATTTTATCAAATTTTGTTTCTACATCTATAAATTCTTTTATTTTGTTCTTTTTACCTGCTGAAATATCCTTGCTTAAATATACAATTACATTCAGATTTTCATGCTGCTTTTCTTCACTAGAATCCCATTCCTTCAAATATCCAGCACTAACTTCTGAAACTTCAGGATATATAACGCCCAACTGTTCACTAAGCTTTCCTACATCTAATGAAATTCCACTTATTCCTATTGGCTCTGTTGTATCTTCTTTTTCCTTTTCAACCATTTTCATAGCAAAAATTAAACTTGGAATTATTATTATAGCTGTATTTCTGATAAGTACTGCTCTAAATTTCTTTTTCCGCTCATCATCTCTTTCAGTCTTTTGAGGTACCTTCATAATTAAAAGACCTATTATTGTCGCTAAACAAATAAAATATGTATTTATTATAAATAGATAAAGTGCACCCGCAAAATACTTAAACGACTTTATAGCTATACCGTATCCTGCTGTACAAAGTGGCGGCATAAGTGCTGTAGCTATTGCAACACCTGGTATTACATTTGATTTTTCTTTTCTAGTAAATCCTATTATTCCGGCAAATCCACCAAAAACAGCGATTAAAACATCCCATATTGTAGGTGTAGTCCTAGCCAAAAGCTCTGGTGAAGCTGTTGTTATTGGAGTTATTGTAAAATATATTGCAGAAGTTATAAGGCACGTAATTACCTGGAATAAAAGTCCTAAAATAGAGTCCTCTGTTTCATCTATATCACCAGTTGCTATTCCATATCCTATAGCCATTATAGTACCCATAAGTGGCGATATAAGCATCGCACCAATTATAACTGCGGTAGAGTTCATATTAAGCCCAATTGACGCTATAAATATTGCAAAAATCATTATACAAAGATTTGTTCCTCTAACTTCTCCACCACTTACTATTCTTTCATGTATTTCATCATAAGAAGCTGTATCACCATGTATACTAAAGGCTAACTTTAAAACATGTTTTATATGTTCTTTCATTATCTCTCACTCCGTTCTTATTGAAAATTCATCCTTTTATTATATTATTTTTTCCAAAATATCTCAACATAATAACATATTAATAAAAAAGGACTATTGCAAATCTGCAACAGTCCAATTTTTATCTAGGCTATTTTTTATTCTTTTTAGATTTTCTAAGCAATGCAATTAATACAATTGATGCAATTAAAAATACACTTCCCCAAACAATTAAATTTCCATTATCCCCTGTTTGAGGTGTTTTATTATCATTTTTAGATGAATTTGTTTTATCATTTGAATTAGGTCTATTAGTAGTTGTTCCACTGCTATTTCCAGAACTATCACCACTATTAGGTTTTTCTGGTTTATCCTGATTTTCTGATTCTTGCTCACCTGTTCCAGGCTTATCGGGATTTTCTGGATCAGGTTTATCAATTTCAGGCTCCTCAGGTTTCTCTGGTTTAGATTCTTCTATCTCAGGTTTTTCTGGACTAGGCTTTTCCGGTTCTGGAGTTGGCTTGTCTGGATCTATTGGTGGACTAGGTTTATCGGGATCTATTGGTGGTTTTGGATCCGTAGTTCCTCCTCCACCACCTCCACCTTGTTTTTTATTGTTTTCAATCTCAATTTTTACAAGCTGCTTATCCTTTTCAACATTGAAATAATACATATTATCACCTTCTGGCAATTCATACCCATCTGGTGCCTTTACCTCTTTTAATGCATAAGACCCTATTGGAAGTATATCAAATTTTATCTTTCCATTTGAGTCTGTTATATGGTGTTGAGCGTGGAATAAATGATATTCATCATCTAATCCTCTGTAGTATAGTTCAAACTCAGCACCCTCAAGCATAATATTTTTATCATCTGAGTCTACTTTTATTATCTCTACTGGTGCATTATGTCTAGGATCTATTTTATTTTTTACCGGAGCCAACTCAATATCTAAATGCACTTTTTCTACTTTAAACTCTATTTTTTTAGCATAGCCAATCATATATCCAATTGGCGCTGCTCTTTCTATCCAATAGTACTCTCCTAAAGGAAGTTTTAAATTTATCTCTCCTTTAGAATCTGTGATATATCTATAATCTCCATAATGTTTCCACTCTGAATCTTCGTCTTTTTTAAACAACTCAAACTCAGCACCTTTTAATAACACATCTTGATTATCTGCATCCACTTTTTTCAGCTTAACTGAGCCAATAGTTTTGCTGTTTGTAATTTCTATAGTATCCACTTTAAAGTCTAACTTTCCTTCAAATTTACTTTCATCTACTATAATCTCGTGATGAGTTTCATCCAATGCATATCCATCAAGTGCTTCGACTTCAACTATATGATATTTACCACCTACTTTTAGATTTTCAAATGTAACTTTCCCATTTTCATCTGTTTCTTTAGGTGTACCAATTTTAGTTTCTTTTAAACTTGTTCCACTTCCTTCTACGGAATAAAGTTGGAATTTAACACCTTTTAGCGGTTTATTATTTTCTTCATCTTTCTTTATTACTTCTACAAAACAATCTTTTACACTTTCGTCTACTTCATTTTCAACGTCTATTTCAGCCCATTTATTTAATTTCAACGAGCTTACTTCTTTTATATTTTCGTCTAAAATAACTCCATTTGGAGCTTTTATTTCTTTATATAATATTTTCGCTGCATTATCGCTATCGATAAATTCTTTAGGTAGAATTAATTTTATCTCGCCCTTAGAATTTGTAACAGCTTCATCCGTAGAATCTACTTCGTTTTTATTAGATGTATACTCGTATATTCCATCTGAAATCTTTTTAAAATGCAGCTTATTTTCTTCACTTTCGCTTTTTTTGAAGAAATTAAATGTAACATTTCCTATAGGTATACCCTTGTCTTTTACAGTCTTTTTAAGATATATACCTGTTTCACCCTTTTCATTTTCGATGGTTATTTCTACTTTATCTGGAATAGAATTATCTTCTTTTTCCTTTACTTCAAAATAATACGGCTTAGGATCTTTTTCTAAAAGGTATCCTTCTGGTGCTTTTTCTTCTTTTATAGCATATTCTCCTGGTGGTAGTATAAGATAAATTTTTCCATCTTTATTGCTTGTATATTCACCGCCATACTCTACCCAATGCTCATTTCCTGCACCATCGATAATTTTTTTAATTAAAGTAAATTTAGCTCCACTTAAACTTATATTATTATCTTTTTTATCTACTTTTGTAATAACAACTTCTCCAAGTGCACCTTTTTTATTTCTAATCCGAGGAAATAAAACTGGTATTGGATTACCATCTTTGTCAAATGAATCCTTATTTATTTCAAAGTATATTCTACTTTCGTCTAAAATATATCCATCTGGAGAATCTATTTCTTTTATAAAATAATTCTCATTCCAATCCAAGTTGTCAAATACAACATTACCATTAGAATCAGTTGTCTTTGATTCTCCAACTTTTACATCTACGTATCTAACTTTATCGGGATTATTTGGATCGTAGTCTGGATCTCCTGGATTTATTTTTTCTACCTTTTCATAAAATAATTGGAATTTTGCGCCTGCAAGTGCAGCTTGAGTTTCTGAATCCATCTTATGAAGTTTCATTATACCCTTTAGATGACTATTTTCAACTTCTTTAGATACATACAGATAATCTCCATCTAATATTCCTTCATTTAAATCTGTTGCTGTTTTTACAATTATCGGCTTATCTAATTTTTGATACCCTTTTGGAGCTTCTACTTCGGTAATCTCATACTCTGTAGTTGGTTTTAATCCTGCTATTTTTAGCTCTCCATCAGATGAAGTGTACATTTTAGAATCAAAATCTCCATCTATAACCTCATATATATTTTTATCTTGATTATATTTTAATTTTAAATTTTCTGTTGCTCCAACTTCTTTTATAGTAAAACCTGCTCCACTTAATTTAACTTTTTCTCCATTTGAAGTACCGTATTTATCTATTTTTATACCGTAGCCATATTTTTTATTACTAGTTCTTTTTATTAGCCCTGGAATCCTGTCCTCCCTAGGTTTTTCAGCATTTTCAGGATATACATAGTCATTTATAGAGAATAATATCGGACTTTGGTCTAGTATATATCCATCTGGAGCTTTTACTTCTACCATATAGTACTCTTCCATATTAAGACCTTCAATTTTACCATCTCTGCCTTTCATATCCTCAAGTCTAATAACTCCATCTTCATTTGTAGTACCTATAGCTAAACATTCATCGTATTCATTTGCTAATCCTGTGTCTATTATCTTATCACTATTTTTTAATTCTTCAGGATTTGGATTTGGTTTTTTACTACCGCCTCTTTCCATAAATAACTTATATGTAGCTCCCTTAAGACCTTTACCTTTTTCAATCTTAGCTCCATCATAAAGCCAGCCACTTTTATACTCACCATCTAGCTTGCCAACTGCCATTCCTTCTATATTTGGCGCACCTTGATCAATATCATATTTTACTAAAGCTATTTGAGCTTTTTTCTTGTAGTTATTTATAATATTATCTTTTACTACAACGCTACTATCACTCAAACCATTATACAATTTTACATACTTACCACTATTTCCGGTTACAGAATTATTATCATTTATAACATCTTTTAGAGTAATATCAAAATAAAAACTATGGTAATCTCTAGTATAATTATCAGGTGCAATCATTTCTGCTATTGAATAATGTCCAAGAGGTATATTTTTAATCTCTAAATTACCATTTTCATCTGTAGCAGCTAGGTTCAATTTATCTACACCAGGTATAATACTAGATTGATAGTTTGCATAGTTTATAGTTGATTCTAGATGCTCTTTTATTGTATTAGGAGTATAGAAATAATCTGTTTTAGAATTTGATATATCTACAATTTCCCATTTGTTTATATCATCTGGATTTTCTTTCCATTCTTCCTCAGTTCCTATAAATCTAAACATTGCAAATTCTGCATCAGAAAGATTTTTTCTACTTATACCATCTTGCTTCGTAACTTTTAAATTTGCTGTTCCAGGGTTATTTAAAACTCCATCCTCTCCATTTATAAGAACATGTTTATCAGAGTCCATTCCTTTTCCTGCTGTTGGTAATTCTTTTGACAATTCAAAAGTATATTCTGAATCTGATAATACATATCCCTCTGGAGCTTCAACTTCTTTTAGTTTGTACTCCCCTTCCTCTAATCTATGTATGCAAAGATTTCCATCCTTATCTGTAATCAACTCATCAGAACCTTTATCTGTTTTCCAATATATTTTATGACCATTTACAACCTGACTTTTAAAGCCGATTACTTTTACATAATTATTATCTATAGTCTTATCTAGATTTATTTCTTTGGCGGATACTTTTTTATAAAGCTCAAACTTTGCGCCCTCTAATGGACGCTTACTTGTTGAATCTCTTTTTATAAGTTTTACAGATCTAGATATGTTTGGAATAAGCTTGTACTCTACTCTATCTGTTTTTGTCTGCAATTTAATTGGAGTTTGGTCTAAATAATATCCATCTGGAGCCTTCTGTTCAACTAGATAGTGCTTATGACTTGAACCTAGCCTTTCAACATCTAGCCTTCCATTTTCATCTACATCTAAATCTACAATTTCTCCTTTAAGGTTTAAATCAGCATCTTTTCCTGTATGTGAATATACATATGACGTACCACTTTGACTTGCATCTTTATCAAAGAATCTAGCTAAATTGTCGTCACTGATAATATCCGTAACCTTTTTATTATTTGCTTTGCAATAAATCTTAAATTTAGCTCCGGATAAACCAGCTTTATTTGTTTCTACATTTTTAATATCTTCTACACTATTTCCATTATCAAATATCTTATCTGCCTTTTGTAAAATAAGAGATCCCAGCGCAAAGTTTCCGGTTATGGTATTTTTGAAGTTTAAATCGTTTACTGTATCCTCTGATGAATACTCTTTACCACCTATAGTAAGCTTTACATCATTGTGATATGTTGTAACAGAAGTGTTTATTGATTCTGATTTATACTTTATAGCAAACCCAAATACTTTATTATCTTTATAAAATTCAGCTGTTTTTCTGTATCTTTCCGCAGCTGCTTCCCATTTTTCTTTATACTTCATACCATCTCTTATATAAATATCCTGATCTTCTGGAAGTGATTTCAATGCTTTTTCTGTATTTTGGTAGTCACTAGACATTGCTATAGTCTTTCCAGATGAGTTTACTTTTAAATCTTTTACCTCTTCCATAATACTAAAATCAGGTAGAGGAACTATTAACCGACCACTCTTATCTTTTAATGAAAGTGTTGGTTTTACTCTTTTATCACCTTTCCACAATTTATAGCTAATATCCCATTTTAAAAGACATTCTCTCGCTTTTGCCTTACCTTCTTCGTCATTATAATCCCGCAAAGATGTTCTTCTAACTAAATCTCTCAAATACTCGCTATTTCTTTGAAAATTCTTTACCGGTGAATTTTCTCCGTTAATAGACTTTATGCTATTTTCTTCAGCTTCTTTAGTTAATTTATCTAATCCTTCTTTTGCCCAATTATATTTACTATCTTCATTTGTTGCCATTTCCCAGGTAATACCCTTTGAGCTATCTTTAGTACCTAAAATACCTAAATTTATTATGAGCTTTTCTTTTTTAGATTTTAAATCCTTCACTACTGTCCAACTCAATGGAGTATCTTTTACTTGCTGAATTACTTTATTTATTAAATCACTATTATTAGCATTATCTCCATTTATATGCTTAAATTTATCCGCTGTTATATACGTTTTAAATGATTCATTTCCATCATACTTATCATCACCATCAGATCCATTCTCTAAATGATTTGTTCCTAATGTTATCATTGGTAATTCTACATAGAAAGGAGCATTTACATATCTTCCTTCTTTTGTGCTATAAAATTTCTGATTTGAATCTAAAGTATCTTCTACTATGCAATATCCTGCACTTTCTGATGGCTCAATCCCATCCTTTAAGAATTTTTCCCCTAACTTTTGTAGGTCATCAGCATACATAACCCTCCACTCTATCTGTGGTGTTTTCATACTGTCATCAGACGTATCAGATACTTTTCCTTTTCCAAAAGGTATTGGTTTATTATTAAATGGTGGTGGGAGAACAGGTGTCCATCCTTTTCCACCTTCTAAGTTTGGATATATTGGAGTAATAGTTTCACTAGGTGTAACTGTTATACTTCCAGTTTTACCACTAGCATCTATTTCTACGTTATCCATAGTAGAATTAAAACTTCCACTTCCTTGTACCATAGCCTCTATACTATTAAGGTCGAATAATCTTATATACTTATTAAAAACTACTTTATACTTTAATTCTCCCGTATTTACATCGTATGTAGCTATTCTATCTCCTACTTTTATGCCATTTATTATTAACTTACTTTCAGACTTTAGTGGTAAATTTAATCCCTTTATTTTAAAAACTGTTGTTTCAAACCAATTACCTTCATCCCAAATAATACCAATATTATCTTTTGGGTGCCAAGCAAACAAGTATGTAAAACTATCACCAAGTGATATAGTTATATTTCCTCCTTTGTACTCTTCCCCATTTATAAACACTTTTATATTCTTTTCTATCTGATTATCTGGGATTTTTTTATTTAGGTCTGCTTCCTCTTGCATAGATAAATTTTGTAAATTTATCAATTCAATCTTTTTCATTTCTTTTTCCGGAACACCATAAATTTTTTCTTCTATTTCTATATCATCTAGATTTGGCTTCATATTATCAAGCCATTCAGGTTTATCCGGCCAAGCTACAACATCATTCTCTTCATTTGGTTTTTCATTATTATTTTTAGATTCTTCTTTTTCTTTATCTTTTGATTCTTCGTATTTATCATTTTCCAAATTCTCTTTATTCTCTTCTTTTGGATTTTGTTTATCCTCCTGCTTCTCATTATCGACTTCTTCAGTTGATATATCCTGGCTGCTATTCTCTTCACTACGATAGCTTTCTGCCTTATCGGTATTCTCATTTAACTCAAATGCAAATATTCTCATATCAACTGAGCTTAAAAACATTGTAAGTGCAAGAGCTAAGGTTATTATTTTATTTCCCGCAAACTTCATTATTATTTTTTCCTCCATTTTAGATAAGTCAATTAAATTAATTGCTTATAACTTAGCTTTATTTGAAGTTTTCAAATTGGTTAAATTTTTCAAAAAATAAAAAATGCCTAGAGAATCTTAAACCTTTTTTTGGTTTTAATTTCAGCTTTCTCTAAACATAAATAATCCCTCTAATTGATAAAATTACGTTTTTATTTTACCCTCATACGTAATTTTTTTCATACTGTTGTAGCATATTTTGTACCACCTCTAATACAAAATATTTTATTAACTAAACTAGTATACAACTTTTTTGGGCAAAGTCAAATAATTTTTATTAAACTTTTTGAAGAATACTGTATCCTTTGAAATTTATGGCTTTTTTTGCATCAAATTATCATTTACCGCCATTATTTTCTTATTTGATAAAAATTGTCATTTTTATCACTATTTGATTTTTCTTTTCTATTGACAATGATTATTACTTTTTGCTATCTTGTTATTGTAGAATTGATTTTGAGGAGGAAACGATTATGGATTTAACAAAAGCTCAGTTAGAGCAAGAATATACAATAAAAGATATACAGACAGATGATGAGGAACTTAACGCATTCTTATTCTCACTTGGATGCTACAGCGGAGAAAAAATAACCGTAGTTTCTAAATTTGGAAAAAGCTATGTAGTATCTGTAAAAGACGGTCGCTACAATATAGATGTAAATCTAGCAAAAGCAATTTTAATATAATAAATTTATTTTTATTAATTATTTAGGCAGTAATGTAATCATAAAATATATTTTTAATGGGATTGGTTTTAATCGCAGTAAAAAGGAGGAGGATTTAAAACATGAGGATAGCTTTAGCAGGAAATCCAAATAGTGGGAAAACCACTATGTACAATTTATTAACAGGAAGTAACGAGCACGTTGGAAACTGGGCTGGGGTTACAGTAGATAAAAGAGAAAGTACTCTTAAAAAGAACTACTGTGCTACAGCAATTGAAGAGGTTGTCGCAGTTGACTTACCAGGAGCATATTCAATGTCTCCATTCACATCTGAAGAAAGTATAACAAGTGGGTATGTAAAACATGAAAACCCAGACGCAATCATAAATATAGTTGATGCTACTAATCTTAGCCGTAGTTTATTCTTCACTACTCAGCTTCTTGAACTTGGAATACCAGTTGTAGTTGCACTAAACAAAAGTGATATAACAGATAAAAAAGAAACTAAAATAGACGTAGCAAAATTATCTGAAGCTCTTGGTTGCCCAGTAGTAGCTACTGTTTCAACTAATGAAAGAGGAATAGCAGAAGTGGCTGCAAAAGCTATTGAAGCAAAAGGAAAAAAACAGGTTGCTCCTTATCATCAGGGAGAAATAAACCTTCATGATAAAAATGAAGTTGAAAAAGCCGATAGAAAAAGATTTGAATTTGTAAATAAAATAGTTAGTCAGGTTGAAACTCGTAAAGTATTAACAAAAACTAGAAATACTCAGGATAAAATAGATGCAGTTTTAGCTAATAAATGGCTTGGTATACCAATATTTGCCGTTGTTATGTGGCTAGTATTTGATATATCTCAGTCAAAACTTGGACCTTTCCTAGCAGATATACTTGTTGGTTGGATAGAAACATTCCAGGGATATGTAGCTGAAATGGTATCTGGAGCATCTCCGTTCCTACAGGCACTTCTTGTAGATGGTATCATAGGTGGTGTTGGAGCCGTTGTTGGATTTTTACCACTAGTTATGGTTATGTATTTCTTAATAGCACTTCTTGAAGATTGTGGATATATGGCTCGTGTCAGCGTTGTTATGGATCCAATATTTAAAAGAGTTGGTCTTTCAGGAAAATCTATAATACCAATGGTTATAGGTACTGGTTGTGCTATACCTGGCGTTATGGCTTGTCGTACAATAAGAAATGAAAGAGAAAGAAGAACTACTGCGATGCTTACACCATTTATGCCATGTGGTGCTAAACTTCCAGTAATAGCTTTATTTGCAGGTGCATTCTTCAGTGATGCATCTTGGGTAGGTACATTAATGTACTTTGTGGGAATACTTTTAATAGTACTTAGTTCTCTACTTATATTAAAAATAACTGGTCATAAATATAGAAAATCATTCTTTATAATGGAATTACCAGAATATAAAATACCTAGCTTAAAAAGAGCTGTAATATCTATGTTCTCAAGAGCAAAAGCTTACATAATAAAAGCTGGTACAATAATACTTGTTTGTAATGCCGCAGTTCAGATAATGCAGTCATTCAACTGGCAGTTACAGTTAGTTCCAGAAGGTATGGAACATACTTCAATACTAGCTTCAATAGCTTCTCCATTTGCAGTATTATTAATACCTTTAGGATTTGGAGCTTGGCAGTTAGCAGCTGCAGCTATAACAGGATTTATAGCTAAAGAAAATGTCGTAGGTACAATAGCTGTAGTTTACGGATTAACTAACTTCATAAATGTAGACGATCTTGTTTTAACAGGTGGAGCTAATACAGTTGCAACAACTATGGGACTTACTTCAGTTGCAGCTCTAGCATATCTAATGTTCAACCTTTATACACCACCTTGCTTTGCTGCAATAGGTGCAATGAACTCAGAAATAAAAGATAAAAAATGGCTACTTGGTGGAGTTGGACTTCAGTTCGCTGCAGGTTATACAGTTGCATTCCTTGTTTACCAGATAGGAACACTTATAACTACTGGTTCAGTTGGACAGGGATTCTTACCAGGGCTTGTTGTAGTACTTGCAATAGCAGCATTTATAATAAGACTTATAATGAAAGAAAATAAGAGATTCGACGAAGAATACTCTTTAGGAAATAAATCAGTAGCTTAATTTATAAGCATATAGAAATTAAATTTTGAAAGGAGGAGATATTTATGGCTAATATTGTAGTAATCTTAATACTTCTAGCTATTATAGGAGGCGCAACATTTTATATAAGAAAAGCTAAAAAAAGTGGTGTAAAATGTATAGGTTGTCCATCTGCAAAAACTTGCTCCTCTTGCAAAGGTGCAGCATATTCAGACTCAAATGGCTCTTGCTGTAGTTGTGGTTGCCACAAATAACTTAAAATATACAAAATAATATATATCATATATCCCCCAAAATATGCTATATATAGCCTATTCGCACTAACTGGGCAAAATAATAAACCCCTTAGGATAAAATTCTTAAGGGGTTTACTTTATTTTAACTTTATTCTACTACTTTATTATTCTCTGTAGTTTTTTCAGTTTGTTGATTTTCTGAGCTTTTTATTAAATTTCCTAAGAAAACATTAGCTGAATCTGATTTTGTTTCAAGCATTTTTTCTACTGTAGGTTTTGAATTATTTGTATAATTTAAAACTAGCTTAGATCCATCCTCTACCGCACAATGGTCGAGCATACCAGCATAACTAGATACTTCTCCATCTATGTTTAAAGTAGCATTTAAATTTCTACATACATAGAACATTCCATTCATATCATTTACATTTTTTGTTTCTAAATTTTCTAGATTTACATCTCTTAAACTTTCACATGATGCAAACATATAAGACATATTAGTTACATTTGATGTATTGAAATTACTTAAATCTAATTTAGTTAGATTTAAACACCCTGAGAACATATAACTTGTATTTTCTACATTATCTGTATCCAAATCAATTAAATCTATCTCATTTAAATTTTTACAGTTTGTAAACATAGCCATCATATTTGTTACTTTTTTAGTGTTTAAATCATTTAAATTTATTTTAGTCAATCCATTACAGTCTCCAAACATATAACTCATATTTTCTACATTTGATGTATCAAAATTACTTAAGTCTATACTTTTTAAATTTGAGCATTTAAAGAACATATCACTCATGTCAGTTACATTTTTAGTATTAAGCTTACTCAAATCAACGCTTTCTAAACTAGTACAGTTTGCAAATATACTGCTCATATTTTCTACATTTGATGTATCTAATTTATCTGTATTTATCTTTTTTAAACTACTACATCCATTAAAAGCATATTTCATATTCACAACTTTTGAAGTATCCAGATTACTTATATCTACTTCTTTTATATTTTCAAAATTATTCATAAAGTAATCACTTTCTGGATTTGCGTATATTGTTTTGTTTGATGATATATATACTGTGTTGTCTTTTATATATGCAACAACTTCACCACTTTTATTTTCGTCTAATTTAACGTGGTTTATTTTATCTATATCTTTTGGTATTCCTTTATTAAATACAACTTTATTAGCTTTTGGGAATCCCTTTAACATTCTTAATTCAGAGTTGAAGTCTTCACCAATCATTAAAGTGTTACTTATATTTTGACCTTTATTTTTGTCAGGATTTTCTTTTTTCTCTTCTTCCCTCTGTTCATTTTTTTCTATATTCTTGTCTTTATCGTCTTTTTTATTCGGTTTAGTGTCTTCTTTCTTTGTAGGTGTTTTATTATCTTTAGATGTATTAACTTCGCTTATTGTTACCCCAGAAGAACTTGCTACAACAAATCTTATATCCATAGGAAGTCCACCTAGCTGAGTTGTATTTATATTCTCTAAAAGATTCAAATTTTCTGTCCTGTTGACAAGAACAATTCCTTCATCTTTTGCAAAATATGATCCTGAAAGTGCATCTACAAGTGTTTCACCATTACAGAATGATATAGACTTTCTGTCTTTGTAAAACTTATCTAAAACCATTCTATTGGTTTCGTATCTGTTTTTACCACCTATACGATCTGAATTTGTACTCTCTTGTATGCTGTTTGAAACAACGTCTTTTCCGCCTATTATGCTGTATTCTACATTTTTTACACTATCAATACTTTCACTGTTGGGTTTAGTTAAAATTATAGGACTTACATCTCTAGCTGAAACAGGAGCAATACTCATTGCATCAGCTTGCCCAGTATATCCATTTACTATGTATGCTTTCTTATAATTTCCAATATACTTAGCAATTTCTTTTGAAGTTTCTACTCTATCTCTTCCACCAATTCTTGTAATTTTTTTTCCTGAAAGTCTCTTTTCAAAATTTTTTGGTATGGCGCTATCTCCACCTATTAAAATTATATTTTTAGCTTTTTTTATAGTTTTTTCAGTAGTATTATCAATATTATCTGGATTTATCGGAACTATATCAGCCTTTAATTTCCCCGAAAGTGCTGCAGCTGATAAACCATCAGACATTTCTTTTGAAGCATTAACAAGAATTAATGTATCCTTATTTCCACTGCTTTCTAAAATTTTCGAGCTAGTTTCGTATCTATTCCTGCCAATAAATTTGGTGTGAGAATGATGACGTTTAGATGCTATTTTTACTACCTCTGTGCCATTAGATTTCTTTTTAGCCTTATATTTAAAAGATTCGGCTCCTGAAGAAAAGTTACTTATTGATAATAGAATCGCTGCTATTGCAACTGCAGCTATACCTTTGTTCAAATTCAAAATATCTACCCCCTTAAAATGATTTATTGAATTTTTAACTGCTAAGCTTTTGAATTTAATTTTAATTAAAATTTAACCTTCCCAACAGTTTTTGAAAATACCCTTATTAAACATAATTAAACATATTTCTTTCAAAAAATTATTAATCACTAAATTTATAATCACTTTTACAATTATTTTCTTTATTTTATAGAATATTTTAAAATATATTTACATTTTTACTTTTCATTTAATTGTTGTAGTATAATGTATTCATATACTTTTAGATTTATAAATATCTTTCAAATTAATAAATATATATTGGAGATTTTGAGATGAAAACACCTAAAAAATATTCTGATTTAGTAAATCAAAACAAAATAACAGAAGAAATACTCGGCGAAGTTATTTATTCCATAAATAAAAGGGCAAAGAATTGGCGAAATCAAAAGAGAAAATATAAAAACTATCTTTTAGATCAATATGATAGTTATGATAACGCATTAGATAACGAGAAAAAATACTATAAAATGAAATCTGATATGTTAGAAAAATTTGAACCTATTAAAATTCATAAGGAATTGAGGTTTAAAAATTTTCAACGAAAAGTTTCTGAAAAAGATTTAGAATATAATCAATTAGATGATAGTGATATTTTTAGAAAAGAAATTAAAACAGATAGAGCAACTGGCGAAAAAGTTATGTATAAGTTGGTTAGGTATAAATTAGATGATTCATTATATTATCTATACTATGAGATTGGTGGATATACTTTTCATCAACCTATAGAAAAGTCTGAATTGGAAAATTTTAAGGATTTAGAGGTAGATGTTTTAGAGAACTTTGAAACTTTTGGAAGAAATACTACTGAGCTCTTGAGTGTCCAGTTTTGTAAGAAAGTCTACGAGAAATTTATGGATAATAAATTAGAAATATTATAAAAATAGAATAGAGCACATAATTTATTTTATGTACTCTATTCCTTTAATTTTTAAAAACCTACATATGCATATCTAGGTATCATTCTTTTCTTCAACTCTTTATTGCTTCTTATATATACATTCATTAAATAATTATATAATTTTTCAGTTGGCCAACTATGCTCATTATCAAAAATAATATCCATAGATAACCTTATTCTAGGAATATAGGAATTTGTTATTCCTTCAAATTCTAAACTTATTTCATCTCTATAGCCAATATATCCATCAGTATCAAGATAATCATATATATCTAAACCTCTATATTTTTCAAACTCTAAAGCATTACAATATTCTCGTACTAACTTTATTTCTAAATCAGATAATTTTATTCCATAAGAAAAAGTTACTATTTTTTCCTCTTTTTCAATAGATATAATCTGTTTATTAAAATTATTTTTACAACTTTTTACAAGTATTCCAGGATTTGTAAAATCACTTAATATTAATTCGCCAAATACATCATAGTATCCATAACCAATAATAGACGGCATATTTTTTACGTATTCAAAAGTTTGAAAAGATAGTTCTTTAGAATCCAAGTCTAATAATAATCTATCTAATTCTCTACCATACGTCGTATGAGTGAATTGAAGTTTAGAAAAATAAATTTTTTCATTCAAAATATTCACCTCTGTATTAAAAAAATAATTATACTTTTCCAAATATATAGTATAATTATAATATAAATATAACTTTTTTTATATAGTTCGCATAAAAATATTTTTGATATAAATAAAAAGAGGTGATTACTATGACTAAAGATAACAATTATAATAAAAAATATAAAAATGATAAAGACGAAGAATTTTACGCATATGGTATACCTATAGGTCTAGGAATTGGAACAGCTTTAGGAATAGTTTTTGACTAGCTTACAATGGGAATAGCTATTGGTACATCTCTTGGAGTTTTATTTTCAGCTTTATTTAAAAATAAAAAAGATAAAAACAATAAAAATTAAACAAAAAAGCTATCGTAAAATTTAAAATGGTCCCTATGTCAAGGACATATATAAAAAAGTCTTAAGCAGCAAGCAGCTGACTTCTATATTGAATAGGAGTCAGCTGTTTTAAATTCCACTGACAACGATCATTATTATAATAATCCATATAATCATCTATTAAACTTTTTAACTCTTCAAATGTATTGCAACTTTTATAATCTATTTCATCTTTCATATGACCAAAGAATGACTCCTGCGGAGCATTGTCCCAACAATTACCTTTTCTAGACATAGATTGACCTAAATTATATTTTTTTAACAAGTTCTGAAAAATAGTACTTGTATAATGAACTCCTTGATCAGAATGAATAAATGCATCTTTATGTAATTTGTCTGAATTTGATAACATGAGATTGTTAATAGTTGAAATAACAATATCCATTTTTAAATTCTTCGATAAATGATACGATAAAATTTCATTCGTAGAAGAATCTTTTACAGTTGATAAATATGCTGTTTTCCCATTGCCGTACGGCATATACGTAATATCAGTTAAAAGTACTTTTCCTGGTATACCTTGTTTAAATTCTCTATTCAATTTATTAGGAACTGTGTGATGTTCTTTTCTTGCTTTTCCCATACGTTTAGCTGGATTTGACTCGCGAATAGGACATTTAATTCCATATTTTTTCATTATTCTTTGAATTTTTTTTCTGTTAAATATTATATTAAATTTACTTTTTAAAATCATTTTTATTGAACGAGAACCTTTTTTGTATCCTCTGAACTTATATGCTTTAAGAATTATTTCTTTTGCTTCTAAATCCTTTTCTTCTTGTTTGCTTATTACATTCTTGTTTTTTAAATAGTTATAAAATCCAGATCTAGATACTCCTGCAACAATACATAGATGTTTTATCATTTTTTTTAAACAATATTTATTTATTACATCATTAATTAATTTGAATATTTTCACCGAAGGTAGCTTATTATTCATCACCTGCCTTTCTTCGAAGTCTAGCTTTTTTACTAGTTCTAGCTCTGCTTTAAGATATGCTATTTCAGCATCCTTCTTATCTATTATCTCTTTATCTGTTAATTTTCTTTTTCTTGGTCTTCCAGAATTATTAACTCTAGAATCATCTAGTCCCAAAATACCATTTTCTTTATATGACTTTCTCCATCGCTCGCTAGCGCATTTAATACGTTTTGCACCTATGATGTTAGTGTCAAAACCTGCTTCTTTAAATATCTGTGTTGGATTTTTTCCCTTATTGTATTCTGTTATGAAATGTATTTTAAATTCATTTGTATATGTTATTGATTTACAGCTTACATTCTTTACAAATGGATTTTTTGATAGCTCTAATGTTTCTTCTTTACTAAATTGTTTTTTACTCATAAATTACTCACCTCTATATTAAAATTATACAAAAAAAGAACCTATAGATGAAACACCTTTTTACAAGTGTCCATTCTATAGGTTCCATTTTAATTTTCACGATAGCTTTTTTATTTTTCATAATCTCTTTTTTATATTTATCTATTTTCCTAGAAATCCTCCATCAACAGGAATTATTGCTCCACTTACATAATCAGATGCACTACTTGCTAAGAAAATCGCCGCTCCCTGTAGATCCTCAGGTTTACCCCAACGATGCATAGGAATTCTGCTAGTTACTTCTTCATATTGTTTTGGATTATAGCTCTTCATGTTTGCAGTTAAGTCTGTTTCCATATATCCTGGAGCTATTGCATTTACCTGTACTCCACGAGATGACCATTCATTTGAAAGAGCCTTTGTAAGCTGCATAACAGCACCTTTTGTTGCAGTGTATGCAGGTATAGACTCACTTCCGATAAATGATGTCAACGAAGCTATATTTATTATCTTTCCACTTCCCTGTTCTAGCATCACTCTTCCTGCAATCTGAGAAATTTTGAATAAAGAGCTTAGATTTACATTTATAATCTTGTCCCACATTTCAACTGGAAACTCATCAGCCTTGCAACGATACTGCATTCCTGCACAGTTTACAAGTACATCTAGTCTATTATCTAAAATTTCCATAACCTCATCAAAAACAGATGCTATGTTTGCTGCATTATCTAGGTTAAGTACAACACCATGAACTACTCCACTAGTATTGTTTTTAAGTTTTTCAACAGATTCGAATACTTTTTCTGATGTTCCAGTTATCACTACTTCTGCACCAGCTTTTAGAAATCCTTCTGCCATACCATATCCAAGACCTCTACTTCCACCAGTGACAAGTATTTTTTTGCCAGTTATATCAAAAATATTAAAATTATTCATATCTATTCCCCCTATTTTTTTAAATATTTTTTAAGAACCTATTTAATTGTACACCTAATTGAGTGGGATTATCTATATTAATTGATTTTTTCATCCAATTATCTAAGAAAGAAATTTGCTCTTCTGTATGGAACCAATGCTCTCCATTTTCCATTATTGTCAGATTTGCATTATGATTTTTAACAAATTTATTTACTGTTTCTAAAGATGTTAAATTATCATTTTCTGCATACAATATCTCTGTTGGAACTTCCCAATTTATTTTATTTTTTCTAGCAAAACATAAATATTCCCAAGATAATACTTCGCCAAAATCAGTACTTATTTCCCCTTTTTCTAGTAGCTCTTGTTCAGATACATTTGCCCATATCATCATATCTAAGATTAATCTTTCCATATCAAGAATAGGAGATATAAACAGAGCCTTTTCTATTTTATAATCTTGCAAGGATAACATTGTAAAATATGCTCCTATACTATTAGCAATAATATATATTTTTTCATACTCTTTCTTTACATCTTCGTATATATTTTTTATTTTATCAATTACAATCCAAGGAAAATCTACTTCATAGTCTAAACCTATAATATCAAATCCTGGACAATTTTTCTTATAGCTTTCGGATTCAAGATGATTTCCACCTTTTCCATGTATGTATATAATTGCTTTTTTCAAAATAACACCCCCTGTAGTATTTTAATTATCTTAAAATTTATATTTTTATTATTTAATAGAACAGGAAATTTTTATCAAATCAAAAACATAAACACAACTATTGGAGAAATTATATTTACAGCTGCGTGAATCATCCAGCCATAAATTATACTTCCATCTGCTTTATTTCTAGAAAGCCATCCAAGTGCGTATCCAATTCCACCTGTAAGAAGAAAAATTATCACCATTGGCAAAATTCCCTTTCCTACAACAGAAACTATATGTATCCCACCAAAAATTATCGCTTGAATAATATTTCCACCATTTCCCAGTTTTTCAAATAATCTATTACCTAAAAATCCTCTAAAAAATATTTCCTCAGATAGTGATGTTTGTATAACTGCCCAAATTAATATAACTAATATTGTCTGCATACTCCAGCCATATTGTTTGTATGCATCAACTGTAAACCCTGTATATGTCAAACTATTTGTGTTGTAAAGATACAGATATGGCAATATTATTATAACTAAAAAAGAGATAAATATTATCGCCATGTATTTAAACACATTATTTTCAGTAGTCTTAAATCCAATATAATTAAAAAATCCCTTTACTCTCTTTTCTTTAACAAGATAAAATATAAACGGAATAGCTATCAATATAACTACTTGAAGGATTGCACTTATTAACTGATTTATCAAAATCATACATATCACCACCTATTTATAATATTTTTTAGATACAGAAATATCTAATAAATTCTTCCTTGCTACTAATATTTTCTCTAAACTCTTTCTTGAGCTGCTTATAAAATAATCTATTTCTACAGACTTTAATATTGTTGATATCTTCTTTAATCTCAACAAATGATTTTTTTAATTGAAGAATAGCTTTATTCATTTCTTCACTTTTTACCTTAGCTAAAAAGATTCTTTCACCATTTTTAGTCATTATTATTATATTCCCAAATGAAGAGTAAAATGACTCTTTAATAGCAACTCCATCCAAAATAAGTTTCCTTGGAATATATACATCATTTATAAAAAGCCACTTGTCTGAATAATATAATTCAAATGGATCTGATATATTTTCCACTCTAAATATTTCAAATTTTTCTTGTTCTATAAAATTTTTCAATTCTTTAAATGATAAATATCTCTTAACAACCCTCATACATTCAAACTTTGGAGGGTACGCAGTTTTTAAAAGAAAGTATATAAAAAATATAGATGTTACTAAAAAAATTAATGCCACATCTAGCTCATTAGCAACAAATGCTAAATTTAATGATTTTAACAATACTATTATTACCATTAAAAGTATTATAATTAAAATTATTTTTTTCCAAGTCCATATTTTTTTAATCATTTTCACTCCATAATTAATTTATTTTGTATGTATTCAAATATATTATTTTTCAATTGCCATCTTCGCTAATCTAGTATCTCCCCAAGGAGTATTTATCATCGCATCTCCGTCAATAATTACCGCTCTAACAATTGTAATGACTTCATCAGAATTAGATAGCTTAACTCCATTGATTTCAACATTTTCTAGAAACTCATCATAAGTATCATATCTATCATCATTAAAAACAAAATATATATTTTCTTGTATTTCATCGCTATTAGGAGTTAATACAGATCCCATAGTGTACATCTCGTCATCTAGCATAAACTCTATCAAGCAAAATGCAATTCCATCGTCATAATCTGATTTTATAATCGAAAATACGTCCTTTAACTTTATATCAAGTGTTTTCTTCTCTTTTTTCTTAGACCAAAACATACATATTCCTCCATAAATTTATATTTATTCGTTGTTCTTAAAAATACAAATTCCCTTATATATAATAAAAGGAATTGAACAAACTGCACCAATCAAACCATAAATAGGAAACGCAATAACTCCTATTAATACCTTTGGTGCTTTAGATGTTAGCCATTTAGACGATACGTAGCTATACAAAATTATCCCAGTTGGTATTCCAGAAAATAATAACCCAAAAGAAATAATACTTCTTGTAAATCCTATTGGCTCTGGAATAGACATCCCTTTGCTATTTAAAAGTGCAATGTAATCAGGATTGCTAAGTTGTTTTATCTGTTCCGCTGCTACAAAATATCCCATCACACATCCAATGACTAAAAATATAATAATAATTGATATCTGTTTAAGTTCTTTCTTCATAAGTTGATTTTCTCTTTCTAATTTATATTTTTTGATTTGTCTATACTGCAATTTATTTTTTCTTCTTTTTCCTTGGAGCTGGCAATTCATCATACATTGCATTTAATAATCCTGTTAAAAACTCCTTATCATCAACCTCATCTACCAGCAACATCTCTTTTGCCCCTTCATAAGGCAATTCATATTTAGCTGTTGGCATATAATTAATTGCTGATTTCACTGGCTTTACAAGAAATCTATCGTCATAAATTCCACCTACAATTTTTCCTCTATAATAAATGATAAACTCACCCATCATAGATCTATATGTAATTTCTTCCAAATCCGATAAATTTTCCAAAATAAAATCTAAGTATTCTTTACTTGATGCCATTATGATTTCTTCCTTTCAAATAATTTTAAATTTTAGCCTATGTATTTATTAAAAAATACCTTTATTATATTTTTATTACTTATTGTTCACTTGTAACATCTTCAACTATTGTTTCAATAGCTTTTTTAGCGAAATTCACCTTTCTTTCGCTAACCACCTCTGCTCCATCTTTTATAATAATATCAGCAACACAGAGCTGATTTTCTTTACTTGTCTTATCACTTCCCATAAGAGTAAGCCATTTTACTTCTACATCTTTTTCGTCTATCTCTTTATAATACTCCACCGAATAACTCATTTTTTCAAAAAATGCTGAATTCGAACTAGCTTCTACAAAAATCTCTCCTTCTTCATTTTGAGTTATCTTTATTGTTTGATTTACTATTTCATCTTTAGATGAGACATACTCCTCATTTGGAGAAATTGTAGATTTAAATATAACTTTTTCGCCTATATTTTCTTCTGTTTGAGAATTATTAGAAGAACAGCCTACTAAAGAAAAACAAATAACAAAAAATATCAGAAGCAATTTTATTTTTTTCATATAATTATCTCCTTATTAAAATTATATTTTTTATTTATATTTCAATTATACTATGCAGAATATGCACCAACAATAAATTTAACAGATAATTCTTAATATTTTATTTTCAATTAAAAAAGGTACCCGTCACAACAACGAGTACCTATATACTATCTTTTAAATACTAATATAGCTTTATCTGTCCCAACCATTGAAAAAGTCACTAGCTTGAAAGTATGTTTTTTCAACATTTCTTCAGAAGCCTCTTCAATTTTTCTAGCAAGGTCTTCTAGTCCTTCTGTACTTTCAACGATTACAGTTGTATACCATTTTTTATTTAATTCACTAAACATAAGATTTCCCCCTCATTAGCAATTTATTATTTGTCATTATTATAGCACTTTGATTTTTTATAATCTATATATTATTTAAATTTTCTGATTATATTAATTTTAATTATTATGTACATAAAAAGTAGCTAACCATAAGACTAGCTACTTAATAAAAGTAAATATTATTTTTATTCAAATTGTTCTTCAAAATAGAATAATTCTTCAAACTTTTTATCTAATGCAATACATAGAATCAATGCTAATTTGGCTGTTGGATTAAACTGTCCTGTTTCAATTGAACTAATAGTATTTCTTGATACACCTATCATTTCAGCAAGTTCACTTTGTGAAAGACTTTTTTCTGCACGAGCTACTTTTAATCTATTTTTTAATATTAAATCATTCTTCATATTTTTCTTCATATCTTATATTACCTTCAATAAATCTCTCAATACGTAACTTAAAAAGAAAGCAATTGCAGATAAGCATAATATAATACCACCCAAAAGCTCACTCTTTTGTGAGTTACTCTTATATCTTCCAATACATTCTGATCCTGTAAAAGCGCACCAAAAGCTCATTGGTATACAATAGTTTCCACCATTAAATAGTGCTAAAATCATATATGCTGCAAGTGTTATACTTAATCCAATAAACCCATATCTTCTTCCAGTATTTTCTGCATAGATAACACCTTCATCTTCCATTTGTTCACGACTTTTTCTTAAAATTTCATCTCTGCTCATAACATTTCTCCTTTCCAAGCTACCTTGTCTTTTTGACAAGTTTTCTTTGTATTTATAATATAACATTACCAAGTTTTATTGTCAATATTTTTGACAATAAAACTTGGTATTTTTGTTTCTACAATAAAAAAGGTACCCGTCATAACAACGAGTACCTAAATTGTATCCTCTATTTTATAGGAATAATATCTAACTTGGTGGATTGAAGGATATTAACCTATAAATTACCTTAGCACTGACATGCCATATTCATTATTTTGTATAATTTTACAACACTTTCACAGTGTGGCGTATTAGGGAACATTGAAAAACACGAATAATAATAAATTATTAGCTTTTACTTTTTATAATTCCTTTTCTACATTATCTACTTCAGTAGTATTTTCTTCTACTTCAGAATTTATACAATCACAACTATTTACATCTGAAATAACATCATTTTCAACATTAGTTTTTATTTCTTCAGCTTCTTCTTTAATTTCAACATTTATTGTTTCTTCTTTTACATTAGTATTATTAGTATTGTAGTTTCTATTTTCCATTGATTCTGTAGGCATAATTAAAAAACCTTTTGCTATTAAAATAGCATAATCATCTTTTGTAGCTGGGTAGAAACCTTTTGATAGTAAATCTTTTATATACCATTTATTATAGAAAAATGGAAATACAAACCAACATAATCCAGAAGTTAAAAATGCTACAATAATCATTATTAAGCAATATTTAAAATCTCCTCTAAATAATGGTACAAAGAATCCAAAGAAAAAAGTAGTCCAACTAAAACCTATTTTACACTCTTTTATTAAACCTACATCATTTCTTAATCTTACGTTCATAATATACACCCTTTCTGTTTTGAATTAAATATATATCAATATTATAAATTAAATTACTTTTAAAAGAAAGTATATCTTTAGTATTTTTTATTTGTTATAATATAAATATAAAAATGATAGGAGGAAAAAAAATGAAGAATAAAAAAATATTTATAGCTATAGGTGTTGTATTATGTATATGTTTTGGATTCTTTTTATTCAAGGGAAATAATACATCTAAAAATTTCTGTTATAATATAGATTGGAACGATAATATAAAAGAATTAAGAAATAAAATGACAGAAATGAAATTTTATGATTATGAAAATAAAGAAAAAAGACCTGTTAGTGGTGATGAAATATCTGATGATAGTAGAAGTTCTCGTATTCATATAAGATATATAAAAGCTAACTCTCCATCGTTAGCTTTAGATGATATACCTTTAGAATGGTATCAATGTATAGGCTTTTTCGATAATAAAGAAAAAATAACATATTTGCAAGAAATTTATTATATAGTCGATTATAGTTTTGATGATAATCTTACAGAATATGAGCAATATGAAAAATCATATAGAGATTTAGAAAATACATATGATTCAATAATTTTAAATTTAGAAGATAATGGTGCAGAATATATTGAAGAAAAATTTGATAGTACAGGTTTAAATTCTGAAGGTTTATTATATAAATTTAAAGACCATTATCTTTTAGTTAGAAAATTTGATGATGAATATTTAAAAGTTCAAGTAGAGCATTATAATCCTAGATATACAAAAGAAGAAGTATTAAAAGGTACTTGGTATGCTGATACAAAAGATAGTAATATATAAATTAAATAAAAAAGAACCACTTTTTAAAAGTGGTTCTTTTTTATTTGCAAGAATTTAGTAATTAAAGAAAATAAATTTAATATTTTCAGTCTACAACATTACTTGAAAAGACTACAAATTATATTGTTTTATAAATTAACTTTATAGTCTATAATATTAAGTATTTAAAGCTGATTTAATCAAATTTATTACAGACTGAACTACAGACTGAAAGAGCCTAGAATATCCTTAAAAATATAAAAAGCAGCCTTTAACTTATTTTGTAGTGTTTGAGCGATTTATTAATAATATTATTTATTCTTTTTTACCTATTCTATTTATACATCTAGGGAAATTTGTTTTCCTACAACTTTTCAATAAAATCTGACACGTTTAAATCAATTCTAAGACTTTCTAAAAACTTCTTAATGTATTTATACCTTTAAAATTTTATAATCTAATATAACAAGCTGAAAAATTCGAGATATTAAAATAAATCAACTAATAAAGATTTAGCACAAAATAAATACACTCTAAATATGAAAATACCCCTATTAACTAATTGATAATATATATCAATAACTATCTAGTATATAGTATTAAAAATAGTATTAAATTTAACCTTATGCAATTTAGTATTAAAAGTATTGACAAAAGATATAAAATAGATTAATATTAAAGTATCAAAATTAATGAACGTCAAAATTAATACTAAAATAGAAAAGAGGACAAGAAAATGACTACTTACGGATATGCAAGAATATCAACTAAAAAACAATCTATAGAAAGACAGATAAGAAATATATTAAATTATGATAACAACGCAATAATATATCAAGAACGGTATACAGGAACTAAAGTATCTGGCAGAAAAGAATTTAAAAAACTATTATCTAAAGTCAAAGAAGGAGATACAATAGTATTTGATTCAGTTAGTAGAATGAGTAGAGATTCAATAGAAGGAACTGAACTATACTTTGAATTATTCAATAAAGGTGTAGAGTTGGTATTCTTGAAAGAAAATTATATTAATACTACAACATATAAGAAAGCTTTAAACAATAATATACAACTAACTAATACAGCTGTTGATAGTATATTGAAGGGAGTTAATGAGTATTTAGTTACTTTAGCTAAAGAACAAATAAAGATAGCGTTTGAACAAGCTGAGAAAGAAGTTAAAGACTTACAAGAAAGAACTAAAGAAGGTATTGAAACAGCAAGACAGCAAGGTAAACAGATAGGACAAGCAAAAGGAAAGAAGCTAGTTGTTAAGAAGTCAGCTGAAGCAAAAGAAAAGATTGTTAAGTACTCTAAAGACTTCAAAGGTACTTTATCAGATGTTGAAGTAATGAAACTTGTTGGACTATCACGCAACACATACTATAAATACAAAAAGGAATTAAGAGAGGAACTATAATAGTTTCTCTTTTTTATTAGTCATCAGCAACAAAACAACACGTTTAAATCGATTCTAAGAGGTTTTAAAATACTTCAGTTTGTGTTCATACCTTTAAGAAGTTTAGAATCGATTTAAAAGAATAAAATGATAATTTTATCTAAATTATAAATGTTTAAAACAGTGGAAATAGTAGTGTTTGAGATATTGATTATTTTTATGAAATGTAAAAATAATACTGATAAGAATAATATTTTTTCTGAAATAGAAAACTTTATTTTTTAAAAACTTTCAAAATATACAAATTGTATAAAAAAGCTTCTCTTTTTAGTAAAGTAATTGTTTTATAATATTTTTGTAAAAAAAAAGAAAGTTCAAAATTTAGGTTGACAAAAAATCTTCTTCCGTTCATTTTCTAATGTTTATCATATTTCTAAGAAAATCATTTTACAGAAAGTTCGGTATATTGCGAACTAAGTTGGTTGACAAGAAGTATATCTAGAATAATATACGAACTTTATATATAAAACAGGGGGCTATTTCATATTTCTTTAATAAATTAAAGAGGCAATAACAAGTAAGTTGGTAAATTAATACATCTATAAATATTTAAAAATAGCTATTTTTAGATAAATAACTAGAAATAAATTACAATTTTTAAACTTTATAATATTAAGTTTATAATTCTAGTACCAACATAAAACATTGAATAATTCAAAATATTATTGTATAATTTAATTACAGAAAGGCAATTATGCAAATTTAACCTTTTAAAAATACGAATATTAGAAAAGAGGTGATATAAAATAGAAGAACGGAAAAATAGAAATATTGAATATCCTATATCAACAAAAGCTGAATATTTGACAAATAAAAATGTTGATTATAGGGCTTATTTAACTTTTTTTAAAGATAGTACTTATTATCCAGAGGAAAATTTTAGATACATCTACAATAGTAATTATTATTCAAATAAAGTCTATTTTTTAGAAAAGTTAAACATCAGCAAAAGCAATTTAAACAATTTAGTTAGAAAATTTTTAAAATTTAATCTAGTTGTTAAAGATACAATATTAAATGATAATCTTGAACTAAAGCAAATATATAAATTCAACGAACTAGACAATAATTTTGTTTTATTATCTGATAAAGAAATAGAAAAGCTTTTAACCTTAACTAGTAATGAAATAAAAGTTTATCTAGTTTTAAGATACACGTTATATGATTATAGCTGGCGAAATATTGAATTGTGTTATATAGCTAAAAATATTGGATTATCTGAAACAAATACAACCAGAACTATTAAAAAGTACATTGACAATTTAAAAGAAAAAGATTTGATTGAGTATAATTATTATTTTGAATATGTAGATAATAAAAATATTAAAAGATATAAATTTAGAATAAAAAAAGATTAAATTGTATTTTAGTTAAAGAGAATTTTTTTTCCAGTTCGACTTTAGTCGAAATGGAAAGAAAAGTAATAAACTATAATAATGATGTTAATTAAACTATAATTAAACTATAATTTGTTAGTACTTCATAGGGTCAGTTTTGGCTCTTTTAAGTAGTGAATTGCTTGAAATAAGTTTTAGAATTGCTTTTTTTAAGTCGATAATATTTAATTACAGAAAAGTAAAATTGTTTATTATTTGGTTTAGTATCAAATTTAATAAAATCTAAAAACTAAAATTATAAAAAAATAATAAAAAAAAGAACAAAAAAGATAATTTTTTGCCCTAAAAATGAATAATAAAATTAAAATTTTCGCATATATATTATATCACTTTTAGAGAGTTTTTAGTATCTTATTTATTCTAGAAAGAGGTATTAAATGATATATTCATTAGAACAAATTAGACGGCGGTGTGATAAAGTTGAAAAAGGTGTATTGTTTAGCACAAAAACAATATTTGGTGATAGAGATGCAAAATATCCAATATTTACACCTACAACATATTTAAGAAAATGGGATTTTAGAGATGTTCCAGCTGAAATATTAGCTAAATACGATTTAGAACCTAAAGAGTATTATTATTGTGGTTCACATCAGCAACGTACACAAAAAACAAGAGATTATTTATTATATTATGACATAGCGATAAGAAAAGCTAATAATAAAGCATCACAAAAATTAAGAGAATTTTTTGTTAAATATGTAAATTATTATGTAAATGAAAAGAATAAAGATATAATTGAAACTGTTAAATTCTTCTTTGAAGTAGAAAAAATGATTTATTCAGATGATAGAAACAAAATGGAAAAAATAGAAAGATTTGAAAATGATAAATTGTTAATAAGACAATTTAAAGGCGAACCTATAGTATTATTATCTGATTCCCCTAAGGATACAACTTTAATGTTAGATAAAGAAAAAAATAAAATTGTTGAACGTAAAGGCTATGAAGGAGAATTTAAAGAAAATATTAATAAAACCTTATCAACTTTAGTTGTTAGAGGTATGAAACAACCAAAGAAAATAAATGATTTTACTTCTTATTGGTTTAGTGATGTTGAATTTAAAGAGGTGCAAAATGATAAATAGAGAAATAAATATCATTGATTATAAACTTTTTAGTGAAACTTTATGTAATAGATTGCATCATTTATTACAGATGGGGCAAGACAATAATTTTGAGTTTGTAGAATTAGAACTTGTTATTTATGCTTTAAAAGATTTAATCAATGATATAAAGGATATATCTTCAATCAAAATTATAGAAGAATTAACATATCCTCAGGACTACATAAAGTTTTATGAAAAAGAGTTAGAAGAAAAGAAGGATTCTATAATGAATCTAGAGTTTGAAATTGAATATTTAAAAAATTATTATAACTAAAGGAGAATATTAAGATTATGAGAATTGTTAAAGAAAATATGATAGATTATGAAGTTTATAGTGAAATAATAGCTGAAATGGTATCTGAATTAATAAGTGAAGTTGGTTATGATTATAATTATAATATAGTGGAATTAAAACAGATAGAAAGATTATTCAGAGAATACTATAACAAATTAAAAGATAATTCAGAAACTTTAGTATCTTCAATACTAGAAACTAAAGAAGATTATATTAATCATTATAAAGAATCTATAAAACAGAAAGAAAATGAAATAAAAGAGTTAAATAAGATGATAGAAGAATATAAAAATTATGGTGGTTTAAAGGAGATATAAAAATTATGAAAATAAATAAAGAAAATAAAGATTTATTGATAACAATAAAAGAAATAATAAAAAATAAAAAATTAGATGAAAATTTAATATTTAATGATTATGAAGATGAGAAAAAAATATTTAAGATAACTGATTCTATTCAAGATATAATAGATATAGATACACATTTTGCAACAATGCTCATATTATTAGCTTTAATATCTATTAATTATGACAAGCTACTAAATCACATAAAAAATAATAGAAATAATCAAATAGATGCCGAAAGAATATTTAATGTTGTTGGATTTTGTCTTGAATGGCTTGATGTAGATTTTAATATTACAGAAAATGATGTTGATGATATAATAGATACTTTAAAACGGTAAATAATATATTTAGGAGAGTAGGATTAATTTCTTACTCTCTTTTTTATTTATCAAAAATTGACAAAAATAATATTTTAGTGTTATAGTGTACCCAAAAGTAAAGCTAATTAATTTGTTGTTATTCACTTAAATTAATATTAAATGAGGTGAAATATATGAACAAATTAGTTAAAAATTATGGTGGTGGAGTTAGGAAAAGAGGTAATACTTATCACTACTATTTCGACGGAAAAACTATAGACGGAAAAAGAAACAAAATCGAAAAATCAGCTAAAACAAGTAATAAATCTGAAGCACTAAAACAATTGGAAAAAGCTATTGAAGAATACTATATGTCAGAAATAGACTTCACTCTCTCAGATATTTCTTTTGCTGAAGCTAGAGAAAAATTTTTATCTGAATATGTTGCTAATGATTTGAAAGATAGTACTTATACAAACTATAAACAAAAATTGAATAAACCACAGATAAAGGTATTAGAAATATATCTATTAAAAGATATAAGAGCCAAACATATTCAAAATATCATTGATTATATGGCTTTAAATGGTTTTTCTAAGAATATGGTAAAGAATACCCTAAGAACTATATCTAGTTTATTCAACTTTTGTATTAGAGCTGAATTGATAAAAGATAATCCTTGCGATAAGGTTGTTTTGCCTAGTAAACTAACTCAACCAGAAAGAAAAGTTGCTTTGACAAATAAAGAAGTAAAAAGGATACTTAATAGATTTAAAAATACTCACTGGTATCTATCTCTTATGTTACCTTTATATACTGGTATGCGACGTGGTGAATGTTGTGGTTTACGTTGGAAAAATGTTGATTTAGATAAAGGTATAATTTATGTTAGGGAAAACCTAACTCAAGACAAGGGTAAAAAATGGATTATTAGCACACCAAAAACAAAATCTAGTATTAGAACTATAAATATACCTTTACCATTATTGGAAGCTTTAAAATGGCAATTAGAACGTAACAAATCTAATAATGTGGCTACTAATTCAGATACTCACGTACTTGTTCGAGATAATGGAAGTATAATAACTAATGATACTCTTAAATACCTATCTAGAGTTATTAATTATGATTTAGGTATAAAATTTAATTACCATAATCTTAGACATACCTATGCTACTCTTTTGATTGAAAAAGGTGCAAATATCAAAGATGTATCTGTTTTATTAGGTCACGCAAGTATCAAAACAACAATGGATATTTACGTTAATAATACGGATAATATGAGAGATAAAACTTTAAATATTCTTAATACACTTTATGAGTAAAAAGTCAAAAATGATTTTCGGTGGCAAATTGGTGGCAACACTTAAATTTTTCGGTGGCAAAATAAAGTACTTCTATCAAAGCTATACCAACACTTATAGCAATTCACAAAAATCAACTTTTTCAAAACAAGAAAAAAATCAGCTTAAAAATGGTGGAAATTGGCGACAGTTTTTCTATTTTATACAATAAAAAAGGTACTCATCAAATAACAACGAGTACCTAAAAACTAGCATTTTCATTATATTAGCATTGACATGCCATATTCATTATTTTGTATAATTTTACAACACTTTCACAGTGTGGCGTATTAGGGAACATATCCATGCACTTAACCTTCTCTGGCATATATCCATAACCTATAAAGTCTTTTAAATCATCAACTAAAGTCTTTGGATTACAAGAAATATACACTATCTCCTTAGCTCCGAAATCGCATATATCCTTTATTGCCTGCTTGTGTATACCTGGTCTTGGAGGGTCAACTATTATTAAATCTGGCTTAACATCTAAGCTCTTAACAGTATCCTTAACATCTCCAGCTATAAATTCACAGTTGTCTAATCCATTTAACTTAGCATTTTCATTAGCTGCAACAACAGCCTCTTCTATTATCTCTATACCGTATACTTTCTTAGCTTTTTCTGCCATTAACTGACCTATTGAGCCTGTTCCACTGTATAAGTCGAAAACAACCTTATTAGAGTGATCTCCAATAAAATCTCTAGCTATCGTATAAAGCTGCTCTGCACCTTTTGTATTTGTCTGGAAGAATGAGAATGGAGATATTTTAAATTTAAGCCCTAATATCTCTTCATGTAGATAATCTACACCGTATAATATTCTCATCTCATCGCATTGAACTGCATCTGCAAGTCCATCATTTATAGTGTGAAGTATGCTCACTACATTTCCTTTTAATTCTAATCCGTTTATCATATCAGCAAATTTGCTCATATCAAACTCGCACTGAGATGATGTTACTATATTTACCATTATCTCATCTGTGTGTATACCTTTTCTAACTACAAGGTTTCTTAAATATCCCTCGTGGTTTACAACTCTGTAGTATGGTAATTCTGCATCCTGGAAGAATGCTAAAGACTCTTTTAATATTGTGTTGAAATCAGAATCAACTAACATACATCCGTCAACTGTCTGTATATCTATATGTCTACCTTTTTTGTGAAGTCCTAGTGTAAGTGGTCCACCTTTTACCTCATCACCAAAAGTGTATTCCATTTTATTTCTGTATCCAACATTGTCAGGACTTCCCTGAACACCTAAAAACTCAAATCCTCTTATTCCAGCATCTTCAAATAGTTCAAGTACCTGTTCTTCTTTTATTTCAAGCTGTTTTGCGTAGTCAACAGAAAGCATAGTACATCCACCACACCCTTCAAAGTGAGGACAAACTTCTGCAGTTTCTATTGGAGATTTTTCTAAAAGCTCTACCATTTTAACATCTGCCTTACCTCTTCCAGTTCTTTTAACAGCAGCTTTAACTTTCTGTCCTTTTATTCCGCCTTTCATCTTGATTCTTCTATCTCCGTACTGGCTTATACTCACTCCGCCAAATTCCATTTTACCGATTTCAAACTCGATTATATCTCTCTTTTTCACGATTACCTCCTATTATTCGATTATATTTTTAGTAATTTATCAAATTGTTTAAACAACTTATTCTCTTACTTCTATTAATTTAACTTCTTCATCTGTAAGTTCTCTATATTCACCTAATTCTAGCGTTTCATCTAATTTTAAAGCTCCCATAGAAAGTCTTTTTAAATATACCACAGTTTTTCCAACACTTTCAAACATTCTCTTAACCTGATGGAATTTTCCTTCGTGTATTGTAAGTTCTATCTCTGAAATATCATCAGATTTTAATATCACAAGCTCTGAAGGCATAGTTTCGTACCCATCGTCTAAAACCACCCCCTGCTTGAATGCCTCAATATCTTCTTCAGTAACTTTTCCGTCTATTTTAGCATAGTATGTTTTGGGAACGTGCTTTTTCGGTGATAGTACTCTATGTGCAAGCTGTCCATCATTAGTCAACACAAGAAGTCCCTCAGTATCTTTGTCCAATCTTCCAACTGGGAATGGTTCAAATACTAAATACTCATCGTCTATTAAATCAAGTACTATTGGATCGTGTTTATCAAACGTCGCAGAAATATACCCGTCTGGTTTATTCATCATTAGATATATAAATTCTCTGTAGTTTATCTTTTCTCCGTTGAACACTATTTCATCTATATCAGTATCTACTTGAAGTCCTGGATTAGAAACTGCTTTCCCATTTACAAAAACAAGACCTTGCTTACAGAATTTTTTAAGCTCAGCTCTACTTCCATATCCTAAGTTAGATAACACCTTGTCTACTCTTTGTTTCTTAGCCAAAATTTTCCCTCCTTTTTCAATTTTTATTTACATCATCGTATATTTTTCGCTTAAATCATAATATATTAATATTATCATTTTTTATCTTCAATTAACAGAAAAAAATCCGTTTATCTCAAGCAATAATCAGATTTTCAAAATTTTATTATAAAAAATCTATAAAAATATCATAAAAAATATTAACTCCAAAAATTTTTCAAAAAGAAAATGTTTGCAACACACTGTTTTTCAATTTAGTCTATACCTTTTTTGTTTTTCTCTGTATAATATATTTGATGGATAAATTTTTATAAGTTTATAGGAGGAATTTAAAATGGCTTTAATTACTACTAAAGAAATGTTTAAAAAAGCTTACGAAGGTGGATATGCTATAGGTGCCTTCAACATAAGTGACTTAGAACAGTTACAGGGTGTATTAGAAGGAGCAAAAGCTAAAAACTCATATGTTATGATACAGGCTTCTAAATCAGCTATACAGTATGCTGGACCTCATACATTAGTTGAAATGGTAAAAGCTGCATCTGATGAAATAGGTGTAGACGTTGCTCTTCACTTAGACCACGGTCCAAACTTCGAAACAGTTAAATCTTGTATAGATGCTGGATTCACTTCAGTTATGATAGACGGATCTCACTTCGATTTCGAAGAAAACGTAAGAGTTACTAAAGAAGTTGTTGACTACGCTCACGAAAGAGGAGTTGTTGTTGAAGCTGAATTAGGTGTATTAGCAGGTGTTGAAGATGAAGTTAGTTCAGATGTACACAAATACACTGACCCAGATGAAGCAGTTGAATTCGTTGAAAGAACAGGAGTTGACTCATTAGCTATAGCTATAGGTACTTCTCACGGTGCTTTCAAATTCAAAGGTGAAGCTGAATTAAAATTCGATATATTAGAAGAAATACAGAACAGATTACCAGGATTCCCAATAGTACTTCACGGTGCTTCTGCAGTTGATCAGGAATCAGTTGCTACTTGTAACGAATTCGGTGGAAATATAGCTGGTGCTAAAGGTGTTCCAGTTGACATGTTAAGAAAAGCATCTTCAATGGCAGTTTGCAAAATAAACATGGATACTGACTTAAGATTAGCTATGACTGCAGCTATAAGAAAATACTTAGCTGAAAACCCATCTCAGTTCGACCCAAGAAAATACTTAGGTGCTGGTAAAGACGCTATACAGGCTGTTGTAGAAAGCAAAATAGATAACGTTCTAGGATCAGAAAACTCTATAAACTAATTGTATTTTGATTTTTCTTTGAAATTTTTTTGAAAGTGTGGCTTTTGCTACACTTTCTTTTTTTATTATCTTGACATATTTTAGATTTAGGTATATTATCAAGTTAAAGTAAGGATAACACATATCTTAAATAGATAAATTTTAGAAAAGAAAGGAATGGTCATGCTATGTGTTGCTGTTGTTGTTGCTACAATTCAAAACAATTAAATAACAGTATTTTTTATGGCGGGACTCTGACTTTCTCTAAAAACGGTGTTACTCTTTAATTTGATAAAATTTTTAAAAATTGAATTTCAAATCTATTGATTAAATAGATTTCTAATGCTGTTTTCATAAAAAATAAATACTCGTAGCAGGCATGATAATAATTTTTGCATATCATCCCCTTTAGATATATTTTAGCCTTTGCTCTTTTACGAGTATATTTTATGGAAGCAGTTTTTTAATGTCAAAAATCCAATCAAATCTAGAATTATCAATCAAACAGATGTGAATCTACAATTCTTCAAAAGATAATCATAATTTTTTTAGACTGTCTTATTCCGCCAAAAGCAAAATATCTTTATTTTAAAAATTTCAAAACAAAATTCAAATAAAAAATAATAGAGCAATTGGCTCAGACGGAGGAAATTATTATGATATACAACAAAATAACTGAAACTATAGGAAATACACCAGTTCTTAGATTCAAGGAATTTGAATCAGAAAATAGCGCAGAAATATACGGAAAGCTTGAATTCTTCAATCCTGGAGGTTCAATCAAAGATAGAATTGCAGCATTTATAATGGAAAAAATGCTACTTGATGGAACTATTAAACAGGGAGATACAATAGTAGAGCCTACTAGTGGAAATACAGGAATAGGAATTGCAATGGCTGCAGCTGCAAATGGATTAAAATCTGTTATGGTTATGCCAGATACTATGAGTATAGAAAGACAGAAGATTTTAAAAGCATACGGCGCAGAAATAGTTCTAACTCCAGGAAAGCTTGGAATGAATGGAGCTATTGCAAAAGCAGAAGAATTAGTAGAAGCTAGAGGATACAAAATGTTTGATCAGTTCAATAATAAATCTAATCCAGAAGCTCATAAAAACTCCACAGCAATAGAAATCATAAAAGACTTTGAAAACTTAGATGCATTTGTAGCTGGTGTCGGTACTGGAGGCACATTAACAGGAAATGCAAGTGTACTTAGAGAAAACTACAAAGATATTGAAGTAATAGCGGTTGAACCAGATTTATCTCCTGTTATCTCAGGTGGTAAGGCATCACCTCACAAACTTCAGGGAATAGGTGCAGGGTTTATACCATCAATACTAGATACAGATTTAATAGATAAAGTGGAACAGATTTCATCTGAAGAAGCTTATTCAAACGCTATAAAATCAGCATCAGATGTAGGAGTTATGCTTGGAATTTCAGGTGGTGCTGCACTAGCAGCTGCAATCAAAACAGCTGAAAGACTTGGTAAAGGCAAGAAAGTTCTATTTATAGCTCCCGATAATGGAGAAAGATACCTTTCAACAGATTTATACAAATAAGTTTTAAAAATCTGTACAAGTAATTTTTAAAGTGGCAGTTAGAAACATAAATAGAAAGAAATAAAAAATTATGATTAGGTTTTGGAGGATTAGACATGAGCAGTTTTAGAAATATAATAAACACATATAAAGCACAGGACCCAGCGGCGACAAATGCCCTGAGTATTATAATAAATTATCCTGGAATTCACGCGATATTTTTCCACAGAATAGCACATTTTATAAACAATCTAGGGTTAAAATTCTTAGCTAGATTTATATCGCAGGTAGCTAGATTTCTTACTGGTATAGAAATTCACCCTGGTGCTACTATTGGAAAAAGATTATTTATAGACCATGGAAATGGTGTTGTAATAGGTGAAACTGCTGAAATAGGCGACGATGTAGTGATGTTTCATCAGGTAACTCTTGGCGGTACAGGACACGATAAAGGAAAAAGACACCCTACAGTTGGAAATGGTGTTACTATAGCAACTGGTGCAAAAGTACTTGGAAATATAAAAATTGGGGATAACTCTAAAATAGGTGCAAATGCAGTAGTTCTTAAAAACGTACCAGAAAACGCAACTGTTGTTGGAATACCGGCAAAAATAGTTAAACTAAATGGAGAAAAAGTGAATATTTCACTATAAACCATAGATATTTATTATAAAAAATACTTCAGACGTCATACATATTTACTAAAAATATGTTACGTCTGAATTTTTTTTATCAATTTCTACTGATTTATTATTATATATTTTTTTCATTTCATTAAAATTAATAACGATTTCTTATTTAGTTTTTCAAGTTTTTAATAAATTATACTTTTAAAATTCATAATTTTAATCATTTATTTTTTTAACTTTTGTAGATAATTTATTCATATTGTGTTATAATGTTAAATAATTAATTATTACAATTATATATTTTTTCTATGGATAAGAGATAGGTATTTGATGAATTTGTTTTGTTACATTTAAAAAAGGAGACATTGTTATGAACTTATATCATCTTAAATATTTTGTTACTTTAGCCCATCTCGAACACTACACAAAAGCTGCTGAGCAGCTCTCAATCACTCAGCCTAGTCTTAGTCATGCTATAGCTTCACTAGAAAGAGAGATTAATATTCGCCTATTTGAAAAAGAAGGTAGAAATGTAGTGCTCACTAGAGCTGGGAAGAATTTTTTAACAGACATCGAGAAGGCTTTAGCTCTTATTGATGAAAGTATAAACTCAATACACCTTTCAGAAATAGGCGAAGGATGTATAGATATAGCTTTCCACAAAAATATGGCTGCTTCATTCATTCCGAATCTAGCACGAAAATTTTTAAATGAACATACTGGGAAAAACATAGATTTTAAATTCCATTATGATTCTGAATCTACTGAGGAATTGATCAAGGGGTTGTATTCAAAGAATTTTGATTTTATATTCTGCTCTAACAAGATTAATGAAAAAAATATAGAGTATATACCTGTATTTAAACAGCGTGCAGTACTTCTAGTTCCAGAGGGACACCCTCTAGCTGATAAAGAGTCTGTTTCTATAGATGAAACACTAGAATATAATCATATTCTTTATACTAAAAATCATACACTTTCAGAAAAACTATCATCTTATTTTAACAAAAAAGAAAGCCAGACAACTATATCTTACAAGACTGAAGATGTAAATGTTATAACTCCTCTAGTGGCTGGTAACTTTGGCATTTCAATAGTTCCAGAAAATAATTCAATAAATTTAACAGGAGTTAAATCTGTTGAGATATCAGACTTAGACTGGCAGAATACAGTGTATATGGCTTATTTAAAATCTTCTTATGAAATACCGCTTATAAATGACTTTAAAAAATTTATCGAAGAAAATACAATCAATTTGTAGATATTAATTGGTTTTTTTGGTTATTAGCCTATTAATGTTTACAAATAAATTAATTAATTACTATAACATATTTTAAAGGTTCATATTTTTATTTTAAAAAGCTTAAAGTAGGACTCTTGGAATTTATCTGTCGTAACTTAAATCACTAAATAGAGTTCTTAAAAACAAAAGGACTGTTGCAATTTATAAAATGGAACCTATAGAATGGACACTTGTAAAAAGGTGTTTCATCTATAGGTTCTTTTTTTGTATAATTTTAATATAGAGGTGAGTAATTTATGAGTAAAAAACAATTTAGTAAAGAAGAAACATTAGAGCTATCAAAAAATCCATTTGTAAAGAATGTAAGCTGTAAATCAATAACATATACAAATGAATTTAAAATACATTTCATAACAGAATACAATAAGGGAAAAAATCCAACACAGATATTTAAAGAAGCAGGTTTTGACACTAACATCATAGGTGCAAAACGTATTAAATGCGCTAGCGAGCGATGGAGAAAGTCATATAAAGAAAATGGTATTTTGGGACTAGATGATTCTAGAGTTAATAATTCTGGAAGACCAAGAAAAAGAAAATTAACAGATAAAGAGATAATAGATAAGAAGGATGCTGAAATAGCATATCTTAAAGCAGAGCTAGAACTAGTAAAAAAGCTAGACTTCGAAGAAAGGCAGGTGATGAATAATAAGCTACCTTCGGTGAAAATATTCAAATTAATTAATGATGTAATAAATAAATATTGTTTAAAAAAAATGATAAAACATCTATGTATTGTTGCAGGAGTATCTAGATCTGGATTTTATAACTATTTAAAAAACAAGAATGTAATAAGCAAACAAGAAGAAAAGGATTTAGAAGCAAAAGAAATAATTCTTAAAGCATATAAGTTCAGAGGATACAAAAAAGGTTCTCGTTCAATAAAAATGATTTTAAAAAGTAAATTTAATATAATATTTAACAGAAAAAAAATTCAAAGAATAATGAAAAAATATGGAATTAAATGTCCTATTCGCGAGTCAAATCCAGCTAAACGTATGGGAAAAGCAAGAAAAGAACATCACACAGTTCCTAATAAATTGAATAGAGAATTTAAACAAGGTATACCAGGAAAAGTACTTTTAACTGATATTACGTATATGCCGTACGGCAATGGGAAAACAGCATATTTATCAACTGTAAAAGATTCTTCTACGAATGAAATTTTATCGTATCATTTATCGAAGAATTTAAAAATGGATATTGTTATTTCAACTATTAACAATCTCATGTTATCAAATTCAGACAAATTACATAAAGATGCATTTATTCATTCTGATCAAGGAGTTCATTATACAAGTACTATTTTTCAGA
The DNA here is from genome assembly GCF_008151785.1 of Peptacetobacter hiranonis. Taxonomy (GTDB): domain Bacteria; phylum Bacillota; class Clostridia; order Peptostreptococcales; family Peptostreptococcaceae; genus Peptacetobacter; species Peptacetobacter hiranonis. Next base: position 2,309,543 of record NZ_CP036523.1, read on the forward strand.
ACTTGTTAAAAAAATATAATTTAGGTCAATCTATGTCTAGAAAAGGTAATTGTTGGGACAATGCTCCGCAGGAGTCATTCTTTGGTCATATGAAAGATGAAATAGATTATAAAAGTTGCAATACATTTGAAGAGTTAAAAAGTTTAATAGATGATTATATGGATTATTATAATAATGATCGTTGTCAGTGGAATTTAAAACAGCTGACTCCTATTCAATATAGAAGTCAGCTGCTTGCTGCTTAAGACTTTTTTATATATGTCCTTGACATAGGGACCATTTTATTATGCAACAGTCCCTTATTTTTTATACGTTTATTTCGTTGTCCATTTCTTCGTCATCTTTGTGAGCTTCTAATATTGGTGCAACTTCATTTTTTAGGAATTCTTCAACCTGCATTGGAGCACATCCAACGTATTTTTCTGGTTTAAGTATTTCATTTAATTCTTCAAGAGTAACACCAAACATTTCGTCAGCTGCTATTCTTTCTATTAAGTCGTTTTTCTTACCTTCAACTTTAACCATTCTACCAGCTTCTAGAGAATGTACTCTTATTCTTTCGTGTAAGTCCTGTCTATTTCCACCTTTTCTAACAGCATCCATCATTATGTTTTCTGTAGCCATAAATGGAAGTTCGCTCATTAATCTCTGTTCTATAACTTTTGGATATACAACTAATCCATCTGCAACGTTGCAGTATAAGCTTAGTATACTGTCTACTGCTAGAAATGCTTCTGGCACGCTTATTCTCTTATTGGCAGAGTCGTCTAATGTTCTTTCAAACCACTGAGTAGCTGTTGTTATAGCTGGATTTAAAGCATCTACCATAACGTATCTAGCAAGTGCTGCTATTCTTTCACTTCTCATTGGATTTCTCTTATATGCCATAGCAGAAGAACCTATCTGTTTCTTTTCGAATGGTTCTTCAACTTCTTTTAAGTGCTGAAGAAGTCTTATATCGTTTGAGAATTTTGTAGCTGACTGAGCTATACCAGATAATATATTAAGAACTTTGCTGTCTATTTTTCTAGTGTAAGTCTGTCCAGATACAGCTATTACTTTGTCATATCCCATTTTTTCAACTATTTTTTTATCAAGCTCTTTTACTTTTTCGTAATCCCCTTCAAATAATTCAAGGAATGAGGCCTGAGTTCCTGTTGTTCCTTTTGATCCAAGAAGTCTTTTATCTGATAGGAAGTGTTCTATTTCTTCTAAATCATATAATAAGTCCTGTATCCATAATGTAGCTCTCTTACCTACTGTTGTTGGCTGAGCTGGCTGGAAATGAGTAAATCCAAGTGTTGGAAGACTTTTGTACTCATCAGCAAATTTAGATAATGCTTTTATAGCCATTACTAATTTTGTTCTAACAAGTTCCATACCTTCATACATTAGTATTAAGTCTGTGTTATCTCCAACGTAGCAAGAAGTAGCACCTAAGTGTATTATACCTGCTGCTTTAGGGCACTGCTGTCCGTAAGCGTAAACATGAGACATAACATCGTGTCTAACTTCTTTTTCTCTTGCAACGGCTACATCGTAGTTTATATCGTCCTGATTTGCTTTTAATTCATCTATCTGTTCCTGAGTTATTTCAAGACCTAGCTCCATTTCTGATTCAGCTAGTGCTATCCATAATTTTCTCCAAGTACGGAATTTTTTGTCATTAGAGAAAAGCTGTTTCATCTCTTTACTCGCATAACGTGATGTTAGTGGTGACTGATATATTTCGTTCATATTATCCTCCGATTTTATTTTAATTTTTATTGTGTTCTTGTTATTTATATATAATGAGATTAAATTATATTCCTAATCTGCTCATTACTTCATCATAGGCTTCCTTTACTCCACCCATATCTCTTCTAAATCTATCTTTGTCTAGTTTTTCGTGAGTGTTTATATCCCAAAGTCTGCAAGTGTCAGGAGATATTTCATCTGCTAAAATTATTCTTCCATGGTATCTTCCCATTTCTATTTTGAAGTCTACTAATTCTATGTCAGCCTGTTTGAAATACTCTATTAAGAAATCATTTATTTTCATTGTCATATCTTTTATAGCGTATAGTTCTTCCTTAGTAGCTGCACCTATTGCCATTATCTGGCTGTCGTTTATCATTGGATCTCCAAGTGCATCGTCTTTTAAACAGAATTCTAATGTAGGATTTTTTAGTACAGTTCCTTCTTCTACACCAAATCTCTTAGAAAAGCTACCCGCAGCTATGTTTCTAACTATTATTTCAAGTGGTACTATTTCCACCTTTTTAACTATTGTTTCTCTATCTGAAATTTCTTCAACTAAATGAGTTTCTACTCCCTTTTCTTCTTCTAGTTTTTTAAATATAAAGTTGGCCATTCTGTTGTTTATAACACCTTTTCCGTCTATCTGTCCTTTTTTAAGTCCATTGAATGCAGTTGCATCGTCTTTGTATGATATTAATAAGCAATCATCATTCCCTTCTATTTCATAGACTCTTTTGGCTTTACCTTCATATAACATTTTTCCTTTATTCATCTTAGTTTCCTCCCCTTAAAGTATACATTTCACAATATTCTATAAGTTCAAATTCTAAACTGCACATATATTAAATTTTCTATTATATATGTGCAGTTTTCATCATCACTTACAATTTTATACGTATATTGAATTTATATCAACTAGTCTGGTATTTTCTTCTGAGTAGTGACTTAATAAACTTTCTGCAAGTGCATTTGCTGTGTCTATTGAAGTTAGACAAGGAACAGCGTAATCTATTGCTTTTCTTCTGATTTTAACACTGTCTCTTGTAGGTATTCTACCCTTAGAAGATGTTGAAATTACATATTTTACTACTCCACTTTCTATTAACTTACTTGTGTTGTTTACTCTGTCTTCGTGAATTTTATTTACTACTGTAACATCCATTCCTTCTTCTTCAAGAACTTTGGCTGTTCCTTCTGTAGCGTATAATTTAAATCCTAGTCTTTCAAATTTTTCAGCTACTTCTGCTATTTCTGGTTTATCTCCATCTTTTACAGATATAAATACACCACCATCTTTTTCCATATGGTATCCTGCAGCTGCTAATCCTTTAAATACTGCTTCTTTTAGATTTCTACCTATACCTAAAACTTCCCCTGTAGATTTCATTTCTGGTCCTAGGTGTACATCTAAGTCTATTAATTTTTCGAATGAGAATACTGGTACTTTGGCTGCAAAGTATTTCTGTCCTTTAAATAGCCCTGTTCCAAATCCCATATCTTTTATTTTTTCGCCAAGCATTGCTCTAACTGCAAGCTCAACCATTGGAACACCAGTTATTTTACTTAGGTAAGGTATTGTACGAGAAGATCTTGGATTTACTTCTATTACATATATTTTTCCTTCGTATATAACGTACTGTATATTTACAAGTCCCTTAGTTTTTAAAGAAACTGCAAGCTGTTTTGAGTATTCAACTATTTTTTCTTTTAGTTTTTCACTTATATTCCATGAAGGGCAAACTGCTATAGAGTCACCTGAGTGTACTCCTGCTCTTTCTATATGTTCCATTATTCCCGGAATTAATATACCCTCTCCATCACATATAGCATCAACTTCTACTTCTACACCCATCATGTATTTATCTATTAGTATTGGGTTGTCCTTTTTGTTTGATTTTAGTATTATTTTCATGTATTCTTTGATATCTTCATCGCCGAATGCAATTATCATATTCTGTCCACCTAATACGTAAGATGGTCTCATAAGTACTGGGTATCCAAGTTCATTTGCAGCTTTTAAAGCTTCATCTTCTGTAAGAACTGTATGTCCCTGTGGTCTTTTTATGTGTAGAGATTCAAGAAGTTCATCAAATCTTTCTCTATCCTCTGCCATATCTATGCTTTCTGCACTAGATCCTAATACATTTATTCCCTGACTTTCTAGGAACTTAGTTAGGTTTATAGCTGTCTGACCACCAAATGCAACTACTACTCCATAAGGTTTTTCTGTATTCATTACGTTCATTACATCTTCTGGAGTAAGTGGTTCAAAGTATAGTCTATCCGCTGTATCAAAGTCTGTAGATACAGTTTCTGGGTTGTTGTTTATTATAACAACATCAAATCCTGCTTTTTTAAGTGCCCATACACAGTGAACTGCAGAGTAGTCGAATTCTATCCCCTGTCCTATTCTTATCGGTCCTGAACCAAGAACTACTACAGTTTTTCTCTCTCTTATTCCTTTTCTTTCTATAAACTCATCCGCTTCATTTACTTCATCACAGCAACTATAGAAGTATGGAGTTTCTGCTTTAAATTCTCCTGCACAAGTGTCGACCATTTTAAATGACGCTGGAGCTGAGTAATTTACTTTTTCTCCACTTATTCTTTCTATTGTAGAGTTTAAGAATCCGTATCTTTTTGCAACGTTATAAGTAGCTTCTGATACATTTCCTTTAGATAGTTCTTTTTCTACTTCTGCTATGTTTTTCATTTTATATAAGAACCAGTTATCTACTTTTGTTATTTCATGTATTTCTTCACAAGATATTCCTCTTTTTAATGCTTCGTATATTACAAATACTCTTTCATCGTTGCATACATGAAGAGCTTCTTTTACCTGTTCATCTGAATACGCAGCAGCTTTTGGAAGAGTACAGCAATCTGTTTTGTTTTCAGATCCTCTAACAGCTTTCATAAGTGCTGTTTCAAAGTTCTGTCCTATAGCCATTACCTCACCTGTAGCCTTCATCTGAGTACCAAGTTCTCTCTTAGCATACACAAATTTGTCAAATGGCCATTTAGGGAATTTAACAACAACATAGTCAAGAGCTGGCTCGAAGCATGCGTAAGTCTGTTTAGTTATTTCATTTTTTATTTCATCTAATCTATATCCAAGTGCTATTTTTGCAGCAACTTTTGCTATTGGGTATCCTGTAGCTTTTGAAGCTAGAGCTGAAGATCTTGAAACCCTTGGGTTTACTTCTATTACAGCGTATTCGTCGCTATTTGGATTAAGTGCGAACTGGCAGTTACATCCACCTTCAACACCCATAGCATCAACTATTTTTATAGCTGCTGTTCTAAGCATCTGGTATTCTTTATCTGCAAGTGTAACCGCTGGAGCTATTACTATACTATCTCCTGTATGTACTCCAACTGGGTCAAAGTTTTCCATTGAACATACAGTTATAGCATTTCCTGCTCCATCTCTTACAACTTCAAACTCTATTTCTTTCCATCCAGATATACATTTTTCAACTAATATCTGTGTTATTGGAGATAATCTAAGTCCATTTTCTGCAATCTTTTTAAATTCTTCCTCATCGTTTGCGATTCCACCACCGCTTCCTCCAAGAGTAAACGCTGGTCTAACTATTACTGGGTAACCTATTTTTCCTGCGAATTCTACAGCAGAATCTAGGTCTTCAACTATTTCTGAAGGTATTACAGGCTGTCCTATTTCAAGCATTGTATCTTTGAACATCTGTCTATCTTCAGCTTTATCTATTGTTTCTGGATCTGCTCCAAGAAGCTTAACACCCATTTTTTCTAGGTATCCTTCTTTAGCTAACTGCATTGAAAGAGTTAGAGCTGTCTGCCCACCTAATGTAGAAAGTATACTGTCTGGTCTTTCTTTTTCTATTATTCTTTTTAATGTAGTAACTGTAAGTGGCTCTATATATATTTTGTCAGCCATTGCGTTGTCAGTCATTATAGTCGCTGGATTTGAGTTAACTAGTATAACTTCCTTTCCATCTTCTTTTAAAGCCTGACAAGCCTGTGTTCCAGAATAATCAAATTCCGCTGCCTGTCCTATTACTATAGGTCCTGAACCTATTAAAAGTACTTTCTGTATGTCGTTATTTTTAGGCATTATATCTCAACTCCTTCCATTAAACTTATAAATCTATCAAATAAATATGCTGTATCCTGTGGTCCACCACAAGCTTCTGGATGGAACTGTACTGAGAATACTGGCATATCTGTGTATTTTATTCCTTCGCAAGTACCGTCATTTACATTTGTAAATAATAATTCTGCATTTTTAGGTAATTCATCATTGTCAACTGCATATCCATGATTCTGGCTTGATACGTATATTCTTCCTGTTGAAAGGTCTTTAACAGGCTGATTTCCACCTCTGTGTCCATATTTTAATTTAATAGTAGTTCCTCCCTGAGAAAGAGCTAATAACTGATGACCTAAACAAATTCCAAATGTAGGTATATTTGCCTTACATAGTTCTTTTAATTCTTCTATTATTTTTACATTGTCCTTTGGATCTCCAGGTCCATTAGATAGCATTATTCCGTCTGGATTTAATGCTTTTATTTCCTCAGCTGTTGTAGATGCAGGCACTGTTGTTACATTGCATCCTCTTTTTAATAATTCTCTTCTTATATTTCTCTTAGCACCGAAATCCCATAATACTACGTTATACTTAGCATCTTCCACTTTATCAGTAAATGACTCTTTACAAGTAACTGCTTCAACCATATCAAAGTATTCTACATCTATTTTTTCATTCTCTTTAACTGGTTCAGAAGTTATTTTTGCCTTCATAGTACCATGTTCTCTAAGTACTCTTGTAAGTTCTCTTGTATCTATACCGTATACTCCTGGTATATCGTTCTTTTTAAGGTATTCATCAAGTGTACCTTCACATCTGTAGTTAGAAGGATGTTCACAGTACTCTCTAACTATATACGCTTTTACAAAAGAACCTCTACTTTCGGCATCTTCTTCTATTATTCCGTAGTTTCCTATAAGTGGGAATGTCTGAACAACTATCTGCCCACAGTAACTTGGGTCTGTAAGTGTTTCAAAATATCCTGTCATTCCAGTAGTAAATACTATTTCGCCAGTTATTTCCTTTTCCCGTCCAAAAGATTTTCCTTCAAAAATCTTTCCATTTTCAAGAATTAAGTTGATTTTCTTTTCCAAAGTTAGTGCCTCCTTTTTTCTATTCAAACTGTGATTTGCTGTAGTTTTCTATTATAAGAGGGTAATTTCCATCGAAGCATCCTGTACAGAAATCTCTGCAACATTTTCCACATGCTTTCTTTAACCCCTCTATGCTTATAAATCCTAGTGAATCAGCGCCTATGCTTTTTCTGATTTCTTCTAATTCCATTTTATTTGCTATTAGATTTTCTTCGCTATCTATGTCTGTTCCAAAGTTACAAGTGTGTCTGAACATAGGTGAAGATACAAGCATATGCACCTCTTTAGCACCTGCCCGTCTTACATTTTTGATTATCTTAGCACTTGTAGTTCCTCTTACTATAGAGTCGTCTATAAGTATTACTCTCTTGTCTTTTAAATTACTTGCAAGAGGATTTAATTTTAGTTTAACCGCTTTTTCTCTCTGCTCTTGTGTTGGGAATATGAAGCTTCTTCCAATGTATCTATTCTTTACAAATCCAAATTCAAAAGGCATATTGCTTTCTTTTGCATATCCAATGGCTGCCTCTATTCCACTATCTGGCACACCACATACAACATCTGCGTCTATTTTGAATTCTTTTGCAAGTTCTCTTCCCATGTTTATTCTTGCATCGTATACATTTAATCCATCTATGTTTGAGTCTGTTCTGGCAAAGTATACATACTCAAATATACAAGAGCCCTTTTTTTCTCTATTTAATATCATTTTGCTATCTATAGAAAGGTCTTCGTTTATTACGACCATTTCTCCCGGTTCAATATCTCTAATTAATTCATAGTTTATACTATCAAATGCACAGCTTTCAGATGCTACAGCTATACCACTTTCACCCTTACCTATACAAAGAGGTCTAAATCCCCATCCATCTCTTATAGCTACTAACTTGTTTTGAGATGTCATTATAACAAGTGAAAATGCACCTTCTAGTTTTTCAACTGCTTTTTCAATAGCTTTTAATTCATCTTTTTCTGTAAGCATTTCAAATGCGATTAATTTCGCTATAGATTCACTATCATTAGTAGATCTAAATATACAACCTTCTTTTTCAAGACCTTTTCTTATTTCCATTGAGTTGACAATATTCCCATTGTGAGCAACTGCAACCCTTCCCCTTAAATACTCCGCTAGTATTGGCTGAGTATTTGCCTTTGAGTTAGAGCCTGTTGTAGAGTATCTAACGTGTCCTATAGATACTTCAGCATCTCCTAAGTCGCTTATATCCTTTGGTGAGAATACCTCGCTTACTAATCCCTTGTTTTTAAATAAATTTATTTTTTCTCCAACTAACGATGCTATTCCTGCACCTTCCTGACCTCTGTGCTGAAGTGCCATAAGTGCAGAATGAGTCATACTAGCTGAATCATTTTCTTTGGTTCTTATCCCAAAAACTCCACATTCTTCTCTTAACTTTTCTTCCATTCTTCTATTCCTCTTTTTTGATATAGTTTTTATTTACTTTATAGTTTTTCTTTTAAATAGGGATATGCCCTGTAAAAATTTACAAAACATATCCCATTATTCTCAAATTGTCTGCAACGATGCAAAAAATACTAGTCTGGTACTACTATGTATTCTTCTCTTTCAGCTCCAACTGAAACGTATTTTATCTTGCACCCAACAGCTTTTTCTATATATTTTATGTATTCTCTAGCTGCTTCTGGTAACTCTTCTAATTTTCTGCAACCAGATATATCTTCATGCCATCCATCTACATATTCATAAACTGGTTTAGCATTTTCTAATTTTTCCCCTATTGGGAATACATCTAATTCTTTTCCCTCAAAAGTATATCCTACACATACTGGTATTTTATCCATGTATGAAAGAACGTCTAATTTAGTAAGTGCTATTTCATCTGCACCCTGCATTCTAACACCGTATTTAGATGCTAAAACGTCAAATCCACCAACTCTTCTTGGTCTACCTGTAGCTGCACCGTATTCGTTACCAGCTTTTCTTAAATGCTCTGCTTCATCTCCAAATAATTCAGCTGTGAAAGGTCCTTCACCTACACAAGTAGAGTAAGCTTTCATTATACCTACAGTAAGGTCTAATTTTCTATTTGGCACACCAGCCCCTATTGGTGCATAAGAAGCTATAGTTGATGATGAAGATGTAAATGGATATATACCAAAATCTATATCTCTTAAAGCACCTAACTGTGCTTCAAACATTACATTTTTACCATTTACAGCCGCTTTATCTATGAAAAGACCTGTATCACATATATAATCTTTTAATTCATATCCGTACTCTTTTATCCATGCAAACATTTCTTCTGCATCTAATTTTTCAGATTCGTAACCTTTTTCTATCATAAGGTTTTTCCATTCAACTATATTTGCTATTTTAGCTTTTAAGCTTTCTTCACTATCAAGAAGATCTCCCATTCTTATACCTTTTTTCATGTATTTATCTCCGTATACTGGAGCTATACCTCTTCTTGTTGAACCGTACTTAGCGTCTTTTAATCTTTCTTCTTCTAAGCAGTCCTGCTGAACGTGATATGGCATACATATTATAGCTCTATCACTTATTTTTAAGTTTGCTGGAGTTATTTTTATTCCAGCTTCTCTTAATCTTCCCATTTCTCCATGAAGATGTTTTAAATCTATTACTACACCGTTCCCCATAACATTTACAACATCTTCTCTTAATATTCCTGATGGAAGTAGATTAAGAACGAATTTTCCTTTTTCATTTATTACTGTATGTCCCGCATTGTTTCCACCCTGGTATCTTACAACAACGTCGTAATCTTCTGAAAGAAGGTCTACCATTCTTCCTTTTCCTTCGTCTCCCCAGTTTATTCCTGTTATAGCTGTTAACATATATTACCTATCCTTTCTACCGCCCTACTGCGATAATGACAATATTGAAAGTACTCAATAGTACTTTACTACCCATTTTTTTCTTAGTTCAAAATGTGGTTTAGATGAACTTTCTATTTTTCGCCCCAAAAAAGGTGTTTACCAAAAGAAGGGTATAAAAATTCCCAAATGAATTTAAAAAATTACCCTTTTCCCCTGATAAACACCCTCATGTTCAAATCTAGGTTATTATATCATTCTATCAACTAATATGTCAATCGAGGAAAACATTATACAAAAATATTTTTGAAATTTTATCATAAATATTCGTTATATAACGAAATATATTTAATATTTTTGTAAAATAAAACGTATTTATTTCTTTTAAGCCACAAAAAAACTGCAAGGTATATAATAACCTTGCAGTCAATTCCATTTTATTAACTAACTATAGAATTTTGAAGCTCCTGAAAGCCGTCTTCTTCCAACTATTTTAACTATACTATCTAGTTTCTGTATTTCAATTCTTTTAAATGCTACTAAAAGTATAAATTTAAAATCATCAAAATCCTGACCTATACTGTATATTTCAAAATGACATCTTACATCGTCGAATCCATATTTTTCCTGTAAATCCTCTTCAAATTCGTCTGTAAATCCTTTTATATAATCTCTTATATCTTCAAAGAACATATCAAAATATCCTTCTTCTAACCCTTCTGTAAGAGAACTAACTATTGGATCTGTATCATATTTGCTAGCTAAAAATAAATCTTTTGTAAGCTGGCAATCAAATACTAATATATCTTTTTCTTTTATAGTATCAGATATATCCTGACATTTTTCTATATCGTCACTCATCAAAAGTAAGTCTTTTATATCTCTACTCTTGACCTGTATCTTTCCATTGTCATTCATTAGCTTTAAAGAAACCATTTTTTCTACCCCCTTTATTTTAGCTTATTGGAGATGAATTCATCAATCTCTTTCCAATTTCTTACCCTAGTTATATTATCACATTCTACATCTTTATTGTAGTTTGTGTCAATCAAAAGAACACCAATTCCATTTTTTGCTATATCCATAGCATTGTTTGGATCGTCTTCAATAAAAATATTGCATCCCAATTCAAGTGCTTTTCCACTTTTCTTGACTGGCCCCAATAAATATATATTGTCTGCATTTATTCCGTACTTATCAAACCATTTTTCAGTGATTTCTTTTAAGCACTCTCTTCTAGCAGTTACAAAGTATACATTTATATCATCAGATTGCTCGAGCTTTTTTATTACATCTACTGCAAACTCTGCTGGCTCTGCAGCTTCATACGTATAGCTGTAATTATTGTCGAAATTTATATAAAAATCTCCTTCAACAGTTCCATAAAGCTGCTCCCAATCAAGTGTAGTATATTGCTCTTTTGTTATGTTTTTTCCAAAAATCTCATTTAAAAACGGTATAAATCCATAAGGATCTGTTACCGTTCCATCTATATCTATACCTATATTTATACCCATTTTAAATCTAATTCACTCTTTCCTTTAAATTCAATTAATCCATAACCTTGATAGGCATAAAATCAATATAATCTGCAGATACTAGATTGTATTCTATACCATTTCTAATACCTTTTAGACCTGTTTTAAACGACTCTTCTCCATGAAGATGTCCGTAATAAACTCTCTCCACTCCATATTTTTCGTATAAATCTGTAAAAACAGAATCCTCTAAAGAGTCGTTAGTCGGCGGATAATGTGTAATTACTATTATTTTTTCATATCCAGCCTTTTTAGCCTCTTTAAGCGAAATTTCTATTCTTATCGCTTCTCTATCGTAAATTTTCTTGTCTTCTTCAGTAAATTTAAACTCATTTGGACAAATCCAACCTCTTCCACCACAGATTGCATAATCTTTATATGTAAAGAATCCTGTCTGAATAAACTTCATATCGTCGTACATTTTATTCAACTTGGTAGCTGTAGTCCACCAATAATCGTGATTCCCCTTAATAAAGAACTTCTGTCCTGGAAGATTGTGTATCATATCAAAGTCAGACTGTGCATCTTTCATCTTAGTCCCCCACGATACATCACCCAAAACTAAAACAACATCGTCTTCTTTGACTGTAGTTTCCCAATTATTTTTGATTTTTTCGTCGTGATTTTTCCACTTATCACCAAAAATATCCATAGGTTTATCTACAGAAGAAGATAGGTGTAAATCTCCTATTGCATATAAGCTCATATTATTTATTCCTTCATTTTATGATTTTTTATTTCTTCTATTTTGCTACCTATTTCATCTTTAAGCTGTAGTATCTCTTTTACGTCTTCCATAGAATTCTGGATCATATCCAATCTTCTCTGATACTGTATAGCGTTGTTTGTATATCCTAATTCTCTGACTTCCTGAATTCTATCAAGTACATCCTTAACAGCTAATTCTCTCATCCGATACATAGACTGAGCATTCATAATATCCTCTCTTATCTCACCCATTTCTTGGTCTAATAAGAAAGCTGCATCTGCTGCTCTTCTAAGTCTTACCGCTAATGTATCTGGTATATAGTGCTCGTATTTATATTTTAGTGAATGCTCTATAGTAGCCCAGAAGTTCATCGCAAGTGTTCTTATCTGTATCTCACATGTTACTTCTTTTGAGCCATCTACAGTGTTTATAGGATAGCTTATAATAACATGGTAGCTTCTATAACCACTTTCCTTGTAGTTTTTTATGTAGTCTTTTTCATTTATGATAGTCATATCAGTTCTGTTTCTGATAAGATCAACTATTGTGTATATATCTTCAACAAACTGACACATTATTCTTATACCAGCTATATCTTCAATCTCAGCTTCTATATCTGTAGCATTTAATTTTTTAGCTTTTGCAACTATAGATGCTATTTTTTTAGTTCTACCTGTTACAAATTCTATCGGAGAATAATCTCCTCTTTCTAAAAATTCTTTTCTTATATTTTTGAATTTTACCTTTAGTTCTTCTACTGCATTGTTGTAGGGAGCTAGTATGGCTTTCCAATCTTCATACTGCATAATTATCCCTCCTCTTTTATTCTTTTTTTAAAAAAGTTTTTAAAAATTTACCATTGTATATTTTATCATATTTTAGGATAATTTGTTCTAAAATCTAATTTTCTTTTAAAAAATATAATAATTCTCCGTCCTCTATTTTGTAATCTATATCTCCATTATCTAATAGATACGCCACTAGAGATACAAGTGCTGATTTAAAGAAATGATACTCCTTGTAATTACACTTCAAATCATTGTCTATTATTATATGCTTTAAAAGCTTATCGTATCCAAGCTCTTCTTTAGATAGAATTTCTTTTACTTGATTTATATACTTTATAACAGCCGCTCTATTTTTTTCTATAAGAGCTTTAGACTCTTCTCTCGTTATAATTTCTCTAGAGTGTCCTAATACTATCTTGTCGTATTCCATTGATTCAAGTTTATCTAATGATTTTAACTGTTTTGTAACGTCAAATGTAAATAGAAAGTCAAATTTATCTAGCATTTCCTCTCCAACAAGTAAATCCCCTATGAAAAATACTCCATCTGGTGTTAAAAATCCCATACTTCCCTCAGTATGACCTTTTAAGTCAACTACTCTTATCTCGTTTTCACTAAGAGTTCTTTCATCATCCTCTATACACTCACCTGTATTTAGGTCAAATATTCCCTCTGTTATTACCTTATCTACAGTAGTTATATCTCTTTCCTTCATCTTAGATGCGTTAATCATTATCTCACAGCTATTTCCACCTACTATATATGTAGGGAAAAGTATTGGATTTTCTATGTAAAGACTTCCATAAGCTGATGATACGTTGATTACAGATGGTTTTTGCTCTTTAATTTGCCCACATCCACCATAATGGTCATCATGCTCATGTGTGTTTAGTATATATTTCAATTCAAAACCTGCATCCTCTATCTTTTTTAGTATCCTTTTGGGTCTAGCACCAGCAAGTCCTGGATCTATTATTGCAGCATTATTTCCATATGTATATACACCAGTATTTGTCCCACCTTTTATAAAGTATGTATTTTTTGCTATATTTTTCATTTCTACCACTCTTCTCTATTTTCTTAATTTTAGTATCTAAACTAATACTACTTTTTACCTACAGCTACTATCTTTTTAATTCTTTTTAAGACCTTTTCGCCTTTATCAAAGTCCTGAGAAATTTTTATCTTCATATTATATGACGTATCTGTAAAGAATAATGAATCTATAAAGTACTCCACTATTCCTCTATCTCTAAAGTCTATGTCTATCATTCCTTTTGAATATATCTGAGAATCCAATATCATTATCTGGTCTAGGTAAGAAAGTCTTTCTTCTTTAGATAGTCTTTCTCCATTATCTGGGATGAATTTTTCGCAGTACTCTATCCTATACTCGACTACATCTTCATTTATTTCAAATCCGTATCTAGCTTTCATAAGATCTCTGTAATCTCTATTCTTTTCTTTTATAGAGTCTAGGTTTAAATTGTAGTCGCTCTTGTACCAGTGACCAAATATTCTACAGTTTAATGGTCTAACCTCATATATTGCACATCTTTTGTTTTCATCAAGGAATGGACATGGTTTCTTTTCTTTATATTCCATGAAGTAATAGTCCAAAACCTTGTCGATGTATTTATTGTATATTTCAGGTCTTTCTTTTAGATATTTGTATATATTTAAAAACTCAGTTAAGTTTATTCCAACGGATTCCATGCAGCATTTTGCACAACCTTCACATTTTCCTGAAGGTACTGTATCGTATATTTTATTTAATTTTTCAAATATGCCATTTTTTTCAGCATAAGCTATAGATTTTTCTATTTCATCTCTTTTTATACTAGCCATCTCAATACCCCTTTGTAATGTTTGATTCTTTTATTTTAACATATATTAGCCTAATTTACATATATTCCATCAATTATGCATATTTCAATTTATATTGCTTGATTAAGAGCTTTTTCGTATAATTATATTATTAATGATAAAAATTTTTATAAATTTAGAAATACTTATAGGAGGACATTATGAACAGATATACAAAATATATAAATATGATGGGAAGTTATTATACTAAAGACTTCGAAAAGGAAAAGAAAAATATCGTTAAAGTTAGAGAAGTTAAGGAAGAAACAGTTAGAAAATTCTTCTTACAGGGAGATTGTGAAGTTTTAGTAGTGTTTGAAGATACTGGAAAAGAAATACTAATAGATGACTTCTCTCCAGAAGAAGAAATTAAAAAATATTTAGGACCTAAATTCCTTAAAAAGAGATAGGTGATTCGATGATTTATAATATCGGAAATTTAAGGCTCGATTCTGATTTTGAGTTTAGAGTTATTAGAGAGTCTGATGAGGATATTGATATTTTTGTGGATATAAACTACAGAAGTGTAGATATAGATGCCTCTGATAGCAGAATGTTTAGCTCTCGTATCCAGTTTCCATTTGTTAGGGCGATTATCTTGAGAATAGATAAGGAAGGATATGATATGACAGTGCATATGCTTAGAGATATAGATTTACTGTCTGCATTTGCTAATTTTGAGATAGATTTTTCTCACTCTACAATTTCAATAAAAAATGAATATGAAAAAGTATCTTTTAACAGAATATTTGATCCACTATAAAATAAAAAAATTCCCTAGCCAATGATATATTTATTTTATTGACTAGGGTTATTATTTTTTATTTATTTATTTTTTATTTAAGTTTTTCCTTTTGTTTATAGTAATAAACATTATAAAGGCAACAAGAAATAATATTACTGTATTTAAAATACCTTCATCACCAGTTCTTACCTTTTTTTCTTTACCTCCATCTCCATTACTTGGGGTATTTTCATTTTTATCCGGTGGATTTTCCTCATCTTTGTCAGGTGGGTTCTCCTCTTTATCTGGTGGATTTTCCTCATCCTTATCAGGTGGGTTCTCAGTTTTATCCGGAGTATGATCCTCATCTATACCATATTTAGGCTCTACAACTATAGTATTTCCGTCTTCAAAGTGAGATGGAGAT
Organism: Peptacetobacter hiranonis; assembly: GCF_008151785.1. GTDB lineage: Bacteria > Bacillota > Clostridia > Peptostreptococcales > Peptostreptococcaceae > Peptacetobacter > Peptacetobacter hiranonis. Next base: position 2,325,315 of record NZ_CP036523.1, read on the forward strand.
TTTACTAAAAATGGGTTTGAGCTGTATATCATATTACCAATTTTTACACTTCCTTCTTGAGCTATTACATATACACCATCACCTAAACCAGAAAAGACAGCTTTACCATTTGAATCTGTTATTTCTAATCGACCTTTTATATTGTTATCTTTAGCATATTTATATAATATGTTAGCAGCTTCCATTTCATCTTTTGCAACACTGCTGTTTATGTCTGCCCAAACCTTTTTAAAATCATCTGTTAAAACATATTTATCTCCATTATATTCTCCAACTTTATATAAATAAAATTCAGCGCCCGATATTGCTATTTTATTATTATTTTCATTGTAAGAATGACTATTGATTACAACAGTTTTACTACCTGATGCGTAAGAAATTCTTTCAAATATAGGCGATGAAATTACCAATATTGAAACAATAAACATAACTATTCTTTTTATAAATTTATTTTTTCCCATTTTCATCCACCTTTCTCTTTTGTCTTTTTTTATAAATATACATAAATATTATTATAGCTAGTATTCCTAAAGCTAATATAGCTAATTCAAATAATATATTCATTTTACCTTTTAATTTATCTTTTTGATAATCTTCTTCAGAATAAGGTATTCTTTCTCCTCTTATAAGTAATCTATGTGAATTGACACCATATGGAGTACAAGTAACCAATGTACAATAATCCATATTCTTAACTATACCTAGTGCTGATGTTTCTGTTGGGAGTACTGTTAAAATTTGATCTACTTGATAGGCAATTTTGTTTCCAAGTATTTTTAAATAGAATCTATCTCCTTCTTCAATCTGGTCTAATTCTGTAAATAGCTTTTTATTTGGCAAACCTCTATGACCAGTTAGTACCGAGTGGGTGCTATTTCCACCTACTGGAAGTGATGTCCCATATAGATGACCTATACCAGCTTGAAGGACAACTTCTTTAGTGCCATGATATATAGGAGCTTCCATATTTATCTTTGGAATGTCTATAGTTCCCATCATCCCACTACCATTTACATCAAGCTGCTTTTCATAAATTGCATCAGTTTCTTTTGGTGTAGAGAATGGATCTGTTATCTCTTCATCTGTTATTAATCCATGGTTGTATATTATAGCATTATTGAATTTCTTTTTCATTTCTACTTCGTTAGTATCTATAGATTTATTGTAAGTATCTATGACTTTTGAGCTACTTTTTATATATAAGTAGTTACTTATTGACGGATATGCGATTATAAGTATCCCAGCTATAAGTATTATCATTGTTAGTATGTCTGCTATGAGTTGTTTTTTGTTTTTCTTTTTTTTAGGTTTTTGTTTTTTCATTTTTTCTCCTTTAATTTCAATATTTAGAACAGTTAATCTGATAGGTTAATTCCTCTAAGTATTGAAATTATAACCACAAGGGGATTTTATTCCCCTTGTGATTTTTTATTTATTTTGTTTTTTAGTTTTCCTGTTTTCTTCTCATGAATCTTATCATTGCTACTGCTACTAATAGAGCACCTACTGCAGTTAGTAGTAATGTTCCTGTACCACCTGTTTCTGGCAGTTTTTGACCTGTTGTATTGACTATTTTTATTATATTAGGATTATCTGGTGCAATATTTACGCCCTCTGGAGCTCCTTCAAGTGATATAGTATAGCCATCATTATCTACCCCTATATTTTCAATATTATTTGTTATTGTTATTTTTATAGGTTTTTTAAGTATGTTATATCCATCTGGAGCTTTTGTTTCTTTTAACCAATATGTTCCAGCTTTTAAACCATTTACAACAAGGTTGAATCCACCATTTTTACCAAAATTAGAATTATTTATCTCTGTCCCTAAGGTTTCCATTTCAGTAATACTACCCTTTGAATCAATCTTGTATATACCCTTAGGATCAGGATCAGGATTAGAAGCAGTAACTTTTATAGGATCATTTCCTTCTTTTACAGTTGTTGGATCTTTTCGGTATAATTCAAATTTTGCTCCTGGAAGAATGTGATTACCATCATCAACTTTGTTTATATGAATTGGGAATGTTGGTGTTTTTACTTCTGATGGTTTATTTTCTATTATACTATTCTGATTTTTACCATATTCTAGTTTTGCACTATTATTTTCTTTTACTAAAGCATTTGCATTTACTTTAGCTTTATATTTTATTGTTAATGTTTGTCCTACTTGAGCTTGATTATTCTTTATATATTCAGATAAATCTATAGTTAAGACTCTAGGATTATTTCCATCTTTTCCTCCTACAATTGATGTTATACCTTCTTTCGGAGTAGTATTTCCATCTACATCTATTATAAGTGTACCCTTTGTTACTTCAGTATTTAGATCTGTGAAACTAACAAAATCTAGTCCACTAGAAAGTGTATCGGTAATTCTATATACCATATCATCTGATAATTTTTTAGGTATTTCTACAGGTATTGTATACGTTACTATTTCACCTATTTCTACATCAAGTTTATCAGCTGATTTTGTTATACTTGGTGTTTCTGCTTTTAACTCTATTTTGTTATTACCTGTATCTTTAATAGTTACAAGATTTGCTTGTATCTGTTTTGCATTATCTAATACTACTAAATAATACCCCATATTTAAATTTTTCACAGTCGTTGACTTACCTTTTGAGGAATCTATTATCCCTGTTCTTTCAGGAGTTAAATCAGTTCTTCCACTTACAGTTTCTTCAAATTTATTTGCAAAAGTCTGTAGCTTATCACTATCTTTTAATTTTAATATTTCAGCTATAATATCTGTATTATCATTAACTGTTACCTGTAAATCTTGCAATACTGATTTAACTACTTCGCTATACTCAGTATTTACAGAATAAGAATACTTAGTTCCTTTATATGAATCAAGATTAAGTATCTGATACATCTTAACTGTATGATTTCCACTAGCTGATTTATCTGTACCACTTAATCCTATTTCTACACTTCCTTGTTTTCCAGTTGTAGCAAAGCCTACTGTAGCCATAGATAATACCATTACCATAGAGATCATCATGGCTAGAAATTTTTTGAGTTTTTTCATAAATAATCACCTCTAATAATTTTATTTTTTATTTTTACCCTCTCCCTTTTAGAGAGAGGGATTTTTACTAAGATTGTTTTGATTTATATTTTCTTCTATATGTTTCAATGGCAATCACTATCAATCCAATACCTATTATGTAAAGCATTGCATAACCTAATCCACCAGTTTCTGGAAGGATGTACTTCCATTTTTGAGAATTTGTCACGACAATATGGTATACATCATCCTTATCATTTTCTACTGTTACCTTATCATCTATATTTACTTTATAATCCGGAATTTCTTCCTCTACAACCTTGTAAGTGTAGTATATTTTTTTCTTTGTTACTGGGTCTACAAAGTACGCTGGAAGGTTCTTTATGTATAGCTTCCATGTATTTTCGTCTTGCATCTGCTCTTTAGAAAGAGTTACTTGATATTGTGCATTTTTATCCCAAATTTCTTGACCATTGTCTTTGTAAGTTCCACAAATCAAGAATGTTATTTGATCAGGTCTTTGTTCTGGTTTCCAATCTTTCCAAATTTTTTCAAGATTTATTACTACTGTTTCAGAGCAAGGGTCTTGCATATCTCCAGGTTCCATTTCTTGATCTGGAGCTAGTGGGTATGTAGGTTCATCGCCCATAAGTACTGCTTTAGAACCTTGATCTCTATACACCATAAGTGCATTTTCTATAGTTGGTTTGCTATCATCAACAGCCTTGGCATCTTTAAGTTCATCAAGTTTTTTTACTTCCTCAAAGTGTTTAATATCGTAAACATTGTTCCAACTTCCAACAACCCTAGAACCTAAATGTATAGTTCCACCAAATTTGTCTTCTATTTCACTATATATAGCATCTAATTTTCTGTATATGCTATATTGATTTCCTTCTGATTCTATGTTTTTAAGGTTGTTGAAATGATAGTTACTTTTTAATGATGATGAACCTGTGAATATTCCTGTTGCACCATATGGAGAAACAGTTTCTACTTCACTCTCAGCTGGACCTTTTATGGCATCTGCATACACCATTGTATTATTTCTTAAAAGACCTTCATTGTTGAATCCAACAAATCCTCCAACATATCCTTTATCTGTTATAGCTACTTCTGCGTTTCCTGAGCCACTACCAAACACGTCGTATCCTTTTGCTATACCAGTTACTGTTGAACCAGATATTCTTGTTCTGTTAGCTTTGATAAGATTTATAGTTAATTCATCAATTTTATCGTCTTTATCCAGAATTACTCCTTTATTGTCACAATTAAGTTTCAAATGGCTGTCTCCTATATAAACATTTACAACATCGAAATCTTCGCCATCTTGTTCATTCACAGAAATGCTTATAGTAATTCCAAGTAAAGTTATTTCTACAACATCTGTTCCTGATATTAAGGATATACTTACTAAATTATTGTTTCCTATAGTTATATTCAGTCCATCGCCTATTGCTCCAAGCCCTTTAGTATATATAATTTCCAATACTTTTGATATAGCTTGTAATAGTAGATCAACTATTTTTGAATCTGCTTTTATAGTTGCTAGATATGCAAATGATGTTTCACCAGCAAATCCACCAGCAGTTTCTCCACTTGCTACTTGCATAAGGTCTGTGCTTGAACATTTATCTATTTTTGCTAATTCAGCAAATCCTACAAATCCTCCAGCTATTTCGCTCTTGTCAGTTCCAAGTGTTCTATTTTCACTCTTAACTGAATAACCTTCTGGTAGACCTACAACACTTGAGTTCTCTATATGAGATCCAAATACATCTAGTACACCTGCTGTTGCACCTAAGAACTTGTTTAATACATTTGCATTTTCTAGGTTTACAGCACCACTCTTACCACTATGTCCTACGAATCCACCAGTATAGTTTATACCTCTTACATTTCTAAGTTTTTCAACCTTGCTATTTTTAACACTTCCATCTAAAAGTGTTCCACCAAATCCACCCGCATTTCCTGTGTAGATTGGTCTGTTTACATAACCAAGTTCTTTTCCTTCTTTTGAATATACTTCTATTCCAGCTCTTTTTGCACCAACCACTTTTGAATGATATATATATGTTCTAAATGTATCTAGTGCATCTACTGAGCCAAGATTTACAAGATTCTGTAATATACTTGTTCCTTTATCAGCTGAAACTTCAGCTATCCCAGAAACATCTGCTTTCCCAAAGAATCCGCCTGCGTGTTCTCCCGCTGTTACTGTTCTTATATTTTCTATGTTTACACCATTTTCTGGTTTATCTTTATCCCCTATAACAGCACCATTTATTTCTCCAGCAAATCCTCCTGCAGTTTCAGCATATTTTATAACTCCTGCTTCTTTGCTTAATGGTCTAGCTTGTGATTCTAAATAAGCACCATTTATCACTATTCCCCAATCATCCCAAGCTCTGACATCTACAGCTCTGACTGTTGAAACAGTAGCATTCATAAGTTTTATTAAATCTTCTGGTGCTTTTATTAAGCCATTTAATAATCCTCCAAAAAGACCACCATCTGTTGCAGTATCTAGTGATGTTGCACTACCGTTTTCTATCTTACCAGCAAATCCTCCTACATCCTTTGTTCCTTCCACTCTTCTTAGATTATGTACATAACATTTTTTGTAGTTTGGATCTTTTACTGCATCGTATCCTTTTTCTTCCTTATTAGAAACCTCTTTTATATTTTCTATATTTGTAGATTCTTCTTTTTTAGTTTCAACTTTAGATTCATCAACCTTTTGTTCTTCTTTATTTTGGTCATCAGTTTTAGATTCTTCTGTTTTAATAGGAGCAATATCTTCTATTGCTTTATTTTCTATTACTTCATTTCCCCAAATCTGACCACCAATTATATGACCTGCAAATCCCCCTGAGTATCCTTTTTTAGCTTCTTTTTCATCACTTGCAAAGTTAGATATTATATTTTTTATACTTGTATTTTTTGATGTATTGATATCACAAAATACTTTTAATCCTGATTGGTATCCTGTAACACCTGAGTTTTTTATAACTGGAACAAATGTCTGAACAACAGATAGTGTATTTCCTAGTATCTTTTGATTTAATAAGTCAAGACTTCCTATTTCTGCTACACCACCTGTTATCATTTCTCCAACAAATCCTCCTACTGCTCTATATGCATTTACTTCTTTAGTATCCCAAGCATGAGCATCTGTTATAACACCACTCTTCATATATCCAACATATCCACCAGCTGTTCCGTATTCTCCTGGACTAGTTGCCTCAGTATTTCTTCCAGCTTTTACATTGTAGCCATAAGCATATTCTTTTATTAATTTGTTTAATTCCGCTTCTGTTTTTACTTCTTCTGTAGGAAGAGTAGTTCCAAATACACCATTACTTCCTACATACTTAACCCACTTATTCCAAGTTTCTAAGTCTACTTTTCTAAGTGGTCCGTATACAGCTGTATTTGTTTCTGTAGGATATACTGCATTTAGTACATTTAAAAGATTACTTACTTTAACTAGACCTGCTAATATTTTTATATTTCCTGTATCAGCAACATTAGCAGATTCTGTAACTCCTGAGAATCCACCTGAACTCTCTCCTCCGTATACAGATCTTATTCTTATTGTGGCTGCTTCTTTATTTTCACCTTTTATTCTTGCACCTTCATTATGACCTATATATCCACCCGCATATCCTCTTTTGTACATAGTATCAGTTAAACCTTCTGCTCTAACAATTCCTCCACAAGGTACTGCTGTAGTTTCTGAATCTATTACTTGAGGTATGAATGTATTTAATACACTTGCAATATTTTCACTTATATTAGCAACTTTATCTATTACACTTGCACTTTCTATAACAGCAGCTGTATTACCAGGTTCTGCTCTTCCTGTGTGTCCACCAGCTGTTTCTCTACCTATTATGTACTCAAAGTTGTATGAGTTACAGTTATTTAAATTACTTCCTGATAAAAATCCTGCATATCCCCCTGAGTGACCAACCATCTCGTCTTTTTTATTTTCTGCAAGTCCGTCAGCTATTACAGAGTATCCTCCAGGAGCACCGTATATGTTAGAGTTTTCTATATTAGTCGATACAACATCTAGTGCATTTAATACATTTTCAATTCCTAGAGTATCTTCTAATAGAGATATTCCTCCTCCTGCAGATGCTGCAGAATCTATATCTGCTCTACCTACATATCCTCCTGCATATCTTCCTGCTCTTACTGCATATCCAGAATATACTTTGCTAAAGTATAGAGATGCATCTTTAGATTCGTATTCATCTTGTGGTGATATTATTTGTTGATATTGTGGAGGCGATACCGCTGTATGCTTTAGAAATGTTACATCAGAGTCTTTTATCTGTGCACCACTTGCTCTACCTATATAACCACCTGCATATCCATCTGATGAGTTTGATTCTACTACAAATCCACTTCCTACAGATTTGACACCTGCAGAATTAATTTTTGGTATATAAACATCTAATATAGAGAGTAAATTATCTACCTTTATTTTTAGTATTCCATTTAGAAGACTTAAACCATCTGATTCTCCAACTCCACCTGCAATTACATTTCCTGCAAATCCTCCTGCGTATTTATATCCGCTAACTTTTTCTAAGTTAAATACAGCATATTGTCTTTCTGGTTCAGTTGCTTTAGATTCTTCTACTTTTGCTTCTTTTGTTGTTTGTTCAGTTTTTACTGTTTCTTTATTTTCCTCTTCGTTAGAGTTTTTATTTTGTTCTAAGTTAGAATCCGCATTTTTTTGCTGTTCTGCTGGTTCTGGCGGTTGAGTTTCAACTTTAGAATTGTCAATTTGAGCACTTTCTATTTCCCCAGCAAATCCTCCTGCATAGTCAGCTATTACTTGTGGTTGTATTTTTTTAAGCCGTTCATTTGCTATTTTATTTTCGTTTAACTTTTCAAGTGTATTAATAGCTCTTTCTTTTGGAAGATTCTTTTCTTCCTCTGTTTTATTCGCTTCTAATTTATTTTCTTCTTTTTTTCCATTATCTACTTTATTTGATTCATCTTTATTAATATTTTGTTTACTATCATCTTGCTTATTATCATTTGATGTATTTTCCACCTTATCAACATTTATTTTTTCATCATTTGATGTATCAGAAGATTCACCATTTGCTACTTGCTCTTTTGGTTTATCCGTTTCTTCTTTTGTTTTTTCTTTTTTATAGAAAGTTACTGTAGATTTTTCTATTTTGGGTATTAGATAAGGTATTAATCCTAAAACAGACTTTAATTCAAGTACTTTAGGTAACTGTAACTTGTTGTCCACTTCTTCTTTTGCAAGTCCTACTAGTCCTTCTGTGTTTACTCTTCCTACAAATCCACCACCAAATGAATCTGCTCCATCTTCATTTTTATTTGTAACACTCTCTCCTTCTGATATTGGAAGTGTTACAGATTTTAAGTTTTTAACATGAGAATCTTTTACTTTTATAGCTGCTGCTTCTGCAATAAATCCACCTGCTAAAACAGATTCTTTATGAGTTATATCTCCCTGATATCCTGTAGATTCCACTGTGTATCCTAAGCTATTTCCATTTACATTAGATGAATCTATATTTAAATCAATTCCTTGCGCTAATGATAAAACATTACTTATTTTTATAATCCCTAATCCTAAAAGATTAATTCCTTGAACATCTGCTAATCCACCTGCTCCAGCTCTTCCTATAAATCCAGCTGCATAGTTTTTAGCATTTACCGCTGATATATCGTTTATATTTACGTTGCTTATATCTCCACCAACAGCAAGCCCCATTCCTCCAGCTGCATACGTATCTTCTGAACTTATTCTCATACCAGTTGAGGTAGTAGGATTATCAGTTGTGTTATTTTTATTCAGCTCTACATTGTATATTTCAAATTTTATATAATTTCCAATACCTATTGCATCATTTAATAAGCCTATTGCATCGGCAGTTGATACACTACCTGCTACACCACCTGAGTAGTTTTTAGCTGTTACTGATGATATGTTTTCAATAGTTGTTTTACCTTGTACTTGTGCAGTTTGTGCTTGTTCTGGGTTTTCTGGTTGCGGCGTTGTTCCTGATTCTTCTTTTGGGTTTATTTTTACTCCATCACCTTGACCAATATATCCACCTGCGTAATTTTCTGCTGCAGATATTTCTATGTTTGTACCATTTACATTGTTGTTTATTAACTCAGATGGTTTTATACCAACAAGATTTAATAACGGCGCTGGTATGGTATCGTTTTTCCCTTTGATAATACCATCTATTAAACTTGATACATTTTGTATAAGTGTCGATTTTCCATTGATATCCTTGCCCAAAGTAATACCAAATCCAGTTGTAGCTCTACCTGCAAAACCACCAACATAAGAACCTTCTGCCATTACAGATGATAAGCCAGTTATATTACAATTTTCACTTGTACTATTGAACATACCTCCATTAAATCCACCTGCGTAATCCCCATTTGGTTGTTTTTTCTCATCTGAATTATTATTTGAATTTTCCATAACTGGTTCTTTATTTTTCTTTAATGCATTTACGACAATTCCATCCCCTTTTACACTACATCCAATTTGCTTAGAAGTAGAATTAATTGATTCTATTTTGATTCCAAGATTTTCCAATACACCTCTTATAACGGCCTCTCTTTCTATTCCAGCGAATCCACCTACGCAAATTCCTCCTACAACAGAATGTAATTTATTTACGGTTGAATTATATATATCACTACCTATCTGTATACCTACAAATCCACCATTGTAACTTGTATCTTTAGAGCCAATATTATTTCCATCATTTACCATATTATTTCCATCGCCCAGAGTTACATGGCAGTTGTCTATTTTAGGTTTATAGTATCCAACTGGTATTAAATTTCCTAATGGTATATTTTTTCCTAATAATAATGTTATTAAATCACCAATACCTACACCCGGTAGTATATTTAAAAGCTTAGCTAGAACTTTTACTGTTCCACCTAATATTTTTGATAGTCCTTCGTATTTTTCTGCTCCCTCTGTATATCCAACAAATCCACCTGATATATCCATTACATTTTTTACGGTTGCATTTACAGTTTCACAATTTTTTATATTAACATCTCCTACTACACGACCAGCAAAGCTTCCTGTCGCAAATGTATCTGGTCTTTTTGAGTGAAGTGTAAGAAGTTCCACAAGCATAGTGGTAAGGTGAATATTTGTATTTGGTAATATTAGATTTAATATAAACTCTAGGGTACCAACTATTCCTCCAGCCAACTCACTGACTAACTTTAAAAGTGCATTTACTAGGTTTAAATCAATTGGTTTTATTTCTTTAGATCGATTTTCTACTGAAATATTTTCTATCTTCAAGTTTTCTACCATTGTAGTTCCCTTACTATGCCCAAATTGAATTTCACCTTCGACCTCGTCACTTACTTTATTAGATATTGAACCAAAGAAACCAATACCCGTACCTTTTGAAGTATCTAATAATCCCTGTTGTAATACATTTACATTACTAATTGTTATTGCTTCTTCTTTGTCTGGAATTAAACTTTTCCACCCTTTTACATCTCCTGAAACACTTATTGGATTCCAATTATCATCCTTACCGTTAGAGTTTTCTCCTGATGAGCTTAAATCTATATCTCTGAATATTATGTAGTCTGCATCAGATGAGTAACGGTATTTCTTATATTTATTTTGTAATTCTTTTTCTTCAATACTTCTATCTGGTAACCCTTGATCATTTACACCACAAAGTTCAAAATCTACTTTCGCTAATACATCTCCTATTATTCCTAATAATCCTCCTAAAATATCCCCTACAATATCTCCTACAATATCAAGGATTGCACCTAAAACACCATTTGCATCATCCCATTTTACATCAGCTAATTCATATTTATCATGTTTTCCATAAAAAACATATCCCTTTGAACCATCTACTTTTTCATTATCCACACCCTTTTCGGCAAATGTAGTTAAATCTAAATCTGCATCTCCTGGATAATACGGGATATATCTTTTAATTTTAATTATCCCACCAATTGCTTTTGTTTCGGCATACAAATATAATCTCGGAGTAACAAATTTATTACTACCTATAGCTCTTAGCTGTGACTCATTTCCTATTAAAATATAATCTTTTCCATTATACTCCTTTATAACCTGACCTGGATAAGTTCTTCCATCTGGCTTTTCACCAGAAAGAGGATAAGAAGAACCTTCTGCTATACTATTAGCAATCAAATCTGGCATTTCTTCTGTAAAATCTTCAGAAATAATATAATCATTTGACTCATCGTATGTCATATTTTCTGATGAATCTTCTCCATAAACTGGTTTCCCCATACCAAATTCCTCTGGAGTACCATCATTTGACATTACAGGAGAATCTTCTTTACCAATCTCATTTAACTGATAATTATTGTATATCTTTATCGCATTTTCATTTTTATCATAAACATCTTTTTCATTATCGCTACTTTTTCTATTGTTATTTTCAACAAATTCGCCTTCAAAATCATCTGGCAAATTCCATTTTTCTCCTTTTGGAATCTTTATATCTCTCATAAGCATATACTTAGAATCTTTTGAGTATACTTGTTCCACTCCAGCATTATTCTTTACTACATTACCTGTACCTACATTTTCCAATTGTCTGAAATTATATATTTTTATTACTTCTTCTACCTTACTTTCATCTATCACAGGCTCAGTAGTTTCTATTTGATTAATATCTTTAGTTTTATCCAGTATTATATTATTTATATTTTCTATTTTTTCAGAAATATCAAGTGCCAAAATATCTATACAAGAAGCCTGTATAAATATAGCTATAATTAATATAAATGATATATATTTAAACATTCTTTCCTTTATCTTTAATTTTTCTAATAATTTTTTCATATTTATACAAACCTCCTTATACTTAAAATCAAAAATAAAAGACCCATAAAAAAATTAATTACTGAATAAAAATTTTTTTATAGATCTCCACTAATTTATAATAAAAATATTCTTTTTTACTTTTTCTATTATCTCATCATCTATTTCCATAAATATCATATCTAAAATATAACTCATTCAAATCCACCCCATTTCCATTAATAACTTTTTGTTATTATTAATTTTTTATTACTGAAATTTTTTCTGTACAATTAATGGGTATTGTATCACTCTACTAGTAATTTTTCAAATTTTTTCTGTTTATTTTTTTTAAATTTAGTTAATAATTTTATTCTAGAATATATTTTTTTCTGTATTTTAATAATTTTAATCTTATTTACAATGGTATATTTATATTAAAATTTTATTTTCTTAAAAACTTTATAATTTGAAATTTATATGAATATAACATGAATTAATTTTGAATAAAAAAATTTTTTTATTAGAATATTTTTTATCATTTTTATAAAATTTAATCTTATAAAAAAAGAGTCCGATAAAAAATATTTATTGTTCGGACTCTTATAAATTCTATTTAATTTTTTCTATTTTTTATTGCTTCTTTTATAAATTCAATTACATTATCGCTAACAGCTTTTGATCCACCTATTATAGTGGCTTTTTCTATTTTTGAATTAGCAGTATACTTTTTAACTGATTCTGGAAGAGTATCTTTTTTAACTAATAATACTGGTGCTTTTTTTCTTCCAGCATAGTTTCCAGCTATTAATGCATCTGGGAATTTTTCTCCTGTTGCATATACCCCTAATTCTGAGTTTGGATAAGATTCTTTAGCTATAACTGTTGATGTTTCGTATCTATCTTTTCCACCAAATCTTGATACTACTTTAGCACCATCATATACATTAGAATCTTTTTTATTATTTTCTTCTATAGCAAAACCATTTTTAATCTGTTTTTCAACATTATTTGATATTGCTTCGTCAAGTCCTGCTATTTTTATAGTTTCTATGTCCCATTCAGCCAATGCCTGTTTTGTATAACTTGGGATAGAATCTTTTTTAGTTAAAAGTATTGGTGCATTGTCTTTTACAGCCATAGATGTCATTGATAGTGCATCTGGATAGTTTTCACCAGAAGCAAGTTCTGCTACATTTTTATTTCCATTTTCTCTAATCTTTATCGCTATTTTTCTAGCTGTGTCGTATCTGTTTACACCATCAAATCTGAATACGTCATAACCCTTGTTTATTAATTCATCCACTACTTTTTTAGATACTGCATCATATCCACCACTTATGTATATCTTTTTAGCTCCAAGTCTTTCTATTTCTTTAAGTGTTTTTTCTGGTAGTTTATCTTTATATGTAAATAATGTTGCTGCGTTTATCTGTATAGCAAATGGATTTGCAGTAAGCACGTCTGTATATCTTTCACAGTTTGCAAGTACTACAGCATCTGTTCCATTTGGGAATAAATCTTCACTTGCATCTATAGATGTATCTACTCTATCTCCACCTTCTATTCTATCTGGGTCTTCTGGTTCTGGAGTTACAGTACCACCACCAGTACTATTTTTCATAAATTTCCATGTTCCTATAAAGTTTTCTTCTTTTGTTACTTTTTCTATTTTTTCTCTGTCCCATCCTAAGAATTTCCAAACACCGTCGTTTGTTTTTACATCGTTTAAAGTTATTGTATTATCTCTGATTACTTCTTCTCCATACGCTTTTTCGTGTTCTTTTATAGGACGCTGTTTTTCTACTTCTTCAGGCAACTGTAACTTAGGATCTTTTGATTTAAATGCATATCCAATCTTGAATTTTTGTTTACTATTTTTTACAAGTATTGCTATTTTACTTCCATTATTTCTAGTAAATATTCCTTCTTTGCTTATATTATGTTCAGTTATAGCACTATATTTTTTATTATCAAAAACGTATCCTTCTTTCGTTTTTGTTTGAACTAATTTATATGTTTTATTTTGTAAACCGCCAATTTTTAATACACCTTTTTCATTAGTTGGTCCAATATTTTCTTTGACAGTTATCCAGTTGCCATTTTCCTGTTCCTGTAAATCAAAGTGAGCTCATTGAATAGGTGTACTATCTGCTTCATCCTGAACAACAACAGCCAAATCTTCATTTGCTTTAAATTCGCCTATACCATATCCATTATTAATATCAAATTCACCAGACCTGTCTCCTATTTTTGCATTATCCCGATATACTGTCGCAACATTTGTTACCTTTTTTGCTCCTTCAACGTCTGGGAAATAAGCATCAAATTCTATGTAGTAGCTTACTATATTTCCACCTGTTGCTCCATTTGAACCAAATATCTCCGGATGACTTTGAGCATACTGTCTACCTAATCCGTAGTGTTCGTATAATATACCATTATTATCATTACTATCTCCTATATTCCCAAAGTTACATAAAAATGTTTGAGAACCATCTGTATCTTCATATATTCCCCAGTTTAATTGAGTATCTTTGATACGATCTTTAAATGCATCATAACTTTCGCCAGTTTTTTGTTTAAGACGAGTTAAATATTTTGCATTGTCACTATGACCTCCTTCTTTTTTCAATAAAGATACTCTACTTGTTCCATCTCTTTTAGCATAAAATCCATCTTTATTTACTTTATATTTATGCCACTCATCATTATAATCTTTTTCTGCCTTACTTAATGTTGGTATTGCAGCATATATCTGCATCGTCTCTTCTTTTATATCTCCTTTTTCAGGAATTTTGTCTTCTACTATAAAGTTTTTATAACTTTTAGGCTTTCTATCTTTATGTGTTGTAGAACCGTATAAGTCCATAGATCCTATAGGGTTTACTTCAATATTTGAAGTTGCTCCTTGATACGCAAGATGTTGTGATGATGCCTTTTTCCAAAGTATGTCTATATCTACAGGATCAAACTTACCTTCTTCTGGTTTTAAAGTATCCTTTTGTTTAATCGTGATTTCTTTACTTGCATTGCCTATATGTAACGCCTTATTAATTGGATTATCTTTAGTTGCACCTATATTTTTAGTAGTTAATTCAGTAAGAGTACTTAGAGAACCATTTACATCTTGATTTATATTTTTAAAATTCTTAAATACAACAACGATTTCCTCTGGATTGCTATTATTAACTTTTTTTATGTCTACTTTCATAAGTAATTCATCATTATGGTTTTTTATTTCCATATCTTTTATACCATCCTTTGGTATACTAAAAATTTCTGCAATATTAGTTTTAACTATAATCTCATCATTATCATCAAGTGTAACTCCATTTGGATTTATACTGAAATTAAAATTAATCAATGTAGCTTCACCTTGATAAACCGTATCATTATTTTCATCAGGTCTATTAATACTAATGTTTGAAATAGTTACTTCGGCTTTTTTATTATCATTAACTTCTGCTGCAAATATTTGTATTGGAATATTTATAAAAAACATTGCCAACGCCATAAATATTGCGATAATTTTTTTTCTCATAACTAATCTCCCTCCTATTCTTTAATTTTCACTTCCTAATCCGCAAAACTCCAAATATATATCCTTCTATAACTTTATCTCCCACCCTTCATTTTAATTTATTAGTATCTAGTAATAATACTATATCTATAATAGTATTGTATAAAAAAAACTATACAACTTTTCATTTACTATTATTCAAATATTCAGTTTTTTATTTTTATTTATTTTCAACTTTTTATTTTAAATAGTGAAATTATATTTTGATAAAGTCATTATATATTAGTACATTCTTTATAACTTCTAATTTTTGACAAAAATATCAAAAAACAAAAAATGACCCGATTTAAACCATCGGGCCATTTTTTGTTTTTAGCTTTGTTTTGTTTTTAGTCTTTACATTCTTAATACATTTCGTACTATACTATTTTACCATTAGTCGATAGTATATTTCAATAATTTTCTTTTGATTATTATATAAAGCTCTATAGAAATTCTATAGAGCTTTAATATTTTTGTATAATCTCTTATTAAAATAAAATATTATCTAAATATATTTGAAGTAACTGCTGCTTCTCCACCTATAACATAGTAATTTTTATATTTATTGTTTTCCATATATTTTCTAGTATTATCGTGAAGTCTGTTTGGTATTGTAAGTACAACTGGAGTGTTTTTCTGTGATGCATAGTAGCTTACAGATAGTGAGTCAGCAAATGCTTCTCCACTAGCCATAAATATTCCATCTGTACTTGCAAAGAATTTTTCTGCTATTTTTGCAGATGTTTCATATCTATTAGCTCCAGATATTCTGTCTACTTTTTTGAATAGTTTTTCTACATCTTTTCCAACAGCTTTATCTCCACCTACTATTATAGCTTCTTTTATATTGTTTTTAGCTAAGAAGTCTTTAACTTCTTTTGAAACATTATTTCCATTTGCTAAAAGTACTGGTATTCCTTCTTTTGAAGCATATGGTGCTATTGATACAGCATCTGGATAGTTTCTTCCGTCAGCTATTATAACTTTTCCTTTGTTTCCAAGTGTAGTTATAGTTTTGTTTGCAACTTTTACAGCAGTATCAAATCTATCTTTTCCTGCAAGTTCTGATACAGTTGCTGAGTGAGATTTAGCAAATTCTTTTACTTTATTTTTGTTAGACGCTGATATAGATCCTCCACCAACTAATACTATTTCTTTAGCGTTTAATCTATCTACTTCAGCTAATACTTTGTCTATTGTTTTATCATTTACTAATAGTATTGGACCATTTCCTTCTGAAGTTAAAGAAGCTGCACTTAATGCATCTGGGAATTTTTCTCCAGATACTAAGTATGCTTTTTCTGATTTAGAGAATGCTTTTTTACTTACTTCTAGAGAAGTTTCGTATCTAGTTTCACCCTCTATTCTTTCAGCAACATTAACTTTCATACCTGGTCTTTTTAAGTATCCAGTGTGTTTAGCTGAATAAGCATCCATTAGATTCATTACTTTGTCCATTTCGTGTTTCTGAGCTGGATCATCACACCAAACAGCCTGCATACTTGCTATTGTAGGAACACCTAAGCTATCCCCAGCAACTTTGTTGAAGTCAAATTTTTCTATGTTTGCCATTGCATCTTCGTATTTGTATGGAAGTTTGTTTGCTTCATTTTTGTAGCTTCCTAATACCCAGTACCATCCATCATTTAAGTTTACTATCTGATGTCCTTTGTCGTATAGGTATGCTGCTGGAGCTGTATAGAATTCCCACCATCCAGCTGTCCAATAAGATATTATTATATCTTTGTCGAATTTTCCATATTCATCTTTTTTGTTGTAGTATATACCGTCATTGAAGCACATTGGTTTCATTCCGGCATCTTTTATTACTTTTGATAAATCGTTTACATAAGTTACAAATTTAGGATACATTCCTTCACCCTGAAGTCTACTCCATCCATTGTAGTATCCTTCTTCAGATGAGTCTATGTCATTTGCATATTCATCACAACCGAAGTTGAATATTTTACTTCCTTTTTTAGCAAAGTATGTTGCATATTTTTTTACTAATTCTTTGTTGAATTCTATTGCTTCTTTATTGTTTAAGTCTATTGTTCTTGTTGATTTTTTACCGTTATGGCTATACTGTGGATTTTTTATTCCTAAAGCTTCCATAGCATTTAATATACCGTCCATATGACCTGGAGAGTTTATTACTGGTATTACTCCCATACCTAATCTTTTTGCTACTGTTAATATTTCATCCATTTCTGCTTCTGTTAGGTAATCTCCATTAGGGTCTTTGTAGTATATGTCGTTTCCTTTAGTTATTGCTTTTTTAACGTCTTCACTTTTGTATGTTTTACCATTTACTTTTATGTCCATATTATCTAGTGCAAAACGAAGTCCATCATTTCCTAGTATTAACTGAACATCTGTGTAACCATTTCTATGTGCTTTCTCTATTATCTCTATTAACTGATCTTTTGAGAAATATTTTCTACCTGCATCTATTGAGAATATAGCAGATTTTTTCTTTTTACTTGTAGCTACTTTTAAGTTTGCAGTAGCTTTTGTTATTTCGTTTGCCATAGCATCTACTTTTGCCTGGTCAGCTAATTTTTCACCATATGTTACAGATGCTATTGCTCTGTTTAGATTGTAAGCTGTTTCTTCTGTGTATTTAGTTAAGTCTTTTGGTGCTTTTTTTATTGCATCTTCAACTTTAGCATAGTTAGCTTTTGGATATATGTAATCTTTGTTCTGATTAGCAAATAATTCCATTAAACCTTTTACTATTTCTGGTTTGTATTCTTTCTGTGGTTCATCACACCAAGTACAAGCCATACTTCCAACTATAGGAAGTGGTTTTTCGTTGTCTGCTGTTCCAACTACTCTGTTAAATTTGAATTTTTTCATACTGTCAGTAGCCATTGCAGAACCGTACCACCAACCTTCTCCATTACGTCCAACAACATAGTACCAGTTGTCGTTTGTGTTTAGTATTTTAAATCCTTTTTCTATTAAGTATTTAGCTGGAGCTGGAGAGTATCTGTCAAATCCTGGAGTCCAGTATGCAACAGTTATATCTGTATCTACTGTTCCATTTTTTTCGTCCTGGTTGTAGTATATACCATCATTGAAACATATTGGTTTCATGTTGTTTTCTTTTACCATTGCAGATATTTCATTGATGTATTTTATGAAATCATCGTATAGTTTTTCTTCCTGAAGTACTAGGAATCCTGATTTTTTGCTTGGTCCATGATATGTTGCATCATTTGCATATTCATCAGCACCAAAGTTAAAGTATTCTACTTTTCCGTTGAAGTATTTTGCATATTTTTCAACTAATTCTTTTGTAAATTCAACTGCTTTTGCATTGTTTAAGTCTAGAGTAGTTTTAGAAACTGTTCCCTGATAGTTGAATTTTGGATTTTCTATTCCTAGAGCTTCCATTGTATTTAATATTGCATCCATGTGTCCTGGGCTGCTTATAACTGGAATTATTTTAACGTTTTTTGATTTAGCATGTGCTAATATAGCTTCCATGTCTTTCTGTGTTAAAACTGTTCCATTTGGATCGTCGTAGTATTTTTTTGTTCCGCTTTTTATAGCTTCTTTGACATCATCACTCGCATACGTTTTCCCATTTGCCGTAATTGTCATATCATCTAACACTAATCTTAGTCCGTCATTACCAAATAATAACTGAACGTGTGTGTATCCTGTTTTGTTTGCAGTATCGATTATTTCTTTAATCTGATTTACTGAGAAAAACTTTCTACCTGCATCTATTGAGTATACACTCATTTTTGTTTTGTTGGCTTCGTTAGCTGAAACCTTAGTCATACCTAATGACGCTGGCGTAACCATTGTCATACAAGCAACTAACATTGTCGCAATTGCCTTTCTAAACCTTCCCATAAAATCCTCCTATAAACCTTCTTTCTTTAATAATTGTGTTTTTCTTATTAAACAAAACAGAAAACCCTTTCTAATTGATTTATTCAATAAGGTATATACCAATTATCTTGTTTTTTATTTTATAAATATTTTTCAATTTTGTAAATACTTTTTTTATTATTTTTCTAACTTTTTTGTATATAATAAATAGTATTTTATTTTCATAAAATTTTCCCATATATCTATAATAGTATATGTATAATTTATAGGATTTTTTTATTAATATTTTTTATATTTTTAGTATATTTTGCTTTATTTTATTAATTTTATTTTTTGTTATTTTTCTTTTTATTTTAATATTTTTTACATTTTTTATTTTTATTTACTAATTTTATAAATAAAAAATCATCAGCCTATTTGTTTCATTTAGACTGATGATTTTTATTTTTCTTATACTTTTTTTATTTTCTATTTATCCTAGTTTTTTATATTTCTATCTGTTTATTATCGCTTTTATTAAGTTAAATACCTTATCACTTACAGCATTAACTCCACCTATTACAGTTGCTTTTTCTATTTTAGAATCAGTTGTATATTTTTCAACTACTTTTGGTAAAGTATCTCTCTTCACTAATAATACTGGAGCTTCTTTTCTTCCTGCATAGTTTCCAGCTATTAATGCATCTGGGAAGTCTTCTCCTGTTGCATATACTCCTAGTTTTGATTCTGGATAAGAATTAGCAGCTATTATAGTTGATGTTTCATATCTATCTTTTCCACCAAATCTAGAAACTTTTTTAGCTCCGTTGTAAACATTTGAATCAGATTTATTTCCTTTAGTTATTTCAAATCCTTTGTCAATCTGATTTTGAACATCTTTTGATATAGCTTCATCAAGCCCACCTATTTTTACATTTTCTATATCCCATTCAGCTAAAGCTTGTTTAGTATATTTAGGTATAGAATCTTTTCTAGTTAGTAGTATTGGTGCATTGTCTTTAACTGCCATTGATGTCATACATAGAGCATCTGGATAGTTTTCTCCTGAAGCTAATTCTACTACTTCTTTATTTCCTTTTTCTCTTATCTTTATAGCTATTTTTCTAGCTGTATCGTATCTATCTAATCCATCAAATCTGTAGATTTCATATCCTTTTGCGGCTAAGCTATCTACAACTTTTTTAGATACTGCTTCGTATCCACCACTTACATAAATTTTCTTTGCTCCAAGTCTTTCTATTTCTTTTAGAGTTTTTTCTGGAAGTTTGTCTTTATATGTTAGTAGTGCTGATGCTTTTTCCTGAACTGCGAATGGATTTGCAGTTAGTACATCTGAAAATCTTTCTGCATTTGCAAGTACTACAGCATTTGTTCCATTTGGATATAAGATTTCACTAGCTTCTATAGAAGTTTCTATTCTGTCGTCTCCTTCAACTCTGTCCGGATCTTCTTTATCTGGTGTTGGATTTGGGTTAGGAGTTGGTGTTATTGTTCCACCTCCACCAGTTCCACCACCAGTACTCTTTGGTTCAAAGTGCCATACGCCTATTAAATCCTCATCATGATGTACTTCTATTACATCTTTTTTAATAGGTGTATATTTTCCATCTTCTTCATACTCCCAATATTTAAACTTCCATGTACCATTTGTATCCTCTATTTCATTATGACTTGGTTTTTGAAGAGCTATTGTTCTTCCATCATAATATAATTCATCCTCTTCAAAATCTTTAAATTCTTTTCTTATTTTATCTTCAATATTTTTAGGAATTTCTTTACCTTCATCAGTTATAAAGTCATAGTGTACTAATTCAAGGTCATTAAATTTAAATTTTCCTACAAATGTATTTTCTCCGGCTACTAAGTTTGTTTTTTCTGGTTCATAACCTTCAAATTTTAATTCTACATATGTTTCTTTCTTTGTATTAGGTACTTCATATTTTACTAGAACACTCTCTCCTGGTTTAATTTCTGTAGATACTCCTGTTTCTTCACCATCTTCATTAATTTTTTTAGTAGTTGTTGGATTTTGAAGTGTTACTGTTTCTCCTACATTGTATTCTTTCTCATCTTTTGGTAAATTTACATAGTCTGATACCTTTATATTTTTTACATCTAATATATTATCGTCTACATCTACATCCGTTCTATTTTTAGATGTATTTTTAGCTTCGTATTTTACTGTTGCTTTTTCTTTGTCTTTTTTTGTAGTAGCTCCAAATTCTATTCTTCCATTAAATACACCTCTTGTTCTACTATCGTCTCCTTTATCATTTTCAAACCAAAGACGCATTTTTACATTTTCAAAAGCTTTGTCTGTACCAGCATTAGGAACATCTACTTTTGGTATTTTTATACATGCTTTGCCATCTTTTTCATTTATAGGATAAACTTTTTTATTTCCATCTGGATATTTGACTAATAATTGATTTCTTTCTTCACTTGGAACTTGACTTGAAATACTTGAACTATTTAAAAAATCAGCAAATCCTACTTTTGTATAACTACCATCAATATCTATAGGCATATTAACCTCTATTTCATAGTTATCGTTATTTAAAGTTGCTAAAATTGGTTCTGGATATATACTTTGGAAACCAAAATGTATTACCCTATTGACTTTAACATCCTTTATTGGTCTTAAATCAGATATTTCATTTTGTGTAAAATTCCATTGTGTTGCTTCTTTTACATTTTTTAACGGTGTTAAATCAGATATTTCATTTACATTAAGAGATAAATTTGTCAAACCAGTATGCTTTTCTAAACCTTTTATAGATGTAATACCACTACTTTTACATGCTATAAAATCCATTTTTCCATTCATCTTTTCAAATGCTTCAAAATTATTAAATCCTATATTATTAGCTGAGAATTCTGTTAAATTAGGCATTCTTTCAAGTATTTTCCCTAGCATTTCTGACGTGTAGGCACTCTTTTTTACTTTTGTCTCAGAATCGTAAGGACTAGTAAATTGGAATATTGACATCTCTGGATAATATCCTCTAGTAAAAGGCTCTAATGATTCTGCATTAATTGGATTTTTTTGTAGATAGTTATGATAAAATTTTATCTGTCTCATAGTTTTCATGTACTGAACACCTTCTATATTGCTCACACGTCCGAAAAAGCCATCTGGTCCTCCATAGGCTCCTATATCTATATTATTCTTTTGAAAACTTCCATCTTGTTGATAATATCTTCCTTCTTCTATATCATCTTTTGTTACATAACCATGATATTCATTTGGGTCTATTGCTACTATAAAATAACCTCTCATTGTAACATCTGGTATTTCTATTAAGTTATCTACTTTATATTCTACATTTATATTATTAGAAACATTATTTAGTTTATATCCTATATTAAAATTGTATGTATCATTTTTTTTGAAATAGAAAGAATAATTATATCCATTATCATCCTCTGATATTTTAGAATAATTTGGTTGTAAACTTTCTATACTAGGTTCTATTGATTCAATCATTAATCCATCTTTTTTAGGTATATTAATATCTATTTTCATAAGTTGCCATCCATCATAATGAACTTCTTTTCCATCAAAATATTCACCAACATTTTCTGGATCAGCATTTCCTCCATTAAGGGATGTCCATATTTTTATTTTACTTCCCGCTTTCATGTCCATCCTTACTTCTATTCCATCTTGCTGTACTACCTTTTCTGTACTAATCTTTTCTAGCTCTGGTTCTTCAGCAAATGCTACTGACATAGATGCAATACTAGAAAATATTAATGATAGTGATAAAAAAATCGATAATAATTTCTTCTTCATATCCCACATCTCCTTTACCTATACATTTAAATACGAACATTTTATAAATTTGCTCAAGTTTAAAATTTATTTTTTTCTTAAACTATTTCTTCAAATCATCTCCCTTGATTAATTTTAATTAATATTCTCATACATAATGTTATCAAAAAAAAAAAAAACAATGCTTTTTCTTAATTTTATTAATTAATAAAGGATAATTAATTGTAACTTTAAAGTAGGTATCTCAATTATTCATTCACAAGCCTTAAAAAGAATACTCTATTAATTGTTTTAATGTTCCACTAGATACGAATATTGAATTCATTTTTATTTTTAATATTCTTTTTTTAACCTCTAATTAACTTCATATTATATTCAAATTAATATTATTTTATTATTAAGAAAAATTTATAAGCTTAATTAAGTAAATAGACAAAAAAATAGACTAACTAATCTAGTAATATTTACTAGAATTAATTAGTCTATCTTATAAAATATCTTAAATTTTAACTATCTTATTAGAATTTTTCTACTTCTGGGTAATCTTTACCTAAAGTATCAACTGTAACACATTTCATTACCTGTGGAGTAGTTGGTTTATCTCCCCAACCAGTTTTAGTAGTTGCTATCTCATCAACAACATCCATACCTTCTATTACTCTACCAAATGAAGCATACTGTCCATCTAGGTGTGGAGAGTTTTTGTGCATTATGAAGAACTGAGATCCAGCTGAGTTAGGATCCATTGTTCTAGCCATTGAAAGTACTCCTCTTTCGTGTTTTAAGTTGTTAGTGAATCCATTTCCAGTGAATTCTCCTCTTATTGAGTATCCTGGTCCACCCATTCCTGTTCCGTCTGGGCATCCACCCTGTATCATGAAGCCTTCTATTACTCTGTGGAATCCTATTCCATTGTAGTATCCTTTGTTTATTAAGCTTATGAAGTTGTTAACTGTGTTTGGAGCTATGTGTGGATAAAGTTCTGCTTTTATTACTCCACCATTTTCCATTTCTATTGTTACTATTGGATTGTTCATTTCTATAGCCATTTAAATATCCTCACTTTCTTTATTCTCAGTATATTATACCAAAATATATACCCGTATAATATACTATTTTAACCGATATTATTTAAATTCTTTAACTAATTCCTGTCCTATTTCATATCCATCAGAAAATATTTTTCTACAGAAGTCCATGTTAAGATTTAGTGTAGCACCTGGCTCAAATTTCTGTTTAGGTCTAGCAACTACAAATTTATCTGCACCAAATTCTTCAATTAATTCTTCTGGCACTTCATAATCGTTCTGAATAGATATTATTACTATTTTATCTGGGTTTACTTCAAGTACTGGCTCAACTATAAGGCTTCTGCACATTCCACCATCTAAACATTCACCTTCGTAAGCACCTTCTGCTACATCCTCGATAAATCCTTCTTTGAACCCTTTCTGTTTTATAGGATTAAATGGAAGAAGTGAGCTGTATTTTATACATTCTAGACATTCATTCTTGTCTAGTTTTGAAGTTTCAACTATTTTTTCTTCTATACATTTGTCGTGAACTTCTACATAATTTACATATAGAGGTATTTCTGCTCTGCAATCTTCTTCAAGCATGTATAATCCTTTTATTAGGTTGTCGTTGTTTACTTTGTTATCCACTATTTGTATACTTGTATCGCCAAGATTTTCTTCAACGTTGTTCCATATATATGCTAATTTTTCCATATTTCCAGTGGCTAGAAAGTATCCATTTATTGCACCTATTGAAGTACCAGAAATTGCTGCATATTCTTTTATTCCATTGTCGTAAAGAGCTTTTACAACACCAGCTTCATAGGCACCTTTTGCACCTCCACCTTCCATACATAGAGCTATTTTCATTTTCCCATCTCTCTTTCGTTTTTTCATTTTACTATAAAATAAATTTAATAGTTTATAGAATATTATACCCTATATTTCATAGAATTTCACAAAAGTTTTGTAAGTATTGTAGAAATCCTCGCTGCATCCTAGTTCTCTTATAGAGTGCATTGATAGTATAGGCGCACCTATGTCAACAGATGGTATGTCTATATGTGTAGAAGATATTGGACCTATTGTGCTTCCACCTCTTTGGTCAGATTTATTTACAAATTCTTGATATTCTACCCCACACGCTCTACATATTTCTTTGTAGACAGAGATTGAATATCCATCGCTTGTGTATGCCTGTCCAGCGTGAACTTTTATTACAGGTCCTTTTCCCATAACTGGTCTGTTTGTAGGATCTGCCATGCCGTTTACATTTGGATGTACAGCATGTGCTAAGTCTGAAGATATTATGAATGAGTTTTCTATTGCTTCAAAGAACTGCTGTCTATCTTTCCCAAGAGAGATACATATTCTTTCTAATATGTTTAGGAGCATGTTTGAGTCGGCTCCCTGTTTTGTAGAGCTTCCTACTTCTTCATTGTCAAATCCCACTGCTATACTTATTCCTGATTTTGAGTCTGAGTCTAGTAGCGCTTCAACAGATGAGTAGTACATTGAAAGGTTATCTAATCTTCCTGTAGATATAAATTCTCCATTAGCTCCTGTGAAGCATCCTTTTTCATACTCATATAGGAATATGTCGAAGTCTATTATTTCTTCTACTTCTACTTCCAGTTCAGATGCTAGAAGCTTTACCATGTAGTTGTCTTTTTCTAGCTGCTCGTTTATTAACCCAACAAGAGGAAGCATGTCTGTCTGTTTGTTGTATTTGTATCCGTCGTTTATGCTTCTATTCATGTGTATTGCAAGGTTTGGTATTATGCAAACTGGTTTGTTTATGTTTACAATTTTTTCTACTGGTTTAAATGGATTTTCTCCTCTTAAAAATACTCTCCCTGCCATAGCAAGTGGTCTATCAAGCCAAGTGCTTAAAATCATTCCACCGTATCCTTCTGTGTTTAATTTTAGATATGCACCACAGCTTTCCATCTCAGCATTAGGTTTAATTCTAAATCCTGGTGAATCTGTATGTGATCCTATTATTCTAAATCCTTCTTTTTCGATTTCATCAGAATTTATTTTAAATGCTACTAATGCCGAAGAATTTTTTGTTGTGTAGTATTTTTTGCCTACTTCTAGTTTCCAATTTTCTTTTGGATTTAATTTTTCAAATCCATTTTTTTCAAGCGTTTCTGCAGATACTTCAACTGCGTTAAATTGTGTTGGACTTTCGTATATGAAATCTAACATATTTTCTGCAAATTTTTTCATTTATCTCACATCCCAATTTTTATTTTTAGTTTGTTTTATTTTTTTGATTAGTTTTTTATTCTTTCACTAAGTCTAGTGTAGTGTATTCTTTGTTTATTTTTTTGATTCCCTGATTTTCAAATGCTATTGTTACATCACTTCCAGCCATTGCAACTACTGTTCCAACACCGAATTTTGGATGGTATACCTTTGAGCCTAGTTTAATATCTTCAGGTTCTGCCATTGTGTTTTCATTTTTGTTAGTTGCATTCATTTTTTTAGCAACTTCTTCTCTGTTCATGCTATTCATGTATTTTTTAGTATACTTGTCTAGTATGTTGTAGCTGCTCTTAGTGTATGTTAGCTCTCTTTTACCCATGTATAGTTTCTCTATACACTCATCTGGAAGCTCCTCTATAAATCTAGACTGTATAGCATGGTTTGTTTTTCCGTAAAGTGTTCTTTTTTCAGTCATTGTTAGGTATAGTTCTTCCCTAGCCCTTGTAATTCCGACATAACAAAGTCTTCTTTCTTCCTCTATATCTGAGTCCTTCATAGATTTTATTGCTCTAGAAATTGGGAATAATCCTTCTTCCATTCCCGTTATGAATACAACTGGGAATTCTAGACCTTTAGATGTATGCATTGTCATTAGAGATACTCTATTTGGCTCTTCATCTTCAGTCGCTTCTGATGTAAGTGCCACACTCGTTAGGAATGTTTCTAAAGATTTATCTTCAAGATTTTCATCATCGCTATTTTCAAATTCAAGAGCAATAGATATAAACTCGTTTAAGTTGTCTATTCTATCCTGAGCTTCTTCATATTTACCATTCATGCTATTCTGATTTTTCTTCATTTCTTCTTCTAGCTCGTATATGTATCCTGTGCTGTCTAGTACTTTTTCTATCAATTTGCTTACAGGATATACTTCTTTTATTGCTCTAAGAGTACCTACTAAGTCTACAAATCCATTTATCTGTTTTTTAGCTTTTGTTGATATTTCTGAGTTTGAGTCTATGTCTAAAAGTACAGAGTACATACTTTCCTGTTTTAGGCTCGCTCTATCCTCTATTTTTTCTATTGTTCTAAGTCCTATTCCTCTTCTTGGTACGTTGATTATTCTTTTTAGAGATATGTCGTCCTGAGGGTTTGCAATTATTCTAAGGTATGCAATTAAGTCTTTTATTTCTTTTCTTTCATAGAATTTTGTTCCTCCATATATATTGTAAGGAACTCCGGCTCTGTTAAGTGCATCTTCTATAGGTCTAGCCTGTGCATTTGCTCTGTAAAGTACTGCACAATCGCTGTATTTTCTTCCTTCGCCCTGCACTTTATCTATTATTGTTTCGGCTATAAATCTTCCTTCTTCTAATTCATTTTCTGCTAGTTCTATTTTTATTTTTTCGCCTTCAGTTTTTTCACTCCAAAGTTTTTTTCTTTTTCTTTCTATATTGTTTGAGATTACGTGGTTGGCTGCATCAAGTATTACCTGAGTTGATCTGTAGTTCTGCTCTAATTTAACTACAAAAACATCATCGTAATCCTTTTCAAATTCAAGTATGTTTCTGATGTCGGCACCTCTCCATCCGTATATACTCTGGTCGTCGTCACCTACGACACATATATTTTTGTGCCCCATTGCTAATTGTTTTATAAATTCGTACTGAGCCATACTTGTATCCTGATACTCGTCGACCATTATGTATCTAAATCTGCTTCTGTAGTAGTCTAGTACTTCTGGATTTTTCTTGAATAATTCTACAGTTTTTATTATTAAGTCGTCAAAGTCAAGTGCACTGTTTCTTTTTAATCTGTCCTGATATAGAGAGTATATGTCCGCAATTTTAGACATTCTTGGGTCTCCAGCGCAGTCGTCTTTATACTGTTTTGGTGATTTCAATTTATCTTTTGCACCTGATATATAGCTTATTACTGTTTTAGGTTCAAATGCCTTGTCACTTATGTTTAATTCTTTTAAACAGTCTTTTATAAGTGTTACCTGGTCAGCAGCATCGTAAATTACGAAACTTCTGTTATATCCTATTTTGTTTATATCTTTTCTAAGTATTCTTACGCAGCAAGAGTGGAATGTGCTAATCCACATGTCTTTTGTGTCTGATTCTACAGTTTCTTCTACTCTTTCTCGCATTTCATTTGCCGCTTTGTTGGTAAATGTTATTGCAAGTATGTTTGCTGGCTGTACACCTTTGTCTATTAGGTGTGCGATTCTAGTTGTAAGCACTCTAGTTTTACCCGAACCAGCCCCTGCAAGTATAAG
The DNA here is from genome assembly GCF_008151785.1 of Peptacetobacter hiranonis. Lineage (GTDB taxonomy): Bacteria > Bacillota > Clostridia > Peptostreptococcales > Peptostreptococcaceae > Peptacetobacter > Peptacetobacter hiranonis. The sequence goes on from NZ_CP036523.1 coordinate 2,353,870, forward strand.
AACAGGTCCCTCAGTTCTTTCAACTGCCCGTCTTTGAGACGGATTTAATGTATCTAAATTCATGTTTGTGTTCTCCTTTTGTTCGATTATAATATATATTTTAAGCTATTATAAGAATTTTTACAATGTAGACAAAAAAGGACAAGATGATTAAATAATAGTCATCTTGCCCTCTCTCTTGTTTATTTTAAGTATTTATTTTTTATTTGTACTGTGCAAATTTTATTTTTATAGTATCTAGTTTTATTTCTTTGTCATTTGCTTCGTTGTTTTTTAGTTCGTTGTAGATTTTTATTATCCAAGGTGTTTTTAATCCAGCGTTTTTTATCATTTTTTCGTCCATAAATACATCGTCTGAATTTCCTTCTTTTATTATTTCTCCCTTGTTCATTACGTATACATAGTCACATATTTCGTATATCAAATCCATATCGTGGCTAGATATTACTACTTTTGTGCCATTTTTTTTCATATTTTTTATTATTTCTACAACTGCATCTGTACTTCTTGGGTCTAGTCCTGATGTAGGTTCGTCTAAGAGTACTGTTTCATTTTGCATAGCGATTACTGATGCTATTGCAACTCTTTTTTTCTGACCATAGCTTAAAAATTGAACAGGCTTATCTATAAATTCGCTTCCATTTACAGCCTCTAGTGCTTTTTCTATTCTTATTTTTATTTCTTCTTCATCAATGCCTATGTTTCTCATAGTAAATGCTATATCGTCGTAAACTTTAGAGTAAAATATTTGTTTTTCTGGATCTTGGAACACCATTCCTACTCTTTTTCTTAAACTGTATAAATCTTTTTTACCGTACTTTATCTTTTCCCCATTGTACAGAATTTCTCCTGATTCTGGCTTTAGTATTCCTGTCATATTCATAAATAGGGTAGATTTTCCACATCCATTTTCACCGATTACTCCAATTATATCTCCTTTTGAGAAGTCCATATTTATATTTTTTAATGCATTTTTATTTTTTTCATATTTAAATGATAGATTTTCTATTTTATACATATTTTCACCATCCTAATATCTTTGGAATTTCATTATATGTGGAATTTTCCATCAAATAATTTCATATCTAGTGCTATAGACATATCTTCGTATCTTTTCATCATCCTTTTGTAGAGCATATTTACCAATAGTCCCAATGAATTGTACGAGTTTTTCATTCCCATATACCCCATTTTCATTTCCTGAGATTTGTATATTTCGTGTACTTCTTCTAAGAATATGAATATAAATCTGTAGATAAGCATAGCAATTTCTATTACATTGTCTGGTATGTGTAGTTTTTTAAATACTTGTATTAGCTGGTTAAACGGTGTTGTCAGCATCAAGAAATATACACATGTTAGACACGATATTGATCTTGCTAGTATTTTTAATGCACTAGAAAGTCCAAATTTTGATATTCCTATATATGTACTTCCAATAGTAAAATATGTCAACATATCTGTTTTTTCTGTGGATATGCTTATGATTATAGCCAGTATGCTCATTATCATAAAGATTAATGGGATTGAAAGTAGCTTTAGATATTCACTTATCCCCATTTTGGATGTAGATAGTATTATTATTGACATTGTAGCTATTATAGCTATTTGATATACTGGATTTTCTATTATTAATGATATTATTAAAAATAGTATGGAGAATATTGTTTTTATGTATGGATTTTTTTCGCTAAGACTGTTTGTGTATGCGTATTTATCTATTATTAGCATTTCTATTCTCCTCCTTTTATTTTAGATATTAGAAAAGCTGCAAGTAATGCAGCTCTCCCTAATTATTATTATACTTTTTATGTTATTAATTGTCATTTTTTATTATTCTTTATCGTCGCTTTTTTCACTTGTTTTTGCTTCAAGTTCTTTTCTCATTTCTTCTCTTCCAGATTTTTTACCTTTTAAGTTACCTAGTATATAACCTATTATTCCTGCTCCAAATGCAGCCTGAGTTGAGAATAATAAACTTTCTATTTCTCCACTTGGTGGTTCATAGAAACTCGCAAACCATGGTTCATATTCTGGATTTATTTCTGTTATTGCTTCCTCAGCGTGACCATCAGCTCCTCCGTATTCAGCACCTGGGTTTACTACTAGTGGAAGTACTATTAATGCTATTGCTAATATTATTAGTAATATGTTAGTTTTAGTTGTTTTTGACATTAAAATCAACTCCTTCCACATTTTCAACTATTAGGTTGTATACGATTACTGTTAATATACCTTCTGCTATTGCTATTGGAACCTGAGTTACAAAGAATATTCCTAAGAATTTTATAGCAGATGCCATTACTCCACCTGTAGCAGCTGGGAATGCAAATGCAAGCTGGAATGATGTTACAGTGTATGTAGCTAAGTCTCCAAGTGCTGCAGCTAAGAATACATTTACTTTTCTATTTTTGCATACTTTTTCCATCCCTTTGAATATAAGATATGATACTATAGGTCCAACTATTGCCATTGAGAATGCATTTGCACCTAATGTAGTTAAACCACCATGAGCAAGTAATATTGCCTGGAATAATAATACTATTGTACCAAGTACAACTGTTACTCCTGGTCCAAATAATATTGCACTTAGGCCTACACCTGTTGGATGTGAGCAACTTCCATTAACTGATGGAATTTTAAGAGCTGATAGTACAAATACGAAAGCTCCACATAAAGCTAATAGTACTTTTTTCTTTGGCTCTTCTTTCACTATTTTGTTGATTGATCTTATACCAACTATGAAGAAAGGTATAAATACTATAGTCCATATTAAAGACCACTGCTTTGGAAGGAATCCTTCCATGATGTGCATTGCACTAGACTGTACTGGATTTAAAACCACTAGCATAAGTGCAGCTGCAAGAACTGATTTCATCTTTTCTTTCATTTTTCTCTCCTTTGATTATATATATTTTAAGACATTCAAATATAAAAGAGAGATTTGTTTCAAGAATTTTTGTTTAATCAACCTACTCTAAAATAATTCAAAAATAAAAAGTCCTACAAAAACTGCAGGACTCAGAAATTTCTATATAATATCTTCTCAAAATCAAAAATTAGCTTTTCTGATACTATATTTTCAAGAAACTTTCCCCATCCCCGAAGAAATTTACTCTATATTTTCGGCAAGTCTCCTGGCTTTGCTTCATCCTACTCATTAACCTTCCCATAATTTATAATTACAGTGGCTTTATTCTAACTTTCGTCAGCTTCACAGTAACGGGGGCTGCTCAGGTCTTTCACCTGATTCCTTATTAATTCCTTGCGGAAACCGAAAACTATTTATATTCAATTTGTCTTATTAACTTTATTATACTATAGTTTTTTATATTATTACATAAAAAAAGATTACGTGGCTACGTCCTACTCTCCCAGGGGCCTTCGCCCCAAGTACCATCAGCGATAGAGAGCTTAACTTCTGTGTTCGGAATGGGAACAGGTGTATCCTCTCTTCTATAATAACCACATAATCTTTATTTTCAGAGATTGTACTCTGAAAACTACATACATATTAATCAAATTACCAAATATTTTCTTGGTCAAGTCCTCGACCTATTAGTATCGGTAAGCTGCATACATTACTGCACTTCCACCTCCGACCTATCAACCACGTAGTCTTCATGGGGTCTTACTTCCGAAGAATGGGAAATCTTATCTTAAGGCTGGCTTCGCGCTTAGATGCTTTCAGCGCTTATCCGTTCCGTACATAGCTACCCAGCCATGCCTCTGGCGAGACAACTGGTACACCAGCGGTACGTCCACCCCGGTCCTCTCGTACTAAGGGCAGATCCTCTCAAATTTCCTACGCCTGCGACGGATAGGGACCGAACTGTCTCACGACGTTCTGAACCCAGCTCGCGTACCACTTTAATGGGCGAACAGCCCAACCCTTGGGACCTACTACAGCCCCAGGATGTGATGAGCCGACATCGAGGTGCCAAACCTCCCCGTCGATGTGGACTCTTGGGGGAGATAAGCCTGTTATCCCCAGGGTAGCTTTTATCCGTTGAGCGATGGCCCTTCCACTCAGAACCACCGGATCACTAAGTCCGACTTTCGTCCTTGCTCGACCTGTATGTCTTGCAATCAAGCTCTCTTATGCCTTTACACTCTGTGCACGATTTCCGACCGTGCTGAGAGAACCTTTGAGCGCCTCCGTTACCTTTTGGGAGGCGACCGCCCCAGTCAAACTGCCCGCCTGACAGTGTCCCAAGACCTGATTCAAGGCCTCTGGTTAGAGTCCCAGTACTACAGGGGTGGTATCCCAACGGTGGCTCATCCAAAACTGGCGTCCTGGAATCAAAGCCTCCCACCTATGCTGTACATGTAGTACCAAGACCCAATGCCAAGCTACAGTAAAGCTCCATGGGGTCTTTCCGTCCTGTCGCAGGTATCCGGCATCTTCACCGGAATTACAATTTCACCGAGTCTGTTGTTGAGACAGTGCCCAAATCGTTACGCCTTTCGTGCGGGTCGGAACTTACCCGACAAGGAATTTCGCTACCTTAGGACCGTTATAGTTACGGCCGCCGTTTACTGGGGCTTAAGTTCACTGCTTCGATTGCTCTAACAGATCCCCTTAACCTTCCAGCACCGGGCAGGCGTCAGCTCCTATACATCGTCTTGCGACTTAGCAGAAACCTATGTTTTTGGTAAACAGTCGCTTGGGCCTATTCTCTGCGGCCATCTTTCGATGGCACCCCTTATCCCTAAGTTACGGGGTCATTTTGCCGAGTTCCTTAACAACAGTTCTCTCGCTGGCCTTAGGATACTCTCCTCACCCACCTGTGTCGGTTTGCGGTACGGGCGCCTTTAAACTCGATAGAGACTTTTCTCGACAGTGTGAATGCAGATGCTTCGCTACTAAATTTCGCTCCCCGTCACACCCCAGCATTATATCCGTGGATTTGCCTCCGGATACTGCCTCAGTGCTTGGACGTGCATAACCAACAGCACGCTCATCCTGTCCTACTGTGTCATCCCATTTCTCAAACGCTTATTGGCGGTACAGGAATTTCAACCTGTTGTCCATCACCTACGCCTTTCGGCCTCGGCTTAGGTCCCGACTAACCCAGGGAGGACGAACCTTCCCCTGGAAACCTTGGGTTTACGGCCTGTGGGATTCTCACCCACATCTCGCTACTCATGCCAACATTCTCACTTCTTTACAGTCCACATGTCCTTACGGTCATGCTTCTGCCCAGTAAAGAAAGCTCCCCTACCCATCATAAATGATGCCGTGGCTTCGGTAGTAGGTTTTAGCCCCGGAAATCTTCGGCGCAGGATCACTCGACCAGTGAGCTATTACGCACTCTTTGAATGAGTGGCTGCTTCTAAGCCAACATCCTGGTTGTCTGTGCAATCCCACATCCTTTACCACTTAACCTACATTTGGGGACCTTAGCCGACGGTCTGGGCTGTTGCCCTCTCGACCGTGAATCTTATCACCCACGGTCTGACTCCCAGATAAAAGATGACGGCATTCGGAGTTTGATAGTCTTCGGTAGGTGCAATACCCCCTAGGACATTCAGTGCTCTACCTCCGTATCTCTGAATCTGAGGCTAGCCCTAAAGCTATTTCGGGGAGAACCAGCTATCTCCGGGTTCGATTGGAATTTCACCGCTATCCACAAGTCATCCCCGAGCTTTTCAACGCTCGTGGGTTCGGTCCTCCACGAAATTTTACTTTCGCTTCAACCTGCTCATGGATAGGTCACCCGGTTTCGGGTCTACGTCATGCAACTAAACGCTCAGTTAAAACTCGCTTTCGCTGCGGCTGCATACTTGAAGTACTTAACCTTGCTGCATAACGTAACTCGTTGGCCCGTTCTACAAAAAGTACGCGGTCACACAAGAAATGTGCTTCCACAGTTTGTAAGTACAGGGTTTCAGGTTCTATTTCACTCCCCTCCCGGGGTTCTTTTCACCTTTCCCTCACGGTACTATGCGCTATCGGTCACCGGGTAGTATTTAGCCTTGGAGGGTGGTCCCTCCTGCTTCCCACGGGGTTTCACGTGTCCCGTGGTACTCTGGATCATATCGGAAGTCTTCTCACTTCGACTACAGGGCTGTTACCTTCTATGGCGGAGCTTTCCAAAACTCTTCGTCTGTAATAACCTCTTCCTGATGATATGTCCGCAACCCCTAAGAAGCGAACTTCTTAGGTTTGGGCTGTTCCGCGTTCGCTCGCCGCTACTAGCGGAATCGAATTTCTTTCTCTTCCTTCGGGTACTTAGATGTTTCAGTTCCCCGAGTTCCCCTCAACGAGCTATGTATTCACTCGAAGATACCATGACATTACTCATGGTGAGTTTCCTCATTCGGAAATCTATGGATCAAAGTTTACGTGCAACTCCCCATAGCTTATCGCAGCTTATCACGTCCTTCATCGGCTCCCGGTGCCAAGGCATCCGCCCTGCACCCTTAATAACTTGACCAGTTACAGTTGATATTTTTTTATAAGGTTATCGTCCTTATTTATCACATTAAGGAAATAAATGATGTCATATCATAATATATATGTAGTTTTCAAAGTACAAATGGTGGAGATGAGGAGATTCGAACTCCTGACCCCTTGCTTGCAAGGCAAGTGCTCTCCCAACTGAGCTACACCCCCATATTAAGTTTGTATAAACTTTCAAAACTGAACAGCAGATAATTCTCCCTAGAAAGGAGGTGATCCAGCCGCACCTTCCGATACGGCTACCTTGTTACGACTTCACCCCAGTTATTGATTCCACCTTCGACGACTTCTCCCAAAAGGTTAGATAGTCGGCTTCGGGTGTCTCCAACTCCCATGGTGTGACGGGCGGTGTGTACAAGACCCGGGAACGCATTCACCGCAGCATTCTGATCTGCGATTACTAGTAACTCCAGCTTCATGTAGGCGAGTTTCAGCCTACAATCCGAACTGAGAATGGCTTTAAGGGATTTGCTCCACCTCACGGCTTGGCTGCCCTCTGTACCACCCATTGTAGCACGTGTGTAGCCCTAGGCATAAGGGGCATGATGATTTGACGTCATCCCCACCTTCCTCCAGGTTATCCCTGGCAGTCTCTCTAGAGTGCCCAACTTAATGATGGCAACTAAAGACAAGGGTTGCGCTCGTTGCGGGACTTAACCCAACATCTCACGACACGAGCTGACGACAACCATGCACCACCTGTCACTTCTGTCCCCGGAGGGAAAGAGGAGATTAATCCTCGGTCAGAAGGATGTCAAGCCTAGGTAAGGTTCTTCGCGTTGCTTCGAATTAAACCACATGCTCCGCTACTTGTGCGGGTCCCCGTCAATTCCTTTGAGTTTCACACTTGCGTGCGTACTCCCCAGGCGGAGTACTTAATGCGTTAGCTGCGGCACCGAAGGGGGTAACCTCCGACACCTAGTACTCATCGTTTACAGCGTGGACTACCAGGGTATCTAATCCTGTTTGCTCCCCACGCTTTCGTGCCTCAGCGTCAGTTACAGTCCAGAAAGCCGCCTTCGCTACTGGTGTTCCTCCCAATATCTACGCATTTCACCGCTACACTGGGAATTCCGCTTTCCTCTCCTGCACTCAAGTCAGACAGTATCAGGAGCTTACTACGGTTGAGCCGTAGCCTTTAACTCCTGACTTGAAAGACCGCCTACGCACCCTTTACGCCCAGTAAATCCGGATAACGCTAGCCCCCTACGTATTACCGCGGCTGCTGGCACGTAGTTAGCCGGGGCTTCCTCCTCAAGTACCGTCATTATCTTCCTTGAGGACAGAGCTTTACGACCCGAAGGCCTTCATCGCTCACGCGGCGTTGCTGCATCAGGCTTGCGCCCATTGTGCAATATTCCCCACTGCTGCCTCCCGTAGGAGTTTGGACCGTGTCTCAGTTCCAATGTGGCCGATCACCCTCTCAGGTCGGCTACTGATCGTCGCCTTGGTGGGCCGTTACCCCGCCAACAAGCTAATCAGACGCGGGTCCATCCTGTACCGAAAAATCTTTGATATAAAAGTCATGCGACTCTTATATATTATCCCGTATTAGCATACCTTTCGGTATGTTATCCGTGTGTACAGGGCAGGTTACCCACGCGTTACTCACCCGTCCGCCGCTCTTCTCCGAAGAGAATCGCTCGACTTGCATGTGTTAGGCACGCCGCCAGCGTTCATCCTGAGCCAGGATCAAACTCTCAAAATAAAATTCTTCGAATTTTATATCGCCAACGAATTCTTCGCTAATGCTCAAAATTCTGTTGCTCAAAATAAAATCAGTTTGTTATATCCGCTCAGATGTTATCTCAAAATATCTGGCATGGTTTGTATGGCGTTCGAACTATTTGTTCGAACTAAATATATCTGCTGTTCAGTTTTCAAAGTTCATTTAAAACTTTCGTTTTATTTTTTATTTTCTTGCCCTCTCTCAAGGACAAGTATTATATTATCATCTTTTATTTTTATCGTCAACACTTTTTTAAAACTTTTTTACTTATTTTTTATTCTATACTAATAAAAGCTAGAAATATACACCTTTTCATTGGCATAATATTTTTTTAAATTAATATAATACTTTATAAAAAAGGATTAAATTAATAAAAAATAATTTAATCCTTTATACATTCTATACATTATCTTTTCATCATACTATTTTCTAACATACTCAAGTCAAACATATTTTCTATATTTGGTATATTATCTATCATCCCTATTTCTTTCATTTTTTCAGCTAACTTTTTAACTTCTTCTATCATTTCTGGAGAAATATCTGTAGAAAGTTCTATATTATCAATAGACTTTTCTAAATATTTCTTATCTATTCCAAATTCTGCTACCTTATTTATTCTATCTTCTTTGCTCATCATAAGATGATTAGTTGACTTAACATGTTTATCCATAAGTTCCCGCATTTTTTCAGGATTATCCTTTATATTTTCTTCTGTTGCAATTATTGCTGTATTTAAAGGAACTATCTCATCTGACTTATAATCAATTACTTTTCCAAATCCATCTTCTAATGCTATCGAAACATATGGCTCTTCTCCACAAAATGCATCTATATTTCCACCACTAAGCTCCTTAGTCATAGATTCCAAATCCATTTCTTTAAATTTAACGTCCTTCTTGATATCTATTCCTTTTTCTTTTAATTCATTCGCTAGCTTCACATATTCAATACTTTCAGGGAAATATCCTATAGTTTTTCCTTTTAAATCTTCTATATTCTCTATTCCACTATCTTTTTTAACAACTAATGCAGATCCTCCATTAGACATCCCTGCTATAACTTTTATATCTTCTCCCTTTTCTGCTGCCTTTATTGCACTTATCCAGTTAGTAGCAGCTATATCCAACTTTCCTGAAATAACAGTATCTTTCATCTCATCATATCCTTCAAAAGTATTTACCTCTAAATTCTCACTTTCATCAGAAAACTCATCATAAAAAAATGGCTGTATTATATTAACACTTTCTAAAGCTCCAACTGTCATTTTTTTAGAATCTGAACTTACTGATTTTCCACTACATCCAACTAAAGCTCCTGCTACTATTGCCGAAGAAAGTATAACGCTCAATAATTTTTTATTCATATTTTTTCTCCTTACATATCTTTTATTTTCATTTAAAAATATACATTAAAATTATATATTCTTTAAAAGATTTTACCCACTTATAGATAGACATTATCATAATTTTTATATTTATTACAGCAACAATCAAATTTTACTATATCATTCACTATAATTATACACAAATTTAAACCATTAACATCAAAATATGTAGTATAATACTATATACTTGGATGTTTATTGTATAATAAAATATCCTAATCAATCTAAATATTTGACGGATTAAAATTAACCGTTTGAAAAGGAGGAATTGTTTTGAGTTTCAATTATGTAAGAGAACCTGGCAATGGATTCACTCACTTATTTGGTGCTATTTTGTCCTTTATTGGACTTCTAGCATTAGTTATTAAAACATCTATCGTAATGCCTACTCCATTAGCTATAGCCTCTGTGATAATTTTTGGAATAAGTATGATTCTTTTATATACAGCTTCTACTGTGTATCATTTGGTTATTTCTTCAGATAAAGTTATCGCTTGGCTGAGAAAAATAGATCATTCTATGATATTCGTATTAATAGCTGGTTCATATGCACCATTTTGTATGATTTCATTAAAAGGCAATGGAGGATATGCTTTATTTGCAATAGTCAGCATTGCAGCTATAGCAGGTGTATGTTTCAAACTAATTTGGTTTAAATGCCCTCGTTGGATTTCTACAATTATATACATTGCGATGGGTTGGGTTTCTGTAGCACTTATAGTACCTCTTTACCACGCACTTTCATTTAGTGGACTTATGCTACTTGTTGGAGGAGGACTTTTCTACACAATAGGTGCTGTAATATATGCTACTAAGCCAAAGCTTTTAGAATTTAAACATTTCGGTTTCCACGAAATTTTCCATATATTTATAATCCTTGGAAGTCTATGCCACTTCTTATGTGTATTCTTCTATGTTTTATAAATTATTGTATTGATATTTTATACTATTCATTGATATAATTAGTTGATATGTCTGAAAGATGTATCAACTATTTTTTATAAGGAGAAATATATGTCAAAAAAATTATCTAATAATACTCTATCAGCTTTTGCAACAGCTCTTCTTTGTACTATTTGGATGGTTATTGCAAATGCAACAGGTCTTTTAGGTTGGGCTGGTTTTGCAGGATGTACAGCTTACTTTGCTGGTCCTAAAAAAGGTGTTTCTGCACTTCCTCTTACTTTTGCTTGTGTTGGAAGTGGTGTAGCTTATGCTTTAATATCAGTTCATTTAGGAAGTCAAATAGACTTTGCTCAGATAGGTCTTGTATTTACATTTGTAACTACATTCCTTATGTGTGCAGGTGGAAAAATAGGTATAATATCATTCGTTCCAGGAGCATTCATGGGTTCATTCTCTACATTTGCAGCTGGTGGCGATTTTATGATAATACCATCTATAGCAGCTGGAATAATATTAGGACTATGTTGTGATACTTTAGGTAAAAAATTATGTGCTATATTTGGCTCAGAAGAATAAATTAAGCTAAAAAGAGGAGCTCGTTTCAAACGACCTCCTCTTTTTCATTGTTTTCTTTTTTGAATCTTAAATCTTAACTTTATATTTCATATTGATTTCGCACCACCAAAATCAATACTACAAACTCACTTAATATATTCCGATTTTCCTATTATTTTAATCGATTAATTTTATACTTATAATTTTATGTTTAAGCAAATATAAATTTATATGCTATTTTTCATCTTTATTTGAATCGCCATTTACATATTTCTTATATATACCCATTACTACTCCACTAAGTGCAAATAATGCTATAGCATTTGGTATAACCATCAGACCATTGAAACAGTCAGCTAACTGCCAAACTAATTCAACTTTTAATGTAGATCCAACTATTATAAATAATATAACTATTAAAGAATATATTTTTACTGCTTTCTGTCCGAATAAGTATTTTACGTTTATCCGTCCAAAGAAATGCCATCCAAGTATAGTAGAGAATGCAAAGAATAATAAACATACTGCTATAAATATATCTCCACCACTACCAAAAGTATTTACGAAAGCTGTCTGAGTAAGTGCTATACCTTCTTTTCCTGAATCTAAAACACCACTAGTTAATATAGAGAATGCTGTTAAATTTAGTATTATGAAAGTATCTATAAATACACTAACCATAGCTGTTAATCCCTGTTCATGAGGGTTTTTAGCTGCTGCTCTTGCATGTGCATGAGGTGTAGAACCCATACCAGCTTCATTAGAGAATAATCCTCTTGCTACACCGTAACGTATAGCTTCTTTTATAGATATACCAACTGCACCACCAAGTACTGCCTTTGGATTGAATGCTCCAACTATTATCATTTTAAAAGCTTCAGGAACTTCTGATATATTCATTCCTATTAAAGCTAAACTTCCTATTATATATACAAATGCCATTATAGGTACTATTTTTTCAACAACTGATGCTAATCTCTGTGTTCCACCTATAAATACAAATCCTGCTACTACAGCTATTAATAATCCAACTGTTATAGGAGGTATATTTATATTTCTACTTGCGAAAACTTCTGAAAATGCTGCACCTATTGAGTTTGACTGAACCATATTACCCATAAATCCAAGTGCTAATATTATTAATACTGAGAATGTCGCTGCTAAGATTTTACCAAATTTTCCTGTAAATGCAGCTCTGATGTAGTATACAGGTCCTCCTGTTACTTCGCCATCTACAACTGTTTTATATTTCTGAGCAAGAGTTGCTTCTGAATAAATTGTAGCCATTCCAAAGAATGCACTAAGCCACATCCAGAATATAGCCCCTGGTCCACCAGAAAGAAGTGCTGTAGCTGCACCAGTTAAGTTACCTGTACCAACCTGAGCCGCTATAGCTGTTGCTAATGACTGGAAAGGTGTCATCTCACCGTGTTCTTTCTTTTCACCGTTTAATTTTAGGTTACCGAACACTAATCTGAAGCCCTCTCCAAATTTTCTAACCTGTATAAATTTTAGTTTGAATGTGTAGTATATCCCAACTCCACATAAGATGAATAGTAGTAAGAAATTCCATAAGAATCCGTTTACGGCTACTACTACTTCTAATAGATTGTCTAAAAATAATTCCATGTTTTTACTCTCCTTTTCTTTTATTTTTTTGGAAATAAAAATAGAGCTGATATATCAGCTCCAAAAATAAGAGTAGAACATTTGCAAACAGACCTTAAAGATTTGATCTGCCTTACTGCTCTGTCCTTTTGCCTGAGAGATTTGCAAACTTAGTTTGCGTACACCTTCGGCGCCCCTTTTTTGGAGACTCTCCAGAGTTCCTAATAGATTTTTTATTAATTTTATAATTACAATTTATCTATCTGTTTAAATAATATCATCTATTTTGAGTAATTACAACATTTTTTCTAAATTTATTGAAATTTTCAAAAAACACACATATTTCCTTTTTATTTTTAGGAAGTATGTGTGTTTTAATATTGTTTTATTTATTTTTTAATGTATACAACCAATTTTTTTACAGTAGTAAAATTAGGAATACGTTATTTACAGAATGTTTAATTTATTAAACTTTTATTTTTTAAGTTACTAAACTATTTTTACTATGTTATATTTCTATAATTTACATAAAAAATTATGTAATTCTATAAAAAATAATTTATTCTTTTAAAGTTCTCATTGCATTAAGTACTGCTATTAATGCAACACCTACATCTGCAAATATTGCTTCCCACATATTTGCAACTCCTCCAGTACTCATAAGCATAACTATTACTTTTACACCCATTGCAAATACTATATTCTGCCAAACAATTTTATTTGTTTTTTCAGATATTCTCTTTGCTATAGGTAATTTAGATAATTCGTCTGTCATAAATACTATATCACTTGCTTCTATTGCTGCATCAGATCCTACACCGCCCATAGCTATCCCAACGTCTGCTCTAGCTAAAACTGGGGCGTCATTTATACCGTCTCCTATAAATGCTGTATTTCCTGTGCTATTTTCTTTTGCTATTTCTTCAAGTATTTCAACTTTCTGATTAGGTAGAAGTCCTGAATAATGTTTGTCTAATCCAACTTCTTCAGCTATCTTAGCTGCAGCAGCTTCATTATCTCCTGTTAGCATTACAACATTTGTTATACCAACTTTTCTCATTTCTGCAATAGCTCTCTTACTATCTTCCTTAACCTCATCAGATATTACTATACATCCAGCATATTTGCCATCTACTGCAACGTATACAGTTGTTCCAACTTCATCTATCTTTTCATATTTTACATTTTCGCTATCTAAAAGTTTAGAACTTCCTGCAAGTATTGTCTTTCCATTATATAAAACTTTTATACCATGTGCTGCTATTTCTTCATATTTGTCTATTTCACTTAATTTTATTTCTTCATTTGATTTTTCATTATAGCTTTCCATTATAGATTTTGCTATTGGATGATTTGAGTTTGCTTCTGCAATAGCTGCAAATCTTAATAATTCATCTTCTGACATTCCAACAGGATTTATTTCTGTAACTTTAAATACACCTTTAGTTATAGTACCAGTCTTATCAAGTACAACTGTGTTTACTTTTCTTAATGCTTCTAAATAGTTACTTCCCTTTATAAGAATACCGTTTTTAGATGCAGATCCTATTCCACCAAAGAAACTTAGAGGTATTGATAATACTAATGCACAAGGACATGAAACTACTAGGAATATTAATCCTCTGTATAACCAATCTCTAAACACAGCACCTTCAATAACTAGTGGTGGTATAAATGCAACTGCTAATGCTAACCCAACAACTATTGGAGTGTAATATCTACAGAATCTTGATATAAAGTTTTCTGTCTGAGATTTTCTACTTCCTGCATTTTCAACCATATCAAGTATCTTAGCAACTGTAGATTCTCCATATTCTTTAGTTACTCTTACATAAATTAATGCATTTGTGTTTATTGTTCCTGATACAACTTCTTCACCTGGTTTTACACTTCTAAGTACAGATTCACCAGTTATTGCAGAAGTATCAAGCATTGCTTCACCTTCTGTTACAATTCCATCTAGTGGTACTTTTTCACCTGGTTTAACTACTATTACATCGCCTACTTCTACTTCTTCAGGATCTACCTGTATAATTTTTCCACCCTGAACTAAGTTTGCAAATTCTGCTTTTATTTCCATAAGAGCAGATATTGATTTTCTTGACTGACCAACTGCTTTCTGCTGTAAATATTCACCTATTTTGTAGAATAACATAACACCAACTGCTTCAGAATGTTCACCTATTGCAATTGCACCTATTGTAGCTATAGACATTAGGAAGTTTTCATCCATTACCTGACCTCTAAATAGGTTCTTTGCAGCTTTTAAAAGTACATCTCCACCTATTAAAATATATGCTGCTAAAAATACAACCACACCAAATGTACCTGTATTTCCAACTGCCATTTCATATATACCAAATGCATATACAAATACTCCTATTATGATTTTTATTAAATCTTTGTTTATTTCTTTCTTTTCTTTTGGTTTTTCAACCTTTTTAGGTTTAGTTTCTTCATGTTCGTGGTCATGGTGATGTCCTCCGCATCCACATTCTTCTCCATGATCGTGGTGATGGTGTTCTCCACAGCCACATTCTTCTCCATGATCGTGGTCATGTTCGTGATGGTGGTGTTCTTCGCAGCCACATTCTTCTCCATGGTCGTGATTGTGATGATGTTCTCCACAGCCACATTCTTCTCCGTGGTCGTGATCGTGATGATGTTCTCCACATCCACAACTTTCACCATGTTCATGATGATGTTCTTCTGAATTATTTCTATTTGCATATAATACGTTTAAATCTGCTCTTCCTTTTCTTGTTGTATTTCCAGATTCAACTATATTTCCCTTATTATCAAACTCTAAAGCTCCAACAACTTTATTTTTTAATAAACTTACTGTTAATCCACTTTCTGTTTCGTGAATTATCTTTGCTATCTCAGACATATGCTGCTTTGTAATATCTCCCGCCTTAGCAAATACAGATAATTTCTTAGCCACAAAGTTCATATTGCTATTTTCTACATATGCTAATTTTCCAACTTTATCATTTATCTTTTCTGCACAATGTGCACAGTTTAAATTATTTAATAGAAAATCAACTCTTATAACTTTATTTTCGTCTATTTCATCTTTTTTCTCTGACTTAATTATATTTCCCTTATTATCAAAACTTATTTCCCCAAGCACTTTGTTCTTTAATAAGCTTACAGTTAACCCACTTTCTGTATCATGAATTATCTTTGCTATTTTAGACACATTAGCTTCTGTTATGCTTTCATTTTCCATAAATACAGATAATTTTTTTGCCACAAAATTCATGTTGCTATTTTCTACATAGTCTAATTTTGAAACTTTGTCATTTATTTTTTCTGCACAGTGTGCACAATTTAAATCTTCTAGTAGAAAATCTATTCTTGTACTCATTTAAAATCACTTCCTCATCTTAAAATCTATTTATTTTATCCACATTAATCACTGATTGTAGATATCTTTTATCTTTTATATGTTTCGTTTACATGTTCTAATCCGCATTTTAATATTTCACTTATATGTTCATCATCCAATGAATAGAATACTGTTTTTCCTTCTTTTCTAAATTTTACCAATCTAGCATTTTTTAGTACTCTTAGCTGATGAGATATCGCTGACTGAGTCATTCCAAGAAGCTCTGCTATGTCACATACACACATTTCATTAGAGAATAGTGCAAATATTATTTTCACTCTTGTAGTATCTCCAAACACCCTGAATAAGTCTGATAAATCTGCTAATACCTCTTCATCCGGCATTTCTTTTTTTGTTTTGTCTACTACTTCTTCATGTATCTTTTTTTCTGTACAACAATCTATTTCTTTATTTTTCATAGGTTTTTCTCCTTTCTTAACGTTTTAATATATGAATAACTGTTCATATATTCATTATAATCTGCTTATTATTTTTTTGCAATATATTTTATAAAAATATATGAACAATTATTCATATATTTTGAGAAGTACTTTTATTTCGCTAATTACAATAAAAAAAGGACCAGTACTTTCATACTGATCCTCTTATTACACTTTTAATTATCTATAAATTGTTTAAAGTAACTTCTTGTTCTTTCATTTGTAGAATTATATAATAACTCATTTGGAGAACCTTCCTCTACAACCTTACCTTTTTCCATGAATATAATTTTATTTGCTATTTCAAGTGCAAATCTCATCTCATGAGTTACAATAAGCATTGTACATTCATGTTCATTTGATAATTCTCTTATTAATTCTAGAACTTCATTTACAAGTTCTGGGTCAAGAGAAGATGTAGGTTCATCAAACAATATTATCTCTGGATGAACAGCTAGAGCTCTAGCTATACCTATTCTCTGCTGCTGACCACCAGATAGTCTTGATGGATAATAATCTCTTTTATCTGCTAACCCTACTTTTTTTAGAAGAGCCATAGCCTCTTCTTCAGCTACTTTTTTATCTTTTTTCTGAACTAGAGTCATCGGCATCATAATATTTTCTAAAACAGTCTTATTTTTGAATAATGAATAGTTCTGAAATACCATAGCCGTTTTCTTTCTAAGCTCTATACAATCCTTTGGAGACAAGTTCTTAGAATCTACAGAAAAGCCATCTATTTCTATAGTTCCTTTAGTTGGAGTTTCAAGTAAATTTATACATCTTAAAAGAGTAGATTTACCTGTTCCAGAAGGTCCTATTATAGCAGCAACTTCACCTTTTTTAAGTTCTAAATCTATACCATCTAGGACTGTTAAATCTCCAAATTGTTTCTTTATATTTTTAAGTTTTAACATAATACTCTCCTAATGTTATAAGAATTTACATACTCTTTTTTCTAGTCTATTCTGAACTAAATCTATCGCTAAGATAAGTATCCAATAAACTATACCTGCTGCAATATATGCTTCCATGTAGTTAAATCCTCTAGCTGCAAGTATTTTAGATTCAGAAAGAATCTCAACAACACCTATTGTAAATGCAATAGCTGTATTTTTTACAGCCCCTACAAATGTATTTCCAAGTGATGGAAGTATACTAACAAATGCCTGAGGAATTACAACCTGTGTCATAACCTGGAATTTATTTAAACCTATTGAAAGAGCTGCCTCTCTCTGTCCTTTATCTACAGCTAAAAGTCCACCTCTTAATATCTCAACTATAAATGCTGAAGAGTTTAGTGCAACAGAAATTACAAAAGAAACCTCAGCTGATAAATTTACAAGTGATGGTATTAACTGTGGTAAACCATAGTAGAAAATAAACAGCTGTGTAATATATGGTGTAGATCTAAAGAATGATATAAATAAAGTCGCAAACCCTTTAAATATGCTTATCTTAGAATTTCTCATTATAAGCAGAACTATTGCAAGCGCCATAGATGCTATAAATGAAATTACACCAAGATATAAAGTAAATGGTATCTTTGCAATTAATGCCGGAAAGCATGAAAAGAAAAATTCAAAATTAAATCTCATCTATACATCACCCATTAGTTTTTAGCAGTTACGTCTATTTTGTAGTGCTGTTCTGATAATTTTTTCATTGTTCCATCTTCTAACATAGATTTTATTGCATCGTTTACATCTTTAACTAATTCTGGATCTGCATCTTTAGAGAATGGATATGCATTTTCTTCTAATACTATTGGTTCACCAGCTATTTTAACTTTGTAAGGTTTTTTAGACATTGCTTCTTTGAAAGCAGCTTCTGTTATAGGACAAGCGTCATATCTTCCCTGTTCTAATGCTTCATACATACTTCCTGAATCTGAAGGTATTATTATTATTTTTTTATCTTCTGGTAATGATTCATTGTATTTTTCTAATGTTGGGTAGAATGAATGTACTGGTGGAACATTAGCTTTTTTACCCTGTAAATCATCTAAATCTTTGTAATCAAAGTCATCTCTTACTGCGAAGAATATTTTATTGTATCCGTATACTTCTGAGAAGTCGTAAGTTTCTTTACGTTCATCAGTTATAGATATCTGGAATGCTATTGTATCTGCTTTTCCAGAGTCAACTGCACCAAATAATGCATCCTGGCTATCTCCTTCTATCCATTCTATTTTACGTCCACATCTTTTTCCTATTTCTTCAAATACATCATGTTCGAATCCAGCTAAGTTTCCTTCATCGTCTTTGTAACTACATGGAGGGAATATTGGTGCTGTAGCAACTTTTATTGGTGCTTTTTCATCTCCTCCACTAGCTTCTTTGTTTCCACATCCTACTAATGATCCCATTACAACGGCACCAACTAGTATGCAAGATAATAGTTTTTTCCCAAATTTCATAATATGTTTCTCCTTTTTCTTTTAATTATTTTGAGTATATAGCCAATACTCCATCGGCTATTCCGTAAAATTTATTCATAGGTATACCCATACCTAGTTCACCATGATCACTTAATGTAGATGTTCTTGCCCCACAGCACATAAATGATAGGTTTATATCATTTTTCATAAATGGTTTTGATACCATATCACTACAAGCTGCTGCATTACCTACACTTATATAATTCTGTGGTACACCATAGCTATAAGTATATCCTTGAACTAACTTCATTATGCTTTCTGCAAATCCTATTACAACTACTACATCTGCATCATCCATTTCAGATAACGGCATTATTTCTAATCCATATATCTTCTGTGGAATACGCATAAGACTATCTGATATATTTCTAGCTATAGCTAAATCAGAGTATAAACCTGAATATTTGTGAACCTGTCCTGATTTAAACCCTTCTGATACAACTGACATCCCTGTCTGAGTAGGTCCTCCAGAACATCCAAAGTTTTCTTTTGTAACTTTAAATTTTCTACCTTTACCAGCTTTGCTTATAAATCCACAAAGTCTTATTTTTCCATTAAATTCTTCTGCTGGTGAATTTTCAAAATCTTTTTCATAAACAAGGAATCTAACACCTACTATTTGTCTTTCTAATCCAAGGCAGTCCTGAACTTTTAAAATCGTTTCTTTATTCATTAGAACCCTCCTTATCATTAGAACATGCTTTTATACATTCTTCGCAGTACTCTTCATACTTACTCGCTTGAATTGCATAATCATAGTTCATTACTATTTCAAAGCCTAATTCATCTGGTGAATCAAGTCTTTCTAATATTTTCTTTTTAGGAATATTGTTTTCTGTTAGATTAACTGTTTCTAATATTCCTCTAAATATATTTTCTACAAGGTGAATAGGGAACGATGCTCCCATGCATCCTGCTGAAAAATCAGTTAATTTTCTACAACAATTACTTAATAAACTGACATTTAAATCATTATTCATAAATGGTTTTGAAACTAGCTCACTGCATATCCCCTGGACACCTATAGAAAGTAAGTTTTTATTTACTCCATAGTATCTACTATATCCCTGAGTTAATCTCATCATATCCTTAGCTGTTGCAATAACTATAACAAGGTCTGGATTTTCTATTTCTTCAAGTGGTGAAATTATTGCACCATAAATCTTTTGAGGAATATATTTTTTTTCATTCTGTACCTGAAAAGCTATTGATTTACTTAGATATTTTCTATCTTCATACTCTTTACGACCAGAGTATACATATTCTGGAACTTCTTTTAATCCCATTGCATATGCTGCATCATCACAGCCTATTGTAGAAGCATTGCATTTTACTGATTTACCCCGACATGCAAGCTTTACAAGTGAACATAGACTAAGTCCTTCGTGTTCTTCTGCTAAAGAATCATTATATTCTTTTTCAAGAACTAAAAATCTTAACCCTAAAATTTTATTCTCAAGCCCTAAAGCTTTTGAAACTCTTGTAATCTGTAAGTTATCCATAACAAACCTCCCTTCCAATTCATTATAGATGTTAAACTTTCTTTATTCCAATAGATAGAAACTATTTCAATTTATAATGTTATAGCTTTCGTCTATATTATAATTTTTCTATATTTTTTTATTATAATTAAAAAAACTCATTTCTTTTTCTTTTAAATTTAATAAATCTAACTTTTTTTATTTTTTATTAATTTAAGAAAACATTTTCAATATATAACTTAATAAAATATCAATTAATTTCTTTATTCTAGATACCAAAAATAATTATTTTTTTCCTATTCTATTTAATAGTTATATTTTTTTTCTATCATTCTAAATTATATAATCTTTTTTTTCTATACTTTTTTCTTTTTTTACCTTTTATAAAATTTTGGCATATTTTTATTTTTATACTAAATAAATTTATTTTAATTTTATATAAAACTACAATCAATAACTTCAGATTATTTGATTGTAAATATACTTTTAAAACAAAAATATGTCTATTACAAAAACTGTAACATACCACACAATCCTATTCCTCATCTAAAAAATCATAGAAATCATCATTCCCAGACTCAACAAAATCATACAACGCATTCTGTTCAAAGAACATCGAATCCTGATACTCTAACCCCTTATAATTCACCTTCAACAGACCATTAATATAATCTCTATCTCTCTCAGAATAAGTCCCAACAAAGAACATCCCATCTAAATAATAATAAATCGCCTTAATATCATTATTTATAACATAAGACATTCTCTTAACATGGTCGTTATTAAAATTAAATCTAGTAAAGAATACCGCATCCTCGTCCATATCACTTCTAAGAACAAACGGGTTATCTTCATAGAACTTTTCTACAAACTCTTCTCCATCTTCAACCGTATAAATATCAACAAACTCTTCCTTAGAAATCTCGTCAAACACCTCAAAATCATACATAGGCTCAGACTCAGAAACAACCATAGAATTTAACTTAAATCCTTTTTCATTTTTCTCAATGCTAAGTGCAACTTTACAGAAATAATATCCGTCATTATCTTCGTAAATAGTCTCAACAACATATTTTCCATTTCCTCTAGATGTTACATCTGTTTTTAAAAGTGCACCATTTATATTTGTTATGTGCATACTTCCTATTTCTTCGCTCTCAGAATAGTATGTAAGTGCTTCTCTATCCCAAGCAACTAATCTCATAACCATGTAGTTTACAAACTCTATCTCTTCCTTTACCTCTTTACATATCTTTGGATATAAGTCGTATATATTTAAATCGCTTTTAAAATCGTTGATTATATCTATATAATCCTCAACTTCTCCTGCAAGCTCTTTTCCATATCTTATATTTCTACTTCCAAAATGCTGTATTAAAAACTTAGCCTCTTCCTCAGAAATTTCTATTCTATCTGATCCAAGACCTCCCATAAGTCTTTCTTCTTCCATATATGCTTTTTTCTCTGATGGGTTTATTAGTTTTACATAGTCACAAAGTCCTAATCCCTCAGAGTCCAAAAGGAAATACTGTTTTATATCATCTCCATTTTCATCTGTACTATCTATTATCATTCCCATACTTCCCATAAGTCTAGATTGTGTTATTTTTGCAAAATTAAACTTTAATTCCATGCTTCTTCTCCTCTCAAATTATTTCTCTTATTTACATATTTATATATTAACACAAATTTTTCTGTACTATTTGAATTATTTGCTGTATACTAGTAGAAATATATATCAGAAGATTGGGGGTAATGCTTATGAAGAAAAGAGCAGCATTTTTCGATATTGATGGAACTCTGTACAGAGATTCACTTATGGTAGAACATTTTAAAAAGCTAATAAAATATGAAATTATAGATGAAAAAACTTGGATTGATCATGCTAGAGGAACTTTTTTAAACTGGGATAAAAGACAGGGAAACTACGACGACTATCTTTTAGAAGTTTGTAATTTATATGTAGATTCGCTGACTGGTGTTGATTGGAGAAGTATTGATTTTGCAGCAGACCAGGTTATAAAGACCAAGGCTGACAGAGTTTATAAGTACACACGCTCTCAAATTGAAAGACATTTAAAAAATGGTGATATAGTAATATTTATATCTGGAAGTCCTGACTTCTTAGTTAAAAAGATGGCTGAAAAGTATAATGTTACAGATTATTTAGGAAGTAAATATATAATGGAGGATGGTAAATTCTCTGGTAAATTAGTTCCTATGTGGGATTCTGAAAGTAAAAATAAAGCAATAAATGAGCTAATTGAAAAATACGATATAGATTTAGATGAGTCTTTCGCTTATGGCGATACAAATGGAGATATAAATATGCTTAGAAAAGTTGGGCATCCTGTTGCGATAAACCCTACAAATGAGCTTTTATCTAAGTTGAGGGAAGATCCTGTGCTGAAGAAAAAAGCAGATATAATCGTCGAAAGAAAAGATATACTTTATAAACTAAAACCTGATGTTCAGGTATTATCTTATGATGACTTGTCAGATTAACAAGCTAATATTTTACATACAAAAAGTGCTGCCATAACGACAGCACTTTTTTAGTCTAAGTATTTACTTATATTTTTTCTCAACTTATTTTCGTACATTCTTATAAACTGGCTATAGAATAAATCGTAAATTAAAAACGTTGCATTTAAGCCTATAAACAGCACAAACATGTACTGTACTTCTGTCAAGAAACTCTTCAGAACAAAGTACATTATAGCAAACACAATATTTGCAAATACAAGCTTGATACAATATTCTGTACCCATAGACCTTCCTCTCTCAATAAGAGATTTTACGAGTCCATAAAGTGCAAATGATATCGCATATATAAACCACTGTACTTTATTTCCTATTATCATGAATGACAAAAGTATAGATGCAAATGTAAAAATTGTACCTGTCTTTTCTCCAAATTCAATAATAATTATTGAAGATATAAATGATGCTAGCACCATAAAGAAAATTGTATTCATTGGAACAAAGTTTATCAGCATAAAGAATATTGCCTCTAATGCTAATAATATTCCTCCAAAAGCCATTTTTTTACTTACATTCTCCATATTAAAACTTCCATTTCAATTTTAAATTTCAATAAATTAACAACAGCTTATAAAGTCTCCACCCATACATTCACAGCATGAGTCTAAGCACCATAGCTGGCAGCAAGTGTCTGTACAATCGTCTCCACAACAGCAGCAACAGCATGGACAGCATCCACTTGAATCGTATCTTCTGCTTTCATTGTAGTATCTTGCTCTATCATCGTAGTTATTTCTATATGAGCTAAACTGATTATATGCTTCATCATATTCTTTATTTTCTGGCTCCATAAATCTTGCTCTTTTTATATAATCTTCACCTTCTTCATATCTA
Source organism: Peptacetobacter hiranonis (assembly GCF_008151785.1). Taxonomy (GTDB): domain Bacteria; phylum Bacillota; class Clostridia; order Peptostreptococcales; family Peptostreptococcaceae; genus Peptacetobacter; species Peptacetobacter hiranonis. The sequence continues at coordinate 2,377,651 of NZ_CP036523.1, forward strand.
CCCATTTTCATTGCAGCAGTTCCAGTTAGGAAGAACCACTCAGCATTTCTATCACTTGAAACTACTTCTTTAAGCATTCTATATGCGTCTGCAAATCTTCTATTTGCAATTAAATTTCTAGCCTCAATATAAACATTTCTATTCATTGCTTCTCCGTACATAATATTCACTTTCCTTTCGTTATTTTTGTATATTTTAATAAATCTTATTGCTTAATTTATATGGCTTACATCGCCATTTTTATCTTTTCCATCTCCATATAATATGTTCTTATATCTCAAGTATACACCAGAATATATTATATTTTCAATTATACCGACATTTCTCTTAACTTTAAGCATATCTATATTTCTACCAAGCATTCCTAGACTCATAGAAATTATTCTCTCTACTTTTTTCTTTAATTCATCGCTCTTTGGCTCATATCCTTTAAAAGGATTATATCTTCCTTTTTGAATATCTTCCTCCAAATCCTCATATGCATCTAAAACGTAGATATATTTTCCTATGTTAAATCCTATTTCTCTAAGTCTATCTTCAAACTCGTCTTTCTTGTATGCAAATATTTCTCCCATTAGATTTCCAAATGTATTTGAAACATCATCTAAATCTGTTGATTCTTCTTTTTCTAATTTTTCAAGCTCAGATAAACATTCTTTTATATATTCAGCCTTTTCTCTGTATTTATCATACGCTTCTTTAAGGCTTCCTTTATAGACATTATACGCCAATTTATCCTTAATTCCACCGTCGTCTTTTACATTGTCCTCTAATTTGAAATGAGTTAAAAGAACATTCATAGCGGCTGCATATTCAGTTATTTCATTTACTTGTACCTTTTTCTTTTTTATAGGATTTGCTATACACACTTCTTCTGTTACTTTTGATTCTGGATTGTACACCGCAGATAAAAGAACTATTAGAAATGTTATGTCATAGTTTAAAGAAAATCGAGATATCTGTCCATGATTTCTCTTTAGAGTTTTACAAAGCCCACAATAATAGCTTTTGTAATGCTCGTATTCTCTAAATGTCAAATCCATTTTATTTATTTTTACATATCCAAACATTATTATCCTCTTTTCCCATATATCCAATTATTAAATATATTTGATTTTATAAATATGTTCAAATCAATTAGATTCTATTATCTTAATTATATTATACTAAGAAATACTTGAATATACCTTAACATACACCATAATCGAATTATATTCAAGTGGTTTATTCAAAACTTTAAAAATTATTTAGAATTCAAAAAAGGACTACTGCAATTCATTGCAATAGCCCCTATACTTTCTATTATTATTTATTATAAAGATTTTATATATATTTCTCTTATTTCTTCTTTAGAGAATTCCTTTGGATGATTGTTTATATTTCCTATTGATACTTTAAATGCGTTTTCTACCATCCAATCTACGTCACTTTCTTCTATTCCTAAGTCATTTAATGTTACATCTAATCCTATTCTTTTTAAGAATCCTATTATACTATCCGCACAATCCAATGCACTATTTCCTCCTAGAAGAGCTGATATAGCTGCATATCTTTCTGGATCACTTTCCCAAGATGCTTCAACTATTGCAGGTGTAAGTGCTGCTAATCCTTCTCCATGAACTATGTTTTTAAGTCCACTCGCTGGGTGTTCTAATGCATGAGGAAGTGCACAGCTTGAACATCCTATAGCCATACCTGCTAACATACTTCCTAAAGTTATTTTTTCCCATACTTCATAATTTATTTCTTCATCGTTTACAGCATTTTCTGCGTTATCTGCTATTAACTTCATAGCATAAAGTGCATATGCATCTGATAATGGTGTACGTTTTTTACTTACAGCAGCTTCCATTGCATGTGCAGCAGCGTCAAATATTACAGAAGCCTTTACTCTTTTAGGCATAGTTACCATAATTTCTGGGTCTACTATTGATACCTTTCCATATATAGCTGGTGTTCTAAGTGATTTTTTATCGTTGTTTTTATCATCTGTAAGTACAGAATAGCAGTTACCTTCACTACCAGTTCCAGATGTTGTAGGTACTAGTATTAATGGAAGTGCTTTATCTGAAGATTTCTGTCCGTACATATACTCTCTTACATCACCTTCATTTACAGCCATTAATGCTATAGCTTTAGCTGCATCCATTATACTTCCACCACCAAGAGCTACAACAACATCACAGTTTTCTACATTTGCTATTCTTGCACCTTCTTCAACTGTTGATATAAGTGGGTTCCGTGTCACTTCATTAAATATTGCTCCATCAACACCTTCTTTAGCTAAAAGCTCAACGGCTCTATCTAAAAGTCCTGATTTTCTAGAACTAGATCTCCCTGTTACTATAAGTGCTTTTTTTCCGTACTTCGCTGTTTCTTTTCCTAGTTCGTTTACTTTTCCACGTCCAAATACTATATTGACTGGTAAGTTGTAGTTAAATTCCATTATAACTCGCCTCATTTCCTAAAAAATATATTTACACATTCATTACTTACTTTATTTTTTACTACTTATACTAATTATATCAGTTAATAGCTTTTATTCAATGAAGATTATTTGAACATTCCTCTAAATTTACTTCATCTTTAATTATAATATTTTTCATATTTATATTTCAAACTTTTAAATTTATATATTTTTACAATGAAAAAGAGAGCCACCTATTCTCTGCTGACAAATTAGATGCTCTCTTTTTCTCTTCTTAACCTTAAATTTTATGTAAACTGTATTTAGATTTTTATCTTTTTTATATTTTATAAATTTATTTATTGTAAAGACTGTTTAAAAAACTAAAGAAGTCGTTTAAATCATTCATACTAGCTGGGTATACTTCTTCTTCATCCTTTTTCTTAGGCCGTTCTTCTTTTTTATCATCTACAACAAACTTGAATCCTAGTCTTACTCCAAATAATTCTTCAGAAACATCTTGTAGGAATCTTAAATACTGTGTTTCCATTATCTGAACAACTCTTACATCTCCTACACGTACAACAACTGTTCCCATCTGATAGTCTATCTGCTTACTATCTTTAAATAGAGCTTTATAAACAGCTGGACTAATTAATTCCTGTATTCTTCCAAGCATTACCTTCCAAACATCCATAGCATCTATTCTATTTATATCTGCTTCTTCTTTATATTCTTTATTTTCTTCTTGTTTTTCTTCTTCATGCTCAGGTCTTTTTACTTCTATTGTACTATCATCTTCCTCTGATTTTTCTTCATTCTGATAGTTCTTTGATAGCTGTATTTCCGCTATTTTTCTAAGTCCTAACTCAATTATATCGTCTTCACTTAGAAATACAATATTTATGCCATAGCTTATTCCTGATTTAGCTACTATATAAGTCTTTATCATTTCTATTATCTCTGGACTTATCTGTTCATCTATTTTTGCTATGTCAGATATTATGTATAGAGTGTTTCCACTAAATTTTATCTTTCTTACACTTTCTATTACACTACTTAATTCTGATTGAAGGCTGTTTAGAGTCTCTTTTGTAAATTGTTCTATATTCATATTGCCCTCCTTATTATTTCCTATATCTATAGATTTATTCTATCGAAATCTATAATATATTATACTACAATTTATATCGAATTGTTTCAATTATTTTAAATATTTAACTTTAAAATAAATTATATTATTTTTTTAGAGTTTTACAGAAATAAAAAATAAATAAAAAAAGAGGACTGAATCCTCTAGCCTGTGAGCGGGTTGGCCTTTTGAGAATTCAGTCCCTATTTTTACGTTCTTTTTAATTAACAATATGATTTTCTCCACCATTTCATACGGTCAAAATGATGTAGAATTTTTACTTTCGAATAAACTTTTTGTTTTGATATTTTAAATTTCAAATTTTGAGCGGGTATTTGAAATTTATTACATCTTATTTGAAGTATAATACTCCTGATTCGAATATTTTCTGGTCTTTTTCACCAAGTATATTCTTAGTTATGTTTGCACTTAATCTTTCTGAGTGACCCATCTTACCAAATACTCTACCGTCTTTGCTTGTTATACCTTCAACTGCGTAGAATGATCCGTTTGGATTGTGGTCTATATCATATGTAGCATTTCCGTCGAAGTCTACGTACTGAGTAGCTATCTGTCCGTTTTCTATAAGCTCTTTCATTACTTCTTCACTTGCAACGAATCTACCTTCACCATGTGATATTGGTATACTATGTATATCTCCAACTTCTGTCTGAGCTAACCATGGAGATTTGTTAGAAGCTATTCTAGTGTTAACTATCTTAGCCTGATGACGTCCTATATTATTGTAAGTTAATGTAGGAGCTTCTGCACAAGGTTCTATTATTTCTCCGTATGGAACTAATCCAAGTTTTATAAGAGCCTGGAATCCATTACAGATACCTAACATTAAACCATCTCTTTCATTTAAGAATTCATGAACAGCTTCTTTCATCTTAGGATTTCTGAATACTGTTGCTATGAATTTAGCTGAACCGTCTGGTTCATCACCAGCACTGAATCCACCTGGTATCATTATTATCTGTGATTTTTTGATTTCTTCAACCATTGCGTCTATAGATTCTTCTATATCCTGGTAAGATAAGTTTCTAAATACTTTTATAGTTGATTCTGCACCAGCTCTATCAAAAGCTCTTGCTGCATCGTATTCACAGTTTGTTCCAGGGAATGCTGGTATTAATACTTTAGGTTTTACTATGCTTAAAGAAGATTTAGCTGGAGCACCAGTTCTTACATAGCTTATATTTTCTATTTTTGAAGTTATTTCAGCTGCTTTTGTTGGGTATATAGATTCTAAAGTATTGCAGTGAGATTTGTATAATCCACATAAGTCTACTTTTTCACCGTTGAAGTCTATAGCAGGTTCTGCTGTAGTTTCCCCAAGAACTATACATCTGTATCCTTTTAGAACTGATAAATCATCTTCTGCAAGTTCAAGAAGTATTGTTCCGTAATCAGCTGCAAATAAATCATCAGTGTTTTCATAAGCTTCAACAGCTTCTTCACTGAATTTGAATCCGATATGGTTACCGAATCCCATCTTAGCAACTGCTTCACCAACTCCTGCAAATCCAAGAGCATAACTTGAAAGCACTTTACCATCTAATATTAATTCTCTTACTTTTGTAAGGTTTTTCTTTAATTCATCAAAGTCTACTACACCATTGTCTAAAGTAGCTGCTGATATTTTAACTACTTTTGATCCAGCTTTTTTGAATTCTGAAGTAACTACATTTTTAGCATCTACAGTATCTACTGCGAATGATACTAATGTTGGAGGTACGTCTATATCTTTGAATGTTCCTGACATAGAGTCTTTACCACCTATTGCAGGTATTTCGAACTGTTCCTGAGCATAGTATGCACCAAGTAAAGCTGCGAATGGTTTACCCCATCTTTCTGGAGATTTTCCAAGTCTTTCGAAGTATTCCTGGAAAGTAAGTCTTGTAGTAGCGTAGTTTCCTCCAAGTGCAACTAATTTAGCAACAGATTCAACTACTGCATATAATGCACCGTGGTATGGAGACCATTTACCTATTTTAGGGTTGTATCCGTAAGTCATTATTGTAGAAGTATCAGTTTCTCCACCAAGTACTGGTATTTTAGCAACCATACCCTGTTCTGGAGTAGCCTGATATTTACCACCAAATGGCATTACTACTGTGTTTCCACCTATACTAGTATCGAATTTTTCAACAAGTCCTTTCTGAGAACAAGTATTTAAATCAGATAATGCTTTGTGGAATTTTTCTTCTATAGTATTAGCACCTTTAACTATTTCTACGTTATCGAAGAATGTATTTTCTTCGTCAACTTTTTCAACTACTACGTTAGTTTTCTGTTTAGCACCATTAGTGTCTAAGAAAGCTCTCTTTAAGTCTACTATAGCTTTACCATTCCAGAATAATCTCATGTATCCTGTATCAGTAACTGTAGCAACGTGAGTAGCAGTTAAGTTTTCTTCTTTTGCTAATTCTATGAATCTATCTTTGTTTTCTGCAGCTATTGCAACTGCCATACGTTCCTGAGATTCTGATATTGCAAGTTCAGTACCATCAAGTCCGTCGTATTTCTTAGGAACTAGGTCTAAGTTTATGTCTAAACTTTCAGCTATTTCACCTATAGCAACACAAACCCCACCTGCACCGAAGTCATTACATCTTTTTATCATCTGAGCAGCTTCTTTATTTCTAAAGAATCTCTGGATTTTTCTTTCGTTAGGTGCATCACCTTTCTGAACTTCTGCTGAACAAGTGTTTATAGATTCTTCACTGTGTTCTTTAGAAGATCCTGTTGCACCACCGCAACCATCTCTACCAGTTTTTCCACCAAGAAGAACTATTATATCTCCTGCCTGTGGTCTTTCTCTAACTACATTTTCTTTTGGAGCAGCTGCTATAACAGCACCTATTTCCATTCTCTTAGCTACGAAGTCTGGATCATAAACTTCTGCTACCTGTCCTGTAGTTAAACCTATCTGGTTTCCGTAAGAACTGTATCCATTTGCAGCTTCTGTAACTATTTTTTTCTGCATTAATTTTCCTGGTAATGTTTCTTCTAGAGGAGTTCTAGGGTCTGCAGCACCAGTTACACGCATTGCCTGGTAAACATAAGATCTTCCTGATAATGGGTCTCTTATTGCTCCACCAAGACAAGTTGCAGCACCACCAAATGGTTCTATTTCTGTTGGATGGTTGTGTGTTTCATTTTTGAACATTACTAAGTATTTTTCTGGTTTTCCATCAATTTCTACGTCTACGTTTATAGAACAAGCATTGATTTCTTCACTTTCGTCAAGGTCTGCTAATTTTCCTTCTTTTTTAAGTTTTTTCATAGCTAAAGTAGCTATGTCCATTAAGCAAACATCTTTCTTTCTATCTACATATATTTCTTTTCTAGTGTTCATGTAGTCATCGAAAGTTTCTTTTATAGCGTCAGTATATTTACCTTCAGCTATTTCAACATTTTCTAATTCAGTCATGAATGTAGTGTGTCTACAGTGATCTGACCAGTAAGTATCTAGTACTTTTATTTCTGTTATAGTTGGGTTTCTGTGTTCATCATCTCTGAAGTAAACCTGAACATGTTTTAAATCTTCTAAAGTCATTGCTAGACCCTGAGATTTTACGAAGTTATTAAGACCTTCTTCATCTAATTCGATGAATCCATCTAGTATTTCTACTTCTGTTGGTTTTTCAGTTACTAGAGCTAATGATTCTGATTTTTCTAACCCAGCTTCTCTACTATCAACAGGGTTTATTATATACCCTTTGATTTTATTGAATTCTTCATCTGTTATGTTTCCAGATAGTATATACTCTTTAGCAGATTTTAATTCAGGTCTCATACCCTGATTTAATATCCGTATACACTGAGCAGCCCAATCAGCTCTCTGATCGTACTGTCCTGGAAGATATTCAACTGCGAATACTCTTTCATTTTCATTGCAAGGAACTTCTTCAAAGTAAACAACATCAAGGTTTGGTTCTGAGAATATTGAGTTTGCCGCATTCTGGAAAACTTCATCAGATATACCTTCTACGTCGTATCTGTTTAAAACTCTTAAAGAGTCAACAGAAGTGATATGAAGACTTTCTTCAATGTCTTTTTTAAGAGCTCTTGCTTCAAGATCAAAGCCGTTTCTTTTTTCGACTAATACTCTTTTGACGTTTTTATCCATTTCTCTTCCTCCAAATTTTTTTTCGGAAATTTTACAGACCTATATCAGTTCTGTAGTGCATTCCTTCAAAGTTTATTCTTTTTATATTTTCATAAACTTTATCGGCAGCTTCTGCTACAGTTCCTGCTTTAGCAGTTATACCTATAACTCTTCCGCCGTTTGTAACTAATTTACCATCTGACATCTTAGTTCCACTGTGGAATACTACTATTTCATCATCTAATTTGTCAAGACCTGTTATTTCTTTGCCTTTTTCATAGGCTTCTGGATATCCTCCTGAAGTTAGCATAACACAGATAGCTTGTTCATCTGTATATTTTATTTCTATTTCAGAAAGTTTGTTATCTATTACAGCATTCATTATTTCGCTTAGATCAGTTTCTAATCTAAATAATACTGACTGAGTTTCTGGATCTCCAAATCTAACATTGTATTCTAGTACTTTTACACCTTCTTTAGTTATCATTACTCCAACGAATAATATACCTCTGTAATCTAATCCGTCATTCTGGAATCCTTTTAAAGTTTTATCAAGTACATTTACTTTTATTTCATTGGCTAGTTCTTCAGTCCATAGTTCACTTGGAGAGAATGTTCCCATTCCACCAGTGTTAAGTCCTTTTTCACCATTGTTTACTTTTTTATGGTCTTTAGCACTTTCCATTGGAACTATAGTATTATTATCAACAAATGCTAGTATAGAAGTTTCTATTCCTGTTAAGAATTCTTCTATTACTACTTTGTTACCTGCGTCTCCAAATTTTTTGTCTGCCATCATTTCTTTTAAAGTTGTTATAGCATCTTCTCTGTTTTCAGGTATTACAACACCTTTACCAGCTGCAAGACCATCTGCTTTTATAACTACTGGGTATCCAAAGCTATCTATTTCTGCTATAGCTTCATCTAAATCAGTATATTCTTTGTATTTTGCAGTTGGGATATCATTTCTTATCATGAAATCTTTAGAGAATGCTTTACTTCCTTCAAAAGTAGCACACTGTTTGTTTGGTCCAAATATTCTTAGACCTTCTTTTTCAAAGGCATCAACTATTCCCATTACAAGTGGGACCTCAGGTCCCACTACTGTAAGGTCTATAGCGTTGTCTTTTGCGAATTTTACTAGATTTTCTATATCACTGTCTTTTATATCTACACATTCAGCAGAGTCTGCTATACCAGCATTCCCTGGTGCGCAATATACTTTTTCGACATCTTTTTCATTTTTTAACTTCCAGCATATAGCGTGTTCTCTTCCGCCACCGCCGACAACAAGTATTTTCATATCCATACTCTCCTTAAGTTTAGTGTTTGAAGTGTCTTACTCCTGTGAATACCATAGACATATTGAATTTGTCACAAGCTTCTATAGAGTCATTATCTCTTATTGATCCACCTGGCTGTACTATTGATTTTATGCCAAATTCATTAGCTAAAGTTACACAGTCATCGAATGGGAAGAATGCATCTGATGCTAAAGTAGCTCCTGTGAAGTCTTTTTCATCTTTGTTGTTTTCTAATGCATTTTTAAGAGCCCATATTCTTGAAGTCTGACCACAACCTAAAGCAAGAGTCTGACCATCTTTAACAACTGCTATTGCATTTGATTTCATATTTTTAACTATTTTCATACCGAATTTCATATCTTCTAATTCTTCTTCAGTTGGTTCTAATTTAGTAACTGTTTCATATTTGTCAGCTAATTTAGTATCTTTATCCTGGATAAGAAGTTTTCCATCAAGATATTTCATTTCGTATTTCTGTTTGCTGTCTTCTATTTTAGCAAGTTTTAATACTCTAAGATTTTTCTTAGTTCTTAATACTTCTAAAGCTTCATCAGTGAAGTCGTAAGCAACAACTATTTCAAGGAATATTTTGTGTAATTCTTCAGCTGTAGCTTTATCTACTGTAGAAGTTATACCAACTATTCCACCGAATATAGAAGTTTTATCTGCTTCGTAGCATTTAGTATAAGCTTCTAAAGCTGTATCTCCTAAAGCAACACCACATGGGTTAGTATGTTTTATAGCTACTGCAGCTACTTTATCACTATCTTTGAATTCTCTCATAACTTCTAAACATCCGTGTAAGTCGTTTAAGTTATTGAAAGATAATTCTTTACCATTTAACTGTTCGTAGTTTAGTATAGGGTTTTTAGCGTTTGGCTGAGCGTATAATATACCATTCTGATGAGGGTTTTCACCGTATCTTAAAGTCTGTTCTTTCTGGAAAGTAAGATTTAAGAATTCTGGGTAATCTTCTCCAACCTGTTCTGCAAAGTAAGTAGATATCATAGCATCATATCTTCCTGTTGTTGAGAAAGCTTTGTATGCTAAGTTTCTTCTTTCTTCTTCTGTTAAATCACCTTTTCTTAATCCTTCTATTACTAAATCGTAGTCTTTTATATCTGTAACTACTATAACGTCTTTGTAGTTTTTAGCAGCAGATCTTATCATTGAAGGTCCACCGATATCTATGTTTTCTATCATTTCTGCATGGCTTTTTCCTGCTTTTAAAGTACCTTCGAAGTCATAAAGGTTAACACATACAAGGTCTATTGAATGTATTCCATGTTCTTTAACTGTTTCTACATGAGATTCTAAATCTCTTCTGTAAAGTATTCCACCGTGTATAAATGGATTTAAAGTTTTTACTCTACCATCTAATATTTCTGGGAATTTAGTAACATCTTCAACCTGCATTACATTTACACCATTTTCTTTTAGTATTTTAAATGTATTACCTGTTGATATTATTTCAAAATCAAGTTCGTTTAATGCTTTTGCAAATTCAACTACTCCTGTTTTATCTGTTACGCTTATTAAAGCTCTCTTACTCATTTATATATACTCTCCTTCCATCAACTCTTACTTTGTCATCACATAAAAGTGCAACACTCTTTTTAAGTATCTGATGTTCTACTTTAAGAACTCTAGCTGCTAGAGTATCTGCATCATCATCCTGTTCTACTTTTACAGATTCCTGCATTATAATTGGACCTTCGTCAGCTCCCTCTGTTACAAAGTGAACTGTAGCTCCAGTTACTTTTGCACCGTAATCAAGAACTCCCTGATGAACTTTCTTTCCGTAGTATCCTTTACCACAGAAAGAAGGTATTAGAGATGGGTGAATATTTATCATTCTGTTTTTGAATTCATTTACAAAATCAGCGCTGATTATTTTTAGATATCCAGCCATAACAACTATATCTATTTCTTTTTCTTTTAATATTTCGATTACTTTCTTTTCATCGTTTTCAAATACTGCTTCTATATTGTGCTTTCTTGCTCTTTCAAGACCGTATGCATTTTCTTTGTTAGAGATTACTACCTTTATCTGACCGTTTATCTCTCCTGCTTCTGTTGCATCTATTATAGACTGAAGATTTGTTCCTCCTCCAGATACTAAAACAGCTATATTCTTTAGCATAATTCTACTCCTTCATGAGTATCAACAACTTCACCTATGATGTATGCATTATCTTCCATAAGGTCAGCGTATTTTTCGTCAACAAAGTTTTTGTTATCACTTGGTCTACCATTTACATAATCAACAACAGCCTGAGCATCTTCTTTGTTTACTATTAAAACAAGACCGATACCCATGTTGAAGCTCTTATGTAATTCTCTCTGTTCAACTGCATTGAATCCTTCTATCATTTTGAATATTGGTGGTTTTTCCCAAGATTTAGTGTCTATGTTTAGTCCTAATCCTTTTGGTATAACTCTTGTTATGTTTTCTATAACACCACCACCAGTTATATGAGCTATTGCTTTTATATTGTGTTTTTCTATTAAATCTAATGCTAATTTAACGTATATTTTTGTAGGAGTTAGAAGTGCTTCACCTACTGTCATTCCTAGTTCTTCAACATACTGATTCATATCGTATTTGAATTCTTCTAAGAATATTTTTCTTATGAATGAAAATCCGTTTGAATGTATACCACTTGAAGTTATACCTACTAAAACGTCTCCTGCTTTAACATCTTTACCAGTTACAACTTTTGATTTATCTGCTATACCTACAGCAAATCCAGCTAAATCGTAGTCATCTTCTCCGTACATACCTGGCATTTCAGCAGTTTCCCCACCTATTAATGCACATCCTGACATTTTACATCCGTTAGCTACACCATCAACTATTTTTTCTATATGTTCTGGAACTAATTTTCCAAGTGCTATATAGTCAAGGAAGAATAATGGTCTTGCTCCCTGGCATATAAGGTCATTAACACTCATTGCAACTAGGTCTATACCTACAGTGTGATGTATATCCATCATCTGAGCTATTTTTAATTTTGTTCCAACACCGTCAGTAGCTCCCATTATAACTGGATCTTTCATTCCTGAGAATTCAGCTATACTGTAAAGTCCACTGAAGTTACCTAAATCACCTATTACATTGTCATCATATGTTTCTTTTATTTTTCCTTTTATAAGGTCTACTGCTCTATTCCCTTCGTCTATATTTACTCCCGAAGCTTTATATGTTAGCATTTCTACGTTCCTCCTAGATTTTATTATTTTCTAATCAGAATAAATCGTATACTTTGATAAGTTTCAATATCTAATTATTAAAATAATTTTCAACTCAAAAACTTTAGCAAAGTACGATTTTCCTATTATTTACATTATAAACTAAACTTTACTATTTATACAGTAAATTAATTATTTATCTATCTTTCTAACTGGATAATCTCCATCGAAGCAAGAAGTACAGAATGTATTCATTCCTTTAGCTGCTTCTTTCATTCCTTCTATGCTTATGAATTTTAATGTATCACAGCCTATATATTCTCTCATCTCTTCAACAGAATGACTTGCTGCAAGTAAACTTTCTCTTGTAGGAGTGTCTATTCCGTAGTAGCAAGGATATTTTACTGGTGGTGAAGTTATTCTTAAATGAACTTCTTTAGCCCCTGCTTCTTTTAAAGATTTTATTAACTGTTTTGAAGTAGTTCCTCTTACTATAGAGTCATCAACTAATATTATTGATTTACCTTTTATTGCTGGAACTAGTGGATTTAATTTTATTCTAACAGCTATTTCTCTTTCTTCCTGAGTTGGTTTTATAAATGTTCTACCAACGTATCTGTTTTTAACAAGTCCTTCACTTAACTGTAATCCACTTTCATTAGCATAACCTATTGCACTTGCCCATCCTGAGTCTGGAACTGGAACAACACAGTCAGCTTTTACATCTTCATTTTTAGCTAGGTAAGCACCACAGTTTATTCTAAATTCGTATGCATTTAAATCATCAAGTGTTGCATCGTTTCTTGCTATATAAACATGTTCAAATATACAGCTTTTCTTAACTGGTTTGTAAGTATCTGAATAGTTGTAAGATTTTAATTCTCCATCTTTTATAACTATTATTTCACCTGGTTCAACATCTCTTATGACTTCTCCACCAAGTATTTCTATAGCACTATTTTCTGATGCTATAAGATATTCATTACCTTTTTTACCTAATAGAAGTGATCTAAATCCGTGTGGGTCTCTAACTGCAACTAGAGAATCATCACATATTATAGCTAAAGTATAAGAACCTTTTATATAGTCCATAGTAACTTTAACAGCTTCTACTATATCTCCTTTGTAGTATCTAGCTAATATATGAAGTATAACTTCTGCATCAGAATTAGTCTGGAACATGAATCCTTCTTCTTCTAATGTTTCTCTTAAATAATTAGCATTAACTAAACTACCATTGTCAACTATTGCAAGATTTCTATTTCTGCAACTTCCAACAAATGGCTGAGTATTAGCAACATGGTTATGACCAACTGAAGATGATCTAACATGTGCTATACCAAGATTACCTTTGTAATTTTTTAATTCGTCTTCTTTGAATGCATCTCCAACAAGACCTTTTTCTTTTTTGTATACTACTTCTTTTGCTTCTTCATCATATATTGCTATACCACAGCTTTCCTGTCCTCTATGCTGCATAGAATATATTCCGTAGTAAAGCTCTTTTGACACCTGTTTGTCTGAGTAAACACCTAATATACCGCTCATACACTCGCTCCTTTTTATAAAATAATATTTAAAAATTTAAAACTGTCTATTATTAATTTATATTTAAATATGTTTTTAACTCTCTACATAAAATAGGCAGAGAGTCCAAACATTTTTAAAATTCTATTTAACTAAAATTATCTAAAGCTTTCATCGTCTTCAAGAACTTTTTTAGCCATTTCATCTCTATATGCTTTTAACTGTTCTTTTAACTGAGGATATTTTAATGACATCATCTGTATAGCTAGTAACGCAGAGTTTAGACCACCGTCTATTGCAACTGTTGCTACTGGTATACCTTTTGGCATCTGAACTATTGATAATAGTGAATCTAGTCCGTCCATTGTTGATGATTTTATTGGAAGTCCTATTACTGGAATTAAAGTCTGAGCTGCTATAACACCTGGAAGATGTGCTGCTTTTCCTGCTGCTCCTATTATTACATCAGTGTTGTCTTCAAGTTCAGCTAAACATTCTGTTAACTGTACTGGAGTTCTATGAGCTGATAATGCTCTAACTACAACTTCTACACCGAATTCTTTTAATACTTTTATTCCTTCTTCTACTTTTGGAAAATCTGATTTAGATCCCATAATTACTGCTACTTTCATTATTTTCCCCTCTCCTTCTCAAATCTTTTGTTTTTAGTCAAAAATTCGTACCATTATACGAACTATTATATATAAATATTATATTAATATCCATATTTTATCAATATATTTTTTGCTTTTTTTTGAAATTATTAAATTTTTTTAGGATTTTTTAGCTATATTGTTCGTATTTTTGGTACTTATTCTATTTTTTTGCGGTTTTTATTCGTGTTTTACCCAACTTTTAAAAATTTTGAATTTCTAAAAGAGTTTTTAATTCTATTACTATATTATAAGTATAGTATACATTTATATATTTCCATTTCCATGCTAATAATTCCTTCTTACAATTACATTTTTTGCACAAAAAAATAAAGCATCGAATACCGTCATTTAATGAAGCAGCACTCAACGCTTTGTTACCATTAATTATTTTAAATTCATATTGTTTTAATTCACAATGTGTATTGTATAACGAAATATACATTTTTTAAATAGTTTTTTTATATTTATATATAAAAATTTTATAATCCAGTCTTAAAACTAAAACGCCCAAGTTACAAGGACAGCTACACCAATATAAAGTGCAAATAGAATCACTCTTCTCATAGTTTTTGAAAGTTTTAAATCTTTATCAAATTTATCTACGAGTATATTTGCACCTAGGCATAATATACATATAGCAAAAAATCTTTTTAACAATAGTATAGTACCCATTTTATTTATACCTACCTTTCGAAGTCAATCAAAGTATATATTAACATAGAAAATAGGTATTCTACAATATTTTTAATAACAAATCTATTTTTATATCCTATCTTATTCTTTAATTTTAAAAAAATCTATTTTTTATTTTTCTTTAGTCCAATCTGTAACCGTTTCGCTCTGTTCTCCACTTATACTCATAAGATATCCCAAAGCTTCTTCTTTAGTCATAAAGAAGTGTATTCCACCTGTAGAATCTCTCCATCTATCCGGATTAAAACCTTTAGCATAAGCCATTTCTCCAACCTTATATACAAAATCTCCATCTACATAGGAAACAGCCTCATCAAATTTAACAGTTTCTGTTGGATCTGTGACAGCAAGCACCTTAGCCTTATCACATCTACAAGTGTTTAGTGTAGAGCTAGTTCTTCTAGCATCTGCTGGAATTAGAAGTCTAACAAGTCTAGTATTGAAACAAGTCTTCCATGCTAAAAACGCTCCTGTTTCTGGGCATACCATTTTGTAGTGTTTTGTATTTTCATCAGTCTTTATACCGTCCATTTTTGATTCTTCTAAATTAGCTCCAAAAATATCTGCTCCACTCAAATCTACATTAGTTAAATCAGTATATCTCAAATTAGTAGCGTGTAACGTACAATTTTTAAAACTCGCATTAGATAAATCTGCATGTTCAAGAAAAACATTGCTTAGATTTGAATTTTCAAAATCTACATTAGCAAGTTTTACATTTTCAAAATCTGACCAATCTAAATCTACATTTCTTAAATCTAATTCTGAAAGATCCATGTCTTTAAAAATACAATTTCTTAAATCTAGTCTTTCATTTTTATTTCTATTTTTTAGCATATCTAAAAGTTGTTCTTTCTCTATTATTTTTTTCATAGATATCACTTCCTCTTTAGCAAAATGTACTACTTTACTGTGTTTACATCTTTTCTTTAATTATACCACCTGAACAAAAAAAGAAGAGATTAAACATTAATTATAATCTCTTCTTTATATACTATATCTATTCTTTTATTTTTATCCTTCCCTCAACCACAGAATCCAAATGTGTATGACTCGCCAAATACTCTTCCACAACCTGGAATCCAGAAGTAGCTGTACACCTAAACTCGCTCTCAAAATCTTTCTTTTTAATACCAAGATTTTTTTCAAGATTTTCAAGGTGATATCTCTGAATACCTATCGTATACTTCTTATCATCCTTTATCTTTTCCCCGTCTAGTTCAGCCTTTATTAATCTCTTTTCAGATTTCGACCATACAAACTCACTTCCATAAGAAACTTGATAAAATTCACTTACAGTATCTACATCGAGTGCTTTTCTTATCATACTAGATACAAACTTCTTAATAACCTTTCCACTTGCCTTTGCCACAAAAATTTCGTCGTCATAAGGGTAAAATTCTGTTAAATCCCCAAGTGTAACAACAGGGCCTAATCTCTGCTTTCTCAAACTTCCACTTCCTAAAAACATAATATCCACCCCTGCAATCTCCTTGTGAATATCTGCCATTAAATTTCCAGCCTCTGTTTCTCTTCTCCTTTCAGGATGTGTCAACTGTCTATTCAATCTAGTTATTATTTTTCCATATTTTTTATCAACCTCGTATTTATATGTCATTATTAAATCTTCTAGTTCCTCATCTCTTGGGCAGTACTCGTCCTTTATAGGAATTGTATTCCATTTATATGAAGCTATTTTATTTTTTTTCGTATCTATAATTAAATCAAATCTGCCAATCTGAGAAGTTCCTATACCAGCCTGAACTATCGGAATCCCATTTACCACTTCTGGCTCGTCTAAAAATGTATGTGTATGACCACCGATAATCATATTTATTCCCCATTCAGGTTTTAATTTAGATGCTAATACTCTATCCGCTTCAAATCCAATATGAGTTAAAAGTACAGTTAAATCGACATCATCTGGCTTATATGCATTACAAACCTTACCTACTTCTTCAACAGCATCATTTATATCTATAAATGGTCCTATCATACTTTCTAATTTTGTTCTTGCAAGAACCATCTCTGTAATCAAACCGATAAACATTATCTTCATTCCGTTTATCTTTATTATCTTATATGGTCTAAATAATCTATTTCCATTTGTCGCAATATACATATTTGCGTTTATAATTGGGAATGTCGCACATTTTTCAATAAATAAAAGATGTGCAATTCCGTAATCGACCTCGTGATTACCTATAGTAGCCACATCTGGTCCAAGTAGATTCATTATCTCTATTGTTGAAATCCCTTTATATTCGCTATCTATAACAGAACCTCTAAACATATCACCTGATATTGCATATATAACATTCTGTTCTTCATTTCTTACCTTGTTTATATATCCAGAAAGCATCGAAACACCTCCGACAAGATCTTTATTTATCTTTTCAGCTAAAAAATCCCCATGCAAATCATTTGAATGTAGTAGTGTTAAATTCTTATATCTTTCCTTTGTTTTGTCCTTCTTTTTTCCCATTTTTATCTCTCCTATTTTTATCCGTCTTTTCATATTAACAAAACTACAATAAGAGAATATTAAATCTATATTATAAATAAATTAAAAATGGCTATTGCATAAATACATGCAATAGCCATTTTTGTATTCCTATTTTTAATTTTTTAATTTCATTTCTAATCCAACTCTCTCTTCCCAGCTAGAGAATATCTTCTTGATTATAGCTGGTCCTTTTTTAGAAATAAACACAAGCTGAGAGTTTCCTTTATCACTGCAAGGTTTATAATCTATCTTCTTCCCTACGACATCTACCTGATTCCAACCTTCTCCTTTAAGATTGAAAAATCCCTTCATTCTATAAACATCATCTGCCATATCTTCAAGGAATGCTGTTAATTTTTCCTGCTCTACTTCACCTTCAAAATTTAAGAATAATGTCTTTGGTTTAGTTTCTACAGAATTTGTTGATTCCTCAGACTCTGCCCATTTGTACTGAACTAAGTCCTCATCTAAGAATGAATAGTCCATTACACCATTTACACTTTTTTCTACTCTACAAATAGGATTTATCTCTTTTATCTTATTAAGTACTTTTTCAAATCCTTCATCTCCTGTAACATCGCTCTTTGTTATTATAGCCATATTGCAGTGTTTTATCTGTCTTTCAACTGCCTCATCTTCTTCTAGCTGATTTTCAAAGTTTATTGCATCTGCTAAACAAATAGCTCCCTTAAACTCGTACTTATCTCCGGCTATAACTGTCACAGCCTTTAATATCTCATCTAAATTAGATGGATCTCCTATCCCAGAACTCTCAACAAAAAGATACTCAAAATCTTTTTCTGCCATATCTGCAAGTGCCTGTACAAAGTTTAATTTTAAACAAGAACAGAATATAGAGCCTCTATTTAGTTCCACCATCTGTATATCGTCATTTCTTAAAATTTCACCGTCTATACTTATCTTTCCAATTTCATTCTGTATAACGCCAATTTTTTTATTATCTAATCTCTTCAGCATTTCAAGAAGAAGAGTTGTTTTTCCCGAACCTAAAAATCCTGTAAGTAAATATAACTTAGTTTTCATAATCTCACCTCATACATTGATAATTATCGATATTTAAATTATACATTTTATATCGACATTCGTCAATATATAAAATACTTTCCCTCTTACATATACATTTAATACCTCTAAGCGTATTTCTATAGACGTTAAAAACTCTTTCGTTTATCATTAACTTAAAGATAAATAATCTTTATTAACTCAAAGATACATCTTTAATCTGGTAATAGCTATTGATATCGAGGTGAATAAATTGAAAGTTACATTAAATCATATTGAAGAAGAAAAACAAGAAAATGCAATATTAAATTTACATAAATCTAATCAACACTCAGACGAAATTATCTCATACTTAGAAAAAG
The DNA here is from genome assembly GCF_008151785.1 of Peptacetobacter hiranonis. GTDB lineage: Bacteria > Bacillota > Clostridia > Peptostreptococcales > Peptostreptococcaceae > Peptacetobacter > Peptacetobacter hiranonis. The sequence goes on from NZ_CP036523.1 coordinate 2,396,570, forward strand.
AAAATTTTAGAACAGAAAATATTGCCTGTACCGTAGATGGTAAACTTCACTATGTTCCTTTCTTTGAGATAATCTTTATCGAAAGTTCGTCAAATATACAGATTTTGCACACTCAAAATAATTCTTACAAATGCAGTAAAAGACTTTACGAACTTGAAAAAATACTTCCAACATATTTTTTAAGAATATCTAAGTCCAGTATTTTAAACTTGAGATATGTTTCAGTATATAAACCTGCTGCAAGTGGTCTTATGAAAGCTGAACTAATAAACGGACAAGAAGTGTATATCTCTAGAAATTATGTAAAGAAATTAAAAGAAGTTTTGACTGGAGGGAAATAATATGACAAGTAGTATAAATTTAATAAAACAAAATTACAAAGAATACTTTAAAAATTCGATAATACAAGGATCATTTTTAGGATTTGCTATATTCTCAGTTTATATGGTGTCCGTTTTTTTAACACACAATGAAAACACTCTAGCTTCACAAAATCTAGCACCTATTATCTTAATATCTTCTATTGTGTTAGGCTTTTTAACTATATTTTTTAGAGAATTAAATCAGGATTTAAGATCAACTTACCATGTATTAAATGGTATAACTGGAGTTTATTGGATTATGATGCTCTGTGTAATAATATCTGCTGTATCTGCTTTAATACCGTTTATATTTAAGCTATTTATAAATTCAGCAGTTTTAACAATTCTAGCTATCTGGCTTTTAGAGTATTTATACCTAAAAAATATATCAAATAGCTTAAACTCATCAATTTCTGCTAAGAAAAACAAAACTCTTTATATAGAAGTTGATAGAAGAATTGAAACAATAGAAGAATTTTTCGAAGAAATAAATAAATACTGCTCTCAGTTTGAAAATGTTGAATATGTATCTATGGATTTACCAGCTTTAATAAGAATAGACGGTGTCTTATACGAAGCCGATATAGTAGAATACTATAGTGTAGTTGGAACTCCGATAACAGCAATATCAATAAAAACAGTTTAGTGATTGAAAACTACTTACTATAAAAATTCAAACTAAATAAAAAAGTAAAGGGATAAGATTGTTAGCTATTTTATAAGCTATCACTCTTATCCCTTATATTTTCTTATATGAAATTTAGCTCTATTTTATCATCAAATCAATTATATTAATGATTTGTATAATTCTTTTATTTCTGCTACTGAAGTTGGTCTTGGATTTCCTGGGCAGCAAGCATCTGCAAATGCACTTTCACTTAAGAAATCTAAGTCTTCTTCTTTAACTATATCTTTTAAATCTGCTGGTATTCCAACTCTTTCACTTAAACCTTTAACTGCATCAACAGCTGCTTTACGGTATTCTTCAGGAGTCATGTTTTCAGTACCTTCAACACCCATAGCTTTTGCTATATCTCTATATTTTTCTCCTGTATATTCTGCATTGTATTCCATTACTGTTGGAAGTATTATCGCATTAGCAACACCATGAGGAGTATCGTATAAAGCACCTAGAGGATGAGCCATTGAATGAACTATTCCTAATCCAACATTAGAGAATCCCATACCAGCTATATACTGACCTAATGCCATACCTTCACGACCAGCCTCTTCATTATTGCAAGCTGCTTCTAGTGAATTTGCTATTATTTCTATAGCTTTTATGTGGAACATATCACTCATTTCCCAAGCACCTGGAGTTATATATCCTTCTATTGCATGAGTTAAAGCATCCATACCTGTTGCTGCTGTAAGTCCTTTAGGCATACTAGCCATCATATCAGGATCTACAAATGCTACTACTGGTATATCTTTAGGGTCTACACAAACCATTTTACGGTCTTTATTTTCATCAGTTATTACATAGTTTATTGTTACTTCTGCTGCTGTACCTGCAGTAGTTGGAACTGCGAATATTGGAACAGCTTTGTTAGTAGTTCCTGCAACACCTTCTAATGATACAACATCTTCAAAATCAGGGTTTGCTATTATTATACCTACAGCTTTAGCAGTATCTATACTACTTCCTCCACCTATAGCTATTATGTAGTCAGCTCCACTATTTTTATACGCTTCAACACCAGCTTTAACATTAGCTATTGTAGGGTTTGCTTTTATATCTGAATAAACTTCATATGCTAAGTTAGCTTCATCTAATAAATCTATAACCTTTGTAGACACATTGAATTTTAATAAATCAGGGTCAGTACATACAAAAGCTTTTTTAAATCCTCTTGCTTTTGTTTCTGTTACGATTTCTTTTATTGCTCCTTTTCCATGATAAGAAGTTTCATTTAATACTATACGATTTGCCATTTTTCATATCTCCTTTTGATTGATAATTTACTTATATCTTGTAAATCTTTATTTATATCTTTATCTTTGTCTATATTATAACAATATAAAACATCTAAAAGGAAGTTACAAAAATAACAATCTGTCACTAAATTAAATTTAATTCCTCAAATAACAGTGATAATTTATATGGCATAGCAGCTATTAAATTATCTACAACTGTGCTAACTTCGGATTTACAGCCGCCTAACACCCATTCTGCTGTCATATACACAGATCCCTGGCAGTACATCTTTAATAAAAAGTCCATTTCGTCGCTTATTTTTTCGCCATTTTTAGATTCAATCATATTCTTATAAAAAGTATAAATTAACTCAAAATCGTGTTCACGCATATTATTTTGATTATCCATCTTAAAAGCCTTGTTAAATAATACACGTTCCTCTTTTATATAATCTAACTTTCTATTTAATGCATCATTCAAACTTACACCTTTTCCCATGTGTTTAAAAGAATTTTCTAGTATTACATCTATTGACCAATTTATTAAATCTTCTTTATCTCTAAAGTGACGATAAAATGTCTGCCTAGATACCCCTGTTTCATTACATATATCACTGACACTTATGTCACTTATCTTTTTCTTTGTTAAACATCTCTTTAAACCGTCGGAAAGATCTTCTTTCACATATTTCACTAGATTCCACCTTGCCTTTTATCTTTAATTTTATAATAGGATAATTCTATTCCTATTATAAACAATTACGGCAAGATTATAAATACTGATAATAGAATCCATGTTGTGTACAGTACCACATTAGTTTTCCATGGCCTCTTCTCTGAATTCTAGTCTGAAGATTCCACTCTGGATATTGTTTGATTAACTCTATCTTATCTCCTTTTGCAAATGCAATAAATGATATATAGTGTTCCTTTGTCATTGAATGTTCACTAGAAATATACCAATCATTTTCAATCTGTTCTACATTTAATTTTTCCGTTTCATCAGCTTTTTTAGGCTCTAAAGCTTCTAATTTTTTACCACAACAAGAAATCTCTGCATTTCCTGTGCATACAGTTACATTCCCACAAATTGGGCAAACATAGTATTTCGAATTTTTCATATTACCTCCTATAAAGTCGTTTATTTCAATATTTCCTCTTAATATATTTTCAATATTAACACCTAATATTTTTGAAAGCTCTGTTAAAAAAGATATATCTGGACATCCAAGTCCGGTTTCCCTTAGTTAAAAATATTACTCTTGTTGATTACTCAACTTTTCCGATAAATCGGTAATATATCTCAATTTTCTGTATTCTTTCGTTATCCTCATTCGTTGTTGCTTCATGTATGAGGATTTTTTCTATCATGGCATTTAATAATGGTGCTGTCAGTTCCTTTGGTACGGAATATTCCTTGATTAACTCAATCCACTTTTCAGCACCTATCATATCCTGTTCCAGTTTACTTAGTTCTTCTCTTAGGCTTGTTATCTGCTGTTCCAGTTCTATCTGTTCTTTTTGGTACTTGCTGGACAACATCACAAAATTTCGCTCTGTTATCTTCTCACAGGCTCTATCTTCATACATTTTCGCAAATAAACGGTCAATCTCATTTTGTCTGTTCTCGGCTTTCTTCAATGTACTTGCCTTTTTCTTCTTTTCCCGTATTCGCTCTGCATTGCCGACTTTCTGTATCTTGTTCAATACCTTTTCTTCGTCCTGCTGTACTGCCTTAGCCCAATACTGCAAGCGTTCCAATACGGCTTGATACAGCACATCATAACGAATGTAGTGCATAGAACAATACCCTTTGCCAAACTGCCCGTAGTAACTGCAAGCATAATAACTGTATGGCGTTTTATTTGCCTTGTTCGTTCCCAATCTCATAGACCAGCCACAATCCGCACACTTGACAAGCCCTGCAAATATCGGCGTTGCCTTTTCTTTTGTCTGTCTGCGTCTTGATTTTATCTGCTCCTGCACACGATAGAACACTTCCTTGTCAATAATCGGCTCATGCGTGTTTTCTACTCGAAACCATTCACTTTCGGGCTTACGCACTTTCTTTTTACTCTTGAACGATACCGTAGACTGCATATTGTGGACACTGTTTCCGATATAGACTTCACTTTTCAATATCGCCTTGACATGAGCAATCGTCCACTCATAACGCTTACTTTCGGGTTTTCCCTCAAAGATATGTGCAAAAGTACCGTATCTTGTAAAATTCAGCCATGACGCTGTCGGAACTTTTTCTGCTCTTAACTGCTTTGTGATTTTTGCACTTCCGTAACCTTGATAGGCTAGGGAAAAGATTTTTTCAATAATCCATTTTGTTTCATCATCAATCAACAGTTTTCCTTTGATGTCAGGGTGTTTCTTATATCCTAACGGAGCATAAGCACCGTAATGAGCCCCCTCCGCAAACTTTGTCTTAAATGCTGATTTGACTTTACGGCTTGTATCTCTTGCCACCCATTCATTGATGATGTTCTTAAATGGTGCAATCTCACTTTCGCCTTTTTCGCTGTCTACACCGTCATCAATCGCTATGTAGCGGACATTATGACTAGGGAAATACAATTCTGTATATTGTCCTGTCATAATATAATTTCTGCCAAGACGAGAAAGGTCTTTCGTTACAACACAGTTGATTTTTCCTGCCTCTATATCCTCAATCATTCTTTGAAAACTCGGTCTGTCAAAATTTGTCCCCGACCAGCCGTCATCAATATATTCATCAATCACATTCAAATGATGTTCTTTTGCATATAGACGCAACATACTTCTTTGTGTAGTAATGCTGGAACTTTCGCCCTGTAATTCATCATCTCGGCTTAACCTAAGATAAAGTGCAGTATTGTAAATCTGTTGTTTCATTGTCAGTTATCCTCCTTTATAACTAACCCGTGTTTACAATACCTGCTTGCAAGTAAAGTATAACACGGGTACTTTTTGTCATTCAATCTATTTCTTATAACTGCACCGATTTTATGCGATTGTCTGCTTTGCTTTTTCCAGCATGACATCAGTCAGAAGTTCTTCCATTGTCTTTCCCTTTTCAGAAAAATGCTCTTTTACAACAATTTTTGTCTTTCCTCTGTTTCCAATGCCACACTTGTTATTTTTCTTTTGAATTGTTTTTACAGCATTATCAATAACACATACCCCCTTTCTGTAAAAATAGTTTCTAAGCAATTCAACGGCTTTTGTCATAGCCCACAGGACTTCCACCTCTGCATTATCCAATGTAGCCGTACCCATTGCGTGCGACGCTCTTAACGCTCAAGCCGTGGCTGTACGGGAGTATCATTATCTGACAGCACAGGTCATGGCGATAAAAGAGGACAAGTCTTTTACAAGAACACAGATAGGTTGTCGCTCGCTTTTGCAGGGGAAAGGTCATGGCGTATCTGTTTCAACGGCTCGCTGTCTGTCTAAGGTATTGAATTGCTTTATTCAGTTGCCAAAGAACATGAAAGAAGAAAATCGTCTTTTCTGCACCATATAGGGAAAGAAAGTGTCATTCTGCTAAGTTGATGATGAATAATTTTCTTTTTCACACCCTAACTACCCATGCAACACCGTTACTGCCAACTATGGAATGAAAGATTTTCTTTGCTCCATATAGGGAACGGCAACTGCCAAATGTTAAGTTGAAAATGAAAAGATTTTCTTCTTTTCACATAACACTGTCCACTCAACTCGATTTTCCGACATTTTTTCAAAACTTTTCTTCTTTCACTCCATATAGGGACAGCAATACTCGATTTAATGAGTTGTTTTGAAAAAAAGTTAGATTTCCTTTTCTCGCACCATATCTGTACGCTAGTTGATGTTTTGTTGCAGATTTTTCAAAGAAATTAAAAAATACCGTCATTCTCTTGTGGAACAGCGGTATCTATGCGTTCTTCTATGGTTGATTTTTCTAACTGTAATAAATGTTTATGCTTGTCTTTGAGTTCTGCCTGCTCAATCATATCTTTCAGTATCGTTGTATGATTTTCTTCGTCTAATGCTTGTACCATTTTTATGGTTGGTGCAACTTGTCTTTGTAACCAATGCAATGCCTTTTGTAAAGTGTAAGGCTCTGGCTTTGTAGTTAAGCGTATAGGTTCTCTGTTTCCTCCTACAAACCACGCCCAATCATCATTCATTTTCCATTGATTTTTCGGTTTATCGTCCTCTCTATCTACAAAGCGGACATAATGATTGATGATAGAAAAAGCGGTGCGTTCAGCATCTCGATAGGTCAGTAAATCTACAACTGCATAATAGGCTCGTTCATTCTTCATGCGTATTTCAAAACGGTTCTTGATTTCTGTATCTTCAACTTCTGTGCCATTCTTGACATACTGCTCATAATTCTTCTGATAAGCACACATATATAATTCGCTACTTGTTGAACCGAGATATAAGGTTTCGCCTGTGTTCTTTGGTGTATCACTACCACATTTCTCTGTACCGCTGTAATCTTTCTGCATACGTAAGTAAGAGATACATTCGCCAGCTTTATATTTTGCATTTAACTTTTGAATATCCAATATTCCTGCTTTATCATTGATTGCCAAGTCAAGCCGTTTCATCACACCGCCTGCCGTCATACAATCAAGCATAAAGTCATACCATGAGCGTTCCTGTGCCAATAGATAACTTTCCATTTGACGACACCCTCTGCCTTTCAGTTCTAACAAAACACCTAAATGATCCTGCATAGAACACATGATGTTGATGTCCCCTAAAACATATTTGCTTTCATATCCGTACTTCCCAAAATCTTCATAAAGCATATGATCGGCTTTCAGTTGTAATACATCACGAATAATCTTTAATGCGTCCGTAGTAGGAAAGCGGACACGAAAATAATCAATCAACAAAAACAACGGTTCTTGTGGATTGAAACGCTCAATCTGTTTTTCTAATGTTTCTTTCAATTCTTCTGTCAATGGAAATTTTCCTTTTTCAATGCGGTTATAATACTCACGACTGATACCACAGGCAACAGCAAGTTTTGTTTGTGTTACTCCATATTCTTCACGCTTTTGTCTTAATACTTCAATAAAGTTTTTATCATTCATTCTTCAATTCCTCCAATCAAAAAAGGCAACTACCATATTTGATAATTGCCTATACTTAAATTTCTGCAAAAGAAAAAGACAATCAATTTCTCGTTTGAAATCAACTGTCTTTCTTATGCCTTATTCAATTTTTCCAAGTGATAACGGCATAATTTATATCACACCATGTAAAATGCAGTTTTGCCTTGTAAATACAGCGTTTTCCGCTTAGTAGTGTATATTGTCTCTTGTTTTTTTGCCCCCCTTGTTAGATAACGGGGGCTTGATGTTCGCTCGCAAGCTCGCTCAACTGCCGAAGTGAACCAGCCACTAAAAACGGCGGAAAAATCTAAGAGATTTTCCCACCGCCGTGTCTGGATCACTCCGTCTTTCTATTCATTTCTTATATCCATCTTGTTTAATCTTAAATATTACAAACAATACTCCTTATCAAACAAAGTTTTGCACCTTTCGATAGCATTTTGTACATATTCATCTTGCACTATATAGTAAATGTATTTTCCTTGTCTTTGACTTTTTACTATACCATTAGCTTTTAATATATTTAATTGGTGGGAGACTGCTGAATGAGACATCTCTAATTCTTCCGCTAATTCTCCAACACATCTTTTTGTTTTTAATTCAAGCACTATCCTTAATCTTGTAAAATCTCCCAGCGTTTTGAAAAATTCCACCAATTGCAAGCAATCTTCTATAATAAGTTTTTGCATTTTCATCTAAATTATAAATTATGCACTCTTAATGCTCTAATAGCATTTAATATTGCAATAATCATGACACCAACATCTGCGAAAATAGCAAACCACATATTTGCAATACCTATTGCACCTAGTCCAAGACATGCAAATTTGATAACCAATGCAAAGATGATATTCTGATATACAATTCTAAGGCATTTTCTCGAAATCTTGATTGCTTTAGAAATTTTTAGTGGGTCATCATCCATAAGAACGACATCAGCAGCTTCAATCGCCGCATCAGAACCCATCGCTCCCATTGCAATACCAATATCTGCACGAGTCAATACAGGTGCGTCATTAATTCCGTCTCCAACAAAGGCAAGTTTATCTTTCTCTGCTTTTACAGAAAGTAGTTCTTCAACTTTTGACACTTTATCTGCTGGAAGTAATTCGCTATATACTTCATCAATTCCAAGCGATTGAGCCACTTGGTCTGCAACACGTTTAGCGTCTCCTGTAAGCATTACTGTTTTTTCTACACCAGCTTTTTTCAATTCTGCAATCACTTCTTTTGAATGTGGCTTTAAAATATCGGAAATTACGATATGTCCAGCATATTCACCATTGATTGCCATGTGAATGATTGTTCCAACTCTATGACAATCATAATACTCCACACCTATTTGTTTCATAAGTTTGCTGTTTCCAGCAGCTACCTCATGACCATCTACTTTTGCAATAATTCCATGTCCACTGATTTCCTTTATATCAGAAACTCTGCTACGGTCTATCTCTTTCCCATAGGCTTTTTGCAAGCTCTTACTGATTGGATGAGAAGACGCACATTCTGCTAAAGCAGCATATTCCAAAAGTTTCTTTTCTTCCATCTCATTGTGATGAACAGCACTTACTTCAAATACTCCTTGTGTCAAAGTTCCTGTTTTGTCAAATACTACATATTTTGCTTGTGATAAAGTTTCCATATAATTAGAACCTTTAATCAACACCCCTTCTTTACTTGCACCACCGATACCTGCAAAAAAACTAAGCGGTATACTGATAACCAATGCACATGGACAACTAATTACAAGGAAAGTAAGGGCTCTGTAAATCCATACTCCCCATTGTGCTGTTTGACCTAAGAACAACATTTGTACTAATGGTGGCAATAACGCCAACGCTAATGCACCATAACATACTGCTGGGGTATATACTCTTGCAAATTTAGAAATAAAGTTCTCTGATTTAGATTTTCTTGAACTTGAATTTTCTACAAGCTCTAAAATTTTTGAAACTGTTGATTCGCCAAATTCTTTTGTTGTCTGAATTTTTAAAACCCCTGTCATATTGATACAACCACTGATAATTTCATCGCCTTGTTTTACATCACGAGGTAAACTTTCACCTGTTAATGCACTTGTATTAAGGCTAGATGAACCCTCTATTACAATACCATCTAATGGAACTTTTTCTCCAGGCTGAACGACAATTATACTTTCTATACCGACTTCGTCAGGGTCTACTTTTTCTAGTTTTCCATTTCTTTCTACATTTGCATAATCTGGTCGAATATCCATCAACGCACTAATATTTTTACGGCTTTTTCCTACTGCGTAACTCTGGAATAATTCTCCAATTTGATAGAATAACATAACAGCGATTGCTTCATTGTAATCTCCACTTCCAGAGTAAATTGCTAGTGCAAAAGCTCCCACTGTTGCCACTGCTATTAAAAAGTTTTCATCAAAAACTTGTCGGTTTATAATTCCTTTGCCTGCTTTCTTTAAAATATCATAGCCGATTATTAAATATGTTGCCAAGTAAAGTAATAGTTGCACAATTCCTGTTACCTGTATCAAATTCAAAGCAATAATCATAACTGCCGCAATAATAATTCTTGTCAACATTTTTTTCTGCTTCTTATTCACAGTCCATTCCTCCTATTTATTTTATATATGTTTAATTATTCATATAATATTTTTAAATTTGCACCCCTTTTGTATTTAGGGGTGCGTTTTTTCTAAAGTTCAATCTCACAATCTGGCTCTACCTTTTTGCAAGCCTTTAAAACATCATTCATAACTGCTTTTGGTTCTTTTCCATCTTCAAACTCTACAATCATTTTTTGTGTCATAAAGTTTACAGTTGCATTTGCTACTCCAGCTGTCTTTTTTGCTGCATCCTCCATAAGATTTGCACAGTTTGCACAGTCAACTTCGATTTTGTAAGTTTTTTTCATGATAAATATCTCCTTTCGTGATTGTTATTTAAACTTCCATTCAACAATTAAGCACTTGTTTAATTGTTATGACTGTAGTATAATTCTCTCATAACCTAAAGTCAACAGAGATATGTGATTACCTACTAAATGGGCGAAACACATTTCTAAACAGAGCAAAATGAAAGGAAGATTGTATATGTCTTATATGAAGTTACCACATAATCATCATAACGAAATAGATAATACTGAGTTATTAGAACAACTTAATGATATTCAACACTTTCAAATAGTTTCAGAATTATTTAAACAATTAAGTGATCCTACACGTATTCGTTTATTTTGGCTTTTATGTCATTGTGAGGAATGTGTTCTAAATCTATCTGCAATGATGAAAATGACAAGTCCTGCCATATCCCATCATCTTAGAGAGTTACGAAACAAAGATTTAGTATCTAGCAGACGTGTAGGGAAAGAGGTTTACTATAAGTCAGCAAATACAGAGCAGAGTGTATTGTTACATAAAATGATTGAAAAAATTTTGATGATTACCTGCCCTGAACATAAGGAGTAAATAATATTATGAGCAACAAAATCGCACCATTAGAAAAAAGTATTCAAGAACTTTCTAATAAATATCATATAGTTAGTTATGATTTATACAAAGGTATAAAACTTGCTTTTATGTCATTAACTGGCAACAAACATACTGATACGCATGAGCCATTAAGACATATTTTAGAAATCAATTACTGCCATAAGGGAAGAATTGGGTGGAAAATGTCTAATGGAAATAGCGTTTACTTAGGGGAACATGATTTTTCATTACATACAATGGAATATTGTTCTAACTCTACAATAACTTTACCTAATGAATACTATGAGGGGATTACCATTTATATTGACTTAAATACCCTTTCAGAAGAACCGCCAGAATTATTAAAAAATACTGGGATTACAGGAAATAGTATACTTGATAAATTTTGTAAAGATGGAAATTTTTCAGCTTTTATTGGTAATGAAGAAACAGACGCTATCTTTTCATCATTCTATCATCAGCCAAAAGAATTTCAACTTGCGTATTGGCGAATAAAAGTGATAGAACTCTTACTGTATCTAAGTAAATTATCCTTCGATACAGAAAACCGATTGTCTGAATATCAATCTGAACAAGTTGAACTTGTTCGTAGTATACACAAATACCTGTTGGATAATATAAGCCAACGTATAACAATAGATGAAATGGCACGCAAGTATCTTATCAATCCTACTACATTAAAGTCCGTCTTTAAAGCTGTATACGGTACTTCTATTGCCTCACATATAAAAGAACACCGAATGAAAATGGCAACCCGTTTGCTAATAGAGACACCAAAAAGTATAAAGGAAATTGCAAAAGAAGTAGGTGGGTATATAAAATTTTTTCTGTAAATAAGCCCTCTATGGCTTAAACTACCGTTAGGTAGTATAATAGACTTAAAATAATTTATGAATAAATGGCTAACGCCCTTTAAAACATAATATTATTTATTTTGTTGCAAGTCAAGAAAACCAGCTAAAAAAGCCGGCTTTCTTGACTTTTTTAATTATTACAATCTATCTTCATACATTATTGAAAGTTCTCCATAAATATATCCCCAGTTTCTAATAGGCATACTCCATTTTTTGCTTATTTTTTCAACTGATAGATATAGTGATTTTTCTAAGGAAATCTTGTTTGGAAAAACAGTTCTTTTTTTATTTATTTTTCTAAGCTGCGAATTTACACTTTCAATGGCATTTGTAGTATAAATTACCTTTCTAGTTTCTGGTGAAAATTTAAATATCGGTATAATTGAATCCCAGTTACTAAACCAAGATTTCATAGAATTTGGATATTTTTCATTCCATTTTTCTGAAGTACGTTCTAAATTAGCTAGAGCCTGTTCTTCATTAATGGCATGATATATTGTTTTTAAATCATTAGCAAATTCCTTTCTATCTTTGTATGATACATATTTTAATGTATTTCTAACTTGATGAACAATACATCTTTGATATTCAGTATTTGGAAAAGCGGAGCTTATCGCTTCTTTTATTCCTGATAGTCCATCAGCACAAACGATTAAAATATCTCTTACACCTCTATTTTTTAATTCATTTAGCACAGAAAACCAATACTTAGAGCTTTCAGTATCTCCAATATACAATCCTAGAATTTCTTTGTATCCTTCGGAACTTATACCAAGAATTACATAGACAGCTTTTTTCTTAACAGAACCATTTTCTTTAACAGAGAAATGGATAGCATCTATATATACAACAGGATATACACTTTCAAGAGGTCTATATTTCCATTCTTCGATTTTAGGTATTATTTTATCAGTTACATCTGAAATCATTCCTTCAGATAGTTCAAATCCATAAATATCCTCTATTTGAGAAGTTATATCTCTATTACTCATGCCTAAAGCATACATATTTATTATTTTTTGCTCTATTTCAGAAACATCCTTTTGTCTTTTTTTGACAATTTGAGGTTCAAAAGAGGAATCTCTATCTTGAGGAACATCAATTTCGTATTCTCCCATTCCAGATCTAACTCTTTTTGTTTTATATCCATTTCTTGAATTGGTATTTTCACCACGTTCATATTTTTCATATCCAAGATGCTCATTCATTTCAGATTCAAGCATCTCTTGAATAGTATCACCTAAAAGATCTTTAAGTGCATCCTGAATGTCTTGAGCGGTTTTAATTTCATATGTTTTAATTAGCTCCGCTATTATATTTTTCTTTTCTGGATTTAATGGTTCTCTTTTCTTTCTGCCCATAAAAAATCGCCTCCTATGATTAATTTGATATTACCATAGAAGGCGATTAAATTTACAGACTTTTTTTCATATACTCAAGTAGGTTACAAAAGCCAAAGTAAATTTTCTAAAACTTTTAAGGGATATTATGATGTTTTGCCAACAGAATATCGAATGTTCCATTCAAACAAATCAAAATAATTTAATTCTCTATATAATAGCTTTAAATCAATATTTTATGTGTAATAGGGTTTGGTATCAAAAAGAGATACTATGATAATCTCGTAGTATCTCTCCCTAATTGGAATATTATGTTTTTGCAAGCAGGTAAACACAGGTTATTTCTTAATATCCTTTTGTTTGGGAAACTCCTCTCTCCCATTTTGAAATAGTCTTGTCGCTTATCATAAGTTTTTCTGCAAGTTCCTTTTGAGTCATACCTTTTTCTTTTCTACAATCTTTTATAACTTTTCCAATTTTTTCTGCATCCATATCTCTTCCTCCTACAAATATATTAATAGGAAAATAAACATAATTCAATAAACGCTCCGTAGAGTTTGAAAAACTCTTATTACTTTCTCTTCTAGCTATACAAATTTATTTATTTTTTTTAACTACTCTACTATAAATCCATCTGTGCTTATAGTTACAACCTGCCATGGAATAAATTTTCCACTGTTTTTCATCGCTGTAACAGCTGCTCTTTCTATTCCTTTACAACAAGGAACTTCCATCTTAACTATTTTTACACTTTTTATATCGTTGTTCTTTATTATCTCAGTAAGTTTTTCTGAATAATCCCCCTCATCTAACTTAGGACATCCTATTAATGTAACGTGCCCTTTTATAAAATCTTCGTGGAATTTTGCATAGGCATAAGCTGTACAATCAGCTGCTATAAGCAATTTTGCTCCATTGAAATACGGTGCATTTATTGGTGCTAATTTTATCTGTACTGGCCACTGAGATAAGCAACTAACTGCTTCTCTTAGCATCTCTTTTTTTACACCAAGCTCTATCTTATGTGCGTTATTTTCTCTTTTTATTTCTCTACTCTGACTTCCAGGACATCCACAAGGTAATTTTTCTTTCTGTTTTTTCATCTCTTCCATTCTCTTTTTAACCGCTACCTCGTCGTATGCAGCTGCTTCTCTTTCTTCAAAACTTATCGCTCCCGTTGGGCAAACTGGCAGACAATCACCTAAACCGTCACAATAATCATCTCTTAAAAGTTTTGCCTTACCGTCAATCATTCCAATTGCTCCCTCATGACATGCATCTGCACAAAGACCACATCCATTACATTTTTCTTCGTTTATATTTATTATTCTTCTTATCATATTTATCCCTCCAAATTTTTATATTGTTTTTTAATTTACTTATTTCTTTTTATGGGTATATTATAATAGAATCAATTAAATAGTTATGTTGTTTTTACAACGCTCTATAAATATTTTATACTCTGAAAGGAATTAAATTATGAATACAATAACTAACTCTGATATAAATGCTATAAAAAACTCAATTATCTTCAAAGATATAGATGAAAAAGATATTCTTCCCATGCTTGGATGTCTTTCTCCAACAAAAAAATCATATAAAAAAGGCTCTTATATATTAAATCAAGGAGAGTACATCGACTTTGTTTGTCTAATTATCTCTGGATCTGTAAGGATAGAAAACATAGATATTTGGGGAAATAGAAAAATAATGTCTGAACTGACTAAAAGCGATATATTTGCCGAAAGTTACGCTTGTGTTACCAACGAACCTCTTATGGTAGACGCTATAGCCTCATCAGATTGTGTAATTCTGACTATGAATATGAATAAAGTTATGACTACATGTCCATCATCTTGCAACTTCCATAATAAATTAATAAAAAATATGCTTTCTGTTTTTGCAATGAAAAATATCGCATTCACTAGAAAAATAGAGCATATCACTCAAAAGAATACTAGAGAAAAAGTACTCTCTTATCTAAATTACATGTCCTCAAAGTTTGGATCTAATTCTTTTGAAATTCCATTTAATCGTCAGCAACTTGCAGACTACTTATCTGTAGAAAGAAGTGCACTATCATCAGAATTATCTAAAATGCAAGCAGATGGATTAATATCGTATAAGAAAAATAAATTTACTTTGCATATAAAAAGAGAGCAGTAAAATTCTGCTCCCTTTTTATATCTATTTTATTAATTTTTCTATATCTTCTTCAACTGTTCCTATTCCTGCAATTCCAAAGTTTTCAACCAAGAACTTAGCAGTATTTTCTGATAAGAATGCTGGTAATGTTGGTCCTAAGTGTATATTTTTTACTCCAAGATATAGTAATGAAAGTAATACTATTACAGCCTTTTGTTCATACCAAGCTATATTATAAACTATTGGAAGTTCATTTATATCATCTAAACCAAATACTTCCTGTAGTTTCATAGCTATAACTGCTAAAGAATATGAATCGTTGCACTGACCTGCATCTAGCACTCTAGGTATTCCATCTATATCACCCAAGTTTAGCTTGTTGTATCTATACTTAGCACATCCAGCAGTTAAAATCACAGTATCTTCAGGTAGAGATTTTGCGAATTCTGTGTAATAACTTCTTCCTTTCTGTCTTCCGTCACATCCTGCCATAACAACGAATTTTTTAATTGCTCCTGATTTAACAGCATCTACAATCTTATCTGCAAGTGCTATTACCTGATTATGTGCAAAACCACCAACTATTTCCCCAGTTTCTATTTCTTTTGGAGAATTACATCTTTTAGCATGTTCTATGATTTCGCTAAAATCTTTTTCTTCTCCGTATCCACCTTCTATATGTTTACATCCTTCAAAGCCTACTGCACCAGTTGTATATACTCTATCCTTATAACTTTCACTCGGCGGTACTAAACAATTTGTTGTAAGAAGTATTGGACCATTAAATGATTCAAATTCTTCTTTCTGTTTCCACCAGGCATTTCCATAATTTCCAACAAAGTGATCGTACTTTTTAAACTTTGGATAATAATTTGCTGGCAACATTTCTGAATGAGTATAAACATCTACTCCTGTTCCTTCAGTCTGTTTTAAAAGCTGCTCCATATCTTTTAAATCATGTCCAGATACTAATATCGCTGGATTATTTCTAACACCTATATTAACCTTTGTTATCTCAGGATTTCCGTAAGATGTAGTATTGGCATTGTCTAGAAGTGCCATTGAATCTACTCCAAACTTACCTGTTTCCATAGTTAAATCTATTAAATCCTGTAAAGTTAAGTTATCATCTGTTGTAGCTGTAAGTGCCTTCTGTAGAAATGCGTCTATTTCACTATTTTCAAAGCCTAAAACACCTGCATGTTTTAAATACGCAGCCATACCTTTTAATCCATATATTATAAGCTCTCTAAGACTTCTAATATCTTCGTTTTCCGTATCTAAAACTCCGACATTCTCTGATTTTTCTCTTAGCTCAACCTCATCTTTTGAATAATAAACTGCATACTCTGAAAGTACACTTCTATCGTCTAATTTAGATATAAGTTCTTCTTTTATATCCATAATAGATTTAACCTTATTTAATATAACTTTGTCGTCAAAGTTTGCATTTGTTATCGTTGTAAATAATACATCCCTTATAATTCTATTTACCTCTACATCAACTTCCTTATTTTCTTTTCTAAGATTTGTAGTAACCTCAGAGATTCCCTTTGTTGTATATATAAGTAAGTCCTGAAGATTTGCAGTAGCTGCCTTCTTTCCACAAACTCCATTTATAGTACATCCTGAACATCCAGCAGTTTCTTGACACTGGAAGCAAAACATTTTATTCATAATCTATTCCTCCTCTGTATTGAATGTACTCTTATCTTACATCAATAAGGAAGTTAGTTATGTTGTTTTTACAACGTTTTTGATTTTTATTATTTAATAATTCAATTTTGTAAGTACTGAAAATCCATAATCGTATTCTAAAACAGTAATTTTAGCGTTTTCTATTTTAAAGTTCCAATGATTTTCCAACTTCCCACAAAGCATATAAGAAAGTATATTTCTGATACTTCCACCATGTGCACAAATTATATCTGTGCTATCATCTTCCATATCTTCTAAAATATACTCTATAGCTCTTTTATTCTTTTCATATGCTTCAATTGCATTTTCTCCATTTGGATATCTATACTCAAACCCTTCTCTGCAAATCTTGTCGTACTCTTTTGGATACTCATTTTTTATCCATTCAAAAGTTTTTCCTTCAAAATCACCAAAATCTATTTCTCCAAGATCCTTAATTTTTATAATCTCTAAATTCTCTATATCGGCTATATCTTTAACTGTTTCTTCTGTTCTCTTGGAATTTGAAACATATACTTTTGAAAATTTCCAATTACCTTCTTGTTTTAATTTTTCTATTTTATTTTTTAGGTAATCTATTTCTAACTTACCTTTTTCACTTATATCCGTTTCCATGCTTCCACAAAGTAATCCATTCTCGTTGGCTACAGTAGATGCGTGCCTAATAAAAACCAATCTCTTCATAGCTCACCTTTCATAACAACCCATCATTTTCATTTATTTTATTATAATAATACATTTAGCCAAATTTACAATAGTACTAATTTTCTAGATATAATAATAAAAAAAGCAAGTATAATAACTACTAGTTTGCAACACTTGGAGACGCCAACCAATTTGTGGTTATAACTAGGCGTCGGAACTGTGGCGCAAACAGTAGTTATTATCTTGCTTTTACTTATCAATTTATATCTTTAGAAAAGAAGTACTGCTGTAAAATACACAACTAGTATAAATACAACTTCTGCTACTTCTATTCCGCATCCTAGTACATCGCCAGTTATTCCACCTATCTTCCTATTAGAACTTCTCTTAATTAGAAGCATTGCAATAGCTGCAACAACTATACCTATACATATACATCCCATAGGTGCATACATACCAGCTACACTCATTCCATTTATTATATATAAAAATCCTGCTGATAGAATTAAAGTGTATACTAAACCAACTATAATCATTGGCATTGTAGCTTTTCCAATAAACACATTTCCCATTCCGTTTTCTCTAGGGCTTTCAGTCTTTCTAGCAAGTAGAATGACAACTAATCTTGAAATCATTGGCATTATCGCTATCATATAAGACATTCCCCGGTTTAAGAATGTAACGATAACACCTATTTTTATAAGTATTGTAAACATAATTGCAAGTAGAGAGTTTGTTCCAAGTCTAGAATCCTTCATTATTTCTAACATTCTATCCTTATCTCTATTGCTGAAAAATGCATCTGCTGTATCTCCAAGCCCATCTATATGAAGTCCTCCTGTTAGGAACACCTCTGTAAATACAGCTATTATAGCTATTACAAGGGCATCACTTGGAAACATTATTCCAACTAGAAGACTTACAAGATAAGTTATTATCCCTATTATAAATCCAACTAGTGGAAAATAATACATCCCTTTGTGGAATTCTTCATCGAATTCTCCACCAGTTTTAACAGGTATTCTGGTCAAGAACCCTAAAGTCCCTAAAAATCTTTTCATCTTTATCCCAACCTTTCAAATTTCGTTTGTGAATAAGTCTAACATCTCAACCTTTACTTTATCTTAACAGGGATTCCACTAATTACTAAATACACATCATCACTGTGCGATGCTACATATTGGTTAATTTTTCCTGCAGTATTTGCGTATATTCTGCTAAGTTTATTGGCTGGAACTACACCCATTCCAATTTCATTAGTTACAAATACAAAGTATAGGTCTGTATTTCGTATTTCTTCAATTAGCTTTTCAAACTGGTTGAATATATACTCATCCATCTTTTCTAATTCTTCATTTGAAAGATCTTGTGGATTCATATCATATTTGAACATTAAATTATTTACCATAAGCGTTATGCAATCAAGCATAACTGTATCACATTCTTTTGATACATTCTCTATTATCTTAAATACATCCTCGTAAATTTCGTAGGTTGTCCAATTAGATGGTCTTCTCTCTTTATGCAGTCTTACCTTTTCTTTCATCTCATCGTCAAATGGAATCGATGTAGCTATATATCCAGTTTTATCATTTCTTTCAATACATAAAGATTCTGCAAAAGCACTTTTGCCAGATTTTGCCCCACCTGTTACAAAAACTATATTACTCATCTAAATTTTCATCCCTACTTCCTCAAAAGTAGCCATATTATTATATGCAAATACAGACGCATCTATTACATTAAATGCAAGTGCTGCTCCACTTCCTTCACCTAATCTCATATTCATATTTAATATAGGATTAAGTTTTAAAAGTTCAAGTGCTGCATCACTTCCTGGCTCATCTGATTTATGAGAAGCTATTAGATAATCTCTAGTGCCTGGATTTATTTTATATGCTATAAGTGCAGCTGCATAAGATATATATCCATCTATAACTACTGGAATTCTATTTGCAGCGCATCCCATTATTACACCAGTCATAGCCCCTATTTCAAATCCACCTATTTTTTCAAGCACTTCTATACCATCTGTAGGGTTAGGGTTGTTTAATTCTATAGATTTTCCTATAACCTGTGCCTTATGTTTTATTTTGTCCCGAGATAATCCTGATCCACTTCCTGTTATTTCTTCTGGAAGTTTGCCTGTCATTACAGAAATTATCGCTGTACTTGGAGTAGTGTTTGCTATTCCCATCTCTCCAATTCCAATTATTCTATAATCTTTAACTATACACTCCTCAGCTATTTCTATACCTATTTCTATAGACTTTACAGCTTCTTCTCTAGTCATGGCTGGTCCTTTTGCCATATTAGATGTTCCTTTTCTAATCTTTCTATCTATTACCCCTTCAAGTGGCTCATCACAATTAATTCCAACATCTACAGCAACCATATCAGCTCCTGCATATCTAGAAAGCGCACCTACTCCGCATAGTCCTTTTGCAAAGTTAGGGAACTGTATCTTTGTAATTTCCTGTGAATTAGGTGCAACACCTTCTTCATATACACCGTGGTCTGCACCAAAAGCTATTATTGCTTTTTTAGGTATATCAAATTTTTCTGTTTCATATATACCTGCCATCTGTACACAAATGTCCTCAACCCTTCCTAGACTTCCTTTTGGATGAATAAGATTATTCCATCTATCCTGGGCTGCATCCATACTCCTCTTATTAAGAGGATAAATATTCCTTGAAATACTGCTCAGTAAATTCATTTTCTCCACCTCTAAAATAATTATTCTATATATTTTTATTAATAATATATCTTTATTGATATATACTTATTATACCCAATAAATCAAAGAACTGCCACGCATTAATATGCCGACAGTTCTTTTTTTATTTAGTAGCTATATACTTTTTTAAAAGCTCTAGTAACTCTTTCCTATCTACCTCAGAGCTATTTTTATTTTGTTTCTTTTTATAATCCTCGAAATACACAATCTTATTCTCAGACTCTTTCATAAGATCACTTCCCATTTCAACTTAGATTAATAATTTGGGATACTTTCTCATTATTTTTTCAGAATAAATCATTCTGCATCGCATTTTATCCCTATATAGTTGATATTCTATATATTTGAGAAATAACCTTCTATTTTCTCAATCATTTTAAAATTTATTTTTTACAATGATTTTTTTATTTTCCATTTTCTATGTAATCAATAGCTCTCTGAAGCTGTTTTTCTGTATCTTTTTCTTCTATTGTAGGTTTTATACCTTTTTTATGTATAGTTTTTCCGTCTGGAGTAAAGTACTGCTCAGTAGTTAATTTATATCCCGAACCATCTTTTAAACTTATAACAGACTGTACTATACCTTTTCCAAATGTTTTTGTTCCTACAGATATACCTGCTTTATTTCCTAATATTGCACCGGTTAAAATTTCTGCTGATGATGCTGTATTTCCATTAGTCAATAATACGATTGGTAATCCTAATTTTTTAGCATCAGATTTCTGAGTTTCTTTATTTCCATCTCTATCCTGAGTATATACTATTGTTCCTTCACCTATTAGAGTATCAGCAACTTCACAGCATTTATCAACTAATCCACCACCATTATCTCTTAAATCGATAATTAATGCTTTCATATGCTGCTTTTTAAGTTTATTTAATTCTTTATTGAAGTCTTCTGGAGTTTTTTCTACAAATGTAGATAATTCTATGTATCCTATTTTATTTTCAAGCATTTTTCCACTTACGCTTGGTTCAGAAACTTCTGCTCTTTTTATCTTAAATGTTTTTATCTGTCCATCTCTCTTAACAGATACATTCACATAGGTGTCCTTTTCACCCTTCATTATAGACACAGCTTTGTCTACAGTATCGTAAGTTACATTAAGGTTATCTACTTTATAAAGTATATCTCCTGCTCTTATTCCAGCTTTGTATGCAGGACCTGTTTCCCAAGCTTTAGCTATTGTTACAACTCCATTTTCTGGGTTAGATAGTATAGTTACACCTATACCTACAAAACTTCCTGTAGAAGAATCCATAACACTTTGCATTTCTTCTTCTGTAAAATATCCAGAATAAAGGTCGCCAGTTCCCATAAATAAACCTTTCATAGCTCCATCTATAAGGTCTTGCTCCTTAACATCCTTGTAGTATGTTTTCTTTATCATCTCTTCCATAGCTATAAGTTTATTAAACTTTTGATATTTGTTATAATCACTCTTTGGAATTACAGCTACTAGCCCTAATCCAACTTCCCCAACAAGTGTAGCTGCTACTGTAATAATAACAGTTAAAATTACAGTTATTATAGTCTTTTTATTAAATTTAGACTTCAACCCTTAACATCCCCTTCAATTAAATTTTCATATAATTTCTCTGCGTGTATAGTACTATTTTTTACCAACTGCCACTATTATTGACAATATCGACGTTGTTATCTATATTATTTTTTAAGTAGATTTTTTATTAAATAGTCAATATACAATAAATTAATTTTACCATATATTATAGAATTTTTTATGAAATATTTTTATTTTAGAAAGGATGTGAATATTATTTCTTCTTTAGATTTAATTAATTCAATAAAAACTGCAAAAACAAAAAATTCTTTAAGAAAAGCTGTTCTATCTTTTAGAAATTCTCTAGATAAAAGCTCTGTTCTTTCAATGTCCAATGATATTTTTAAACAGTTTTTATCTATTGAAAAAATACAAACTTCTTCAAGATTTATGCTATATGTAGATTTTAGAAATGAGGTCGCAACAAGAGAGATTACTTCAGATCTTTTGGATTTAGGTAAGGAAGTATATCTTCCTGTTACTTTAAAGGAAGAAAAGAAACTTATCCCTAAAAGGATTTTTTCGTTGGATGATTTAGTTCCTGGAGCTTATGGGATTTTAGAACCAAATGTAGATGCTCCGATAATTGATCCTTCTCTTTTAGATGTTGTCGTAGTTCCTGGTTCTGCCTTTGACAAGAATGGATATAGGACTGGATACGGTGGTGGATATTATGATAGATTTTTAGAGAATACAGATGCAATAAGAGTTGGAGTGTGTTTTGATTTTCAACTTGTAGATGATGTTTTTCCAGAGGAACACGATAAAAAGATGGATTTTATTATAACCGAAAAAAATTTTTTAAATTTCTAATAAAAAAATAGCTGTTGCAAATTCTGCAACAGCATTTTTTCATACATTATTTATCTCCGTAAAGAGATTTTATTATATCGTATCTACAAATAATTCCCTTAATCTTTCCATCATCATCTACAACTGGAACTCTATTTATAGACTTCTTAATCATAACATTTGCCACATCATCAAACTTATCATCTTCATGAACAGTAACTATATCTTCTGTCATAAGATCTTCAACTTTATATGCAGCAATTCTCTTTAAATCCTTTTCAAGATTTTTCATATCATCAAGGAATATTAATCCCTGTAGGAAATTTATTACCCGAGGTGGTTCTATATATTTTTCCTTTTTAAGTATATCTGTCTCGGAAATTATGCCTATAACTTTATTATCTTCATCGACAACAGGAAGCCCACCTATCTTATCCTGAATAAGCATTTTTGCTACATCAGATACTGTATCGTCTTTTTTTACTGTCTTAACATCAACTGTCATTATTTCTTTCGCTTTTAAATCATTCATCATACTTATTCACTCCTTGTTATAGCCATAGCATTCGCAACAGCATATTCTCTGCAATGTGATAGTGACACTTTTATTTCACAGATATTATTATCTGAACAGAGCTTTTTAAAATTTCCATGTGCAATTACATAAGGTCTACCTTTTTCATCCCTCAACACCTCTATATCGTTGAAGTTGAATCCTCTTATACCTGTACCAACTGCCTTACTTATCGCTTCTTTTGCTGAAAATGTAGCAGCTACACTTTCCCGCTTCATTCCCCTACTTTCAAAGTATTCTATTTCATTATCAGTAAAAATTCTTCTTAAAAATCCATCACTTTCAAGACTTTTCTTTATTCTGCTTATTTCTATTATATCTGTCCCTATTCCAAATATTTCCATATTAATCCTACTTTTTGATTTTCAAATTTTTTAATATATAATTATTTCTATAATATAATTATACTACAAAACTTAAATATATCCTTTATTTCTATAAAATTAATTAAATATTTGGCTCTGTTAGATAATTGTGTGATAAATAAATAATAAAAACAGCTAGACATATTAGAACTCCATTCTCTAGCTGTTTTTATATAAATTATTTCGCAATAGATTAATATTGTTCACTTTATTATATTATAGCATTAACTTAATTTACACATTTCATTTAAAGTATTTTTGTTATTTCTTTAATACACATTTTCCCCATCGTAGTCGTACAAAGACAAAGTCATTCTTACAAGTATATTTATCTCTAGCTTAATTGGTTTTGGAAGTATTTATTTATCCTATTTTAATGTCTTTAGCATCATTTGTAGTTATTTACTTTATTGTTGCAATAAACACATACAATAAAATCATTTCTAATTACTTATCAAATATAAAAGAGGCTATCACATGAACAATTTTCAATTGGTATGCGACATCCTCTTTCATTTATGCATTGTTTATATAGATACCTAGAATCACTCTAGATTATATATGACTGGTATTTAACATAATCCTCTTTACTACATTCTATACTAAATAAAGTTCCTTCATTAGTATATTCAGTTTCTAGAACAGTTGAACTATCAATTATATAAGATGTCATTTTACCATCTTTATAAGGAACCATAACCTTACATTTTATATAATCCATAAATATATTTTTACATATAGATTCCAATAATTCTTCTATACCTATATATTTTTTAGCTGAAACCAGCATCCCTTCTATATTGAATGTATCTAATTCCATTAAATCAACTTTATTATATACATAAATCACAGGAATATTATCCGCCCCTATTTGATTTAATGTTTCATTTGTTACATTTATATGATTTTCATAATTAGGATTAGATATATCAATCACATGAAGTAATAAGTCCGCATCACAAACTTCTTCTAGAGTAGACCTAAAAGCTTTTACTAAACTATGAGGTAAATCCCCAACAAATCCCACTGTATCTGATAATAAAAAAGATTTATTATTATCTAATTTTATATTTCTAACATAAGTTTCTAAAGTTGCAAATAGCATATTTTTTTCAAATACTTTTTTATCTTCATCATTTATAAACTTCTCTACTAAAGCATTCATAACAGATGACTTACCAGCATTTGTATATCCTACTAAAGCTACATTAGGAATATTAGATTTTTTCCTTTTACTTTTTTGTACTTCTCTTTGATTTTTTAATACTTCAAGCTCTTTATTTAAATTAGCAATTTTATCTTCTATTCTTCTACGGTCTAATTCTAATTTTGTTTCTCCTGCGCCTCTGTTTTTAGTCCCTACTCCACCACTTTGACGACCTAAATCTTCATTTGAACCAACTAATCTTGGTAATTCATATTGGAGCTTCGCAACCTCTACTTGTAATTTAGATTCTCTTGTTTTTGCTCTATTTGCAAAGATATCTAATATTAACGCAGTTCTATCTATGACATTACAATTTATTTCTTCTTCAATATTTTTAACTTGTGACGCTGATAATTCATTATTAAATATAACTATATCTGCATTGTTTTCTTCTACTAAATTTTTTAATTCATCTATCTTCCCACTACCCATATAAAAAGTAGAGTTAACTTTCTTTGAATTCTGCTTAATTTGACCAACAGTTTCTATTTTGCAAGCTAAGCATAAATTTTTTAATTCTTCCATAGATTCATCAAAATTATTTTTATTATTTATATTAATTCCTACAATTATTCCTTTTTTTATCATCTTCATAATCTCCTGTAATTTTATATTTAAATATTAACTTTAAATATCACGGGATTATGACTCTTTATTAAATTAAGATAATAGCCACAACCCGTGACTTATCCTCTTAATCTTATTGACGCTATTCCACCATTCATAATCATTTTAACACCTCCTAATTTAAATCTACTATTACTAATCTATCTTTTGTTTATATCTAAATAACTGTATCCAATCATTATAAGAAACTTCACTAATATTATTAAGATTTATACCTAGGTATTTAATTACTGCATGAATTTGATTTTTTGTAAATACATCTCTTAAGTTATTAATAGACTTAGATATAAAACTTGTATATTCATTCCATTCATCTTTAGATATATCATATTTATATTTTCTTTTAAAATATACTAAGACGCAATCTACACTAGGCATGGGATGGAAGTCTTCTCTATTAAAATAGTGCACTATCTTAATATCAAATTTAGTTTTTAAAAGTAATGATAATTTACTCTCTCTAGGTATTCCCATAAATCTTTTTGCGGAACCTTTCTCCATAACTAGCCACATATCAGTTGGTGAATTTAACTCTTCTAATAATAATTTCTTAATAATCTTTGTTGTTATATAAAAAGGAATATTAGAAAATACCTTATATTCTCTTTTTTTAGGTAATTTCCAATTTAAAAAATCTTTATTAATAAGAGTAACATTATTTTTACTTTTAAATTTATTTATTAAATTTCCATATAAACTTCTATCTAGTTCTATAGCTGTAACCCAATAACTTTTTTCACATAAAGCTTCTGTTATATGACCTTTTCCTGGTCCAATTTCAATAACAAAATCATTTTTGGATATATTTGTTTTTTTTATTAATTTATATATAGTATTTTTACTAGTAATAAAATTTTGCGATACACTAATATCAACTTTTCCTCTATAATTATTACTTTTAGCTTTCATTCATAATCTCCTTTTACTTCTTCTTCAATATTTTTTATCTGTGATGCAGATAGTTCGTTATTAAATACTATTATTTCAGCGTTCGTTTTTTCGATTAAATCTTGTAATTCTTCAATTTTACCACTACCCATATAGAATGTTGGATTTATCTTCTTTAAATTTTGCTCCACTTTTCCAACTACTTCCATATCACAGGCTATACATAAATTCTTAAGTTCTATTATAGATTCCTCAAAATTATTTTTGTTATTTATATTAATTCCTACAATTATTACTCTTTTTCTCATTTTCATAATCTCCTATAATTTTATATTTAAACTTTAATATTTAAATATCACGGGATTATGACTTTTAATTATATTAAGATAATAGCCACAATCCGTGACTTACCCTCTTAATCTTATTGAATGTATACATCCACGTATATTCATCTTATTACCTCCTAACCTTTATCTACTTTACTTTGCCGACTATAATTTTTAAATCAACCGTTATTTTTTCTATATCACATTTATTTAATTCATTTATTTGTTCTTTGCTCAAACCAGATGTTAATGGTGTCATTTTTATAAAATCTTCTAAATTATATATATTTGTTTTATAAGTGATTCTTTTATCATAGATGATTTCCAAGTTATCTTTAAATGAATTTATAACATTTTTATTAGAATAAGTATCTTTTTTTATTTTACCTTTTATTTCAGACCTTATCTCTTTTAAATAGTGTTCATCTGGAATTACTTTTATTACAACTCCACCTTTGTTTAAAACTCTAGTAAATTCACTATAATTCGATGGTGAAAGTATATCTATTATTATATCTAATTTATCATTTTTAAATGGTAGATTTGATAAGTCTGATACACTCCATAGTATGCTATTTTCGTATCTTGTAGCAAGTGAAATTCCTTCTCTTGATATATCTATTCCAAACAATTTACACCTACTATTTATTTTTTCATCTGAATATAGTTGATTTAAATAATATCCTTCTCCGCAACCAACATCTAGTACAAAATTAACATTCTTTTTTGACGTATATTTATCCACTATATCTATTATCTCTTTAGAAAGCTCGTCATATATACCATATTCATATATTTTACTTCTAGATTCAAATAATTTTTTATCATATATTGTCTTCGCATTATTCTTTACTAAATTAACATATCCTTTTTTAGATATATTAAAGCAATGGTTATTTTCACATAATACACTACTTTCTTTTATATATTTTATAGATTTTTTACACACTGGACATCTAAGTATTGATATATTTTCATTAAGTAATTCTCTTAAAACTTCAATCTTTTTTAATTTTCTCATTGTTCATAACCTTCCTATTTCTATTATTCATATAAAATAGCACGAAGTTATTACATTTTATTAAATTTGTTTAACGATAGCCACAACTCGTGCGCTATCCTCTTAATCTGATATATGCAAGCATTATAGCTACCTCCTTATTTTAGTTAATAAAAAATCCACTTTAGTATACCAGTGGATATATCTTAAATATAGTTATATAATATTATATTTAGGAGTTGTATCTATTATTTTTAATTTATTAATCATTCTATATAAATTTATCATAAATCTAACTCCTTTCTTGTTTTATTAAATTTAATAGTAACATAAATAATATTCACTGTAAAGTATATCGAAGTTCACAATATATAACAATTGCGAACTACATTATATAACTTGTTAAATAATATTTCAATCAATACACAGTTCTGTCAATAATTTCTTAGCTTTAAGCTAATTCAATATATCTATTTCTAATAGTATTTATAGTTATGCAAGTTTCTTTAGTTGCTACATTAACTAACATATCCTTAATTCTATCGCTCTTTTTATTCTTCTTGCTTAATTGCAAGAATTTAAACCAAGCCAAGTAATTCGAAATGTATTTAGTAGAGACTCCATTAGAGTGCATTAACCATCTCTTAAATCCACTATGAAGAGAATTTACATGTTGTAAGTGATAAACACTATCTATCATAGATTTGCCTCTAGGAACTCGTTTTAATTCAACATTTAGGTCTTTATTTATACTTAAATAAGATTTGTGGCTATCGACTACGAAAGTAACATCTTCTCCTATTTTTCCATCAAAAAATCTAATAATATCATTAGTTGTAATTCTACCATTACAAACCGCTCCCATTACTATATTTCCTTTACGGTCAACACCAGTTTCAATGCAAATTTGGTCGTTAGAAATACCTCTTTTTTTCTTATCCTTTTTTCCCTTACCTCTTTTTCTAGGTTCTCTAGGCATCTTAAAAGTAGTACTTTTTGAATGATTACCTTTATATGATTCACGAATAAAAACTTCGTCTACTTCTACAATACCTTCAACCATATCATTTTTTAATGATAGATTAATAACATCTAAAATCCTATGTCTCATATAAAAAGATGTTTTAACTCCAACTCCAATTTCAGTTGCACATTGTCTTATAGAAAGTCCTAATATCATTAATTCACAGTATTTAAGCCATTTATCTAATCCTAAGTTAGTACTAGAGAAAGGAGACATAGTAAACTCATCAAAAGTACAACGACACCTTTTACAAATATATCTTTGTCTACCTCTAGTCTTACCATTTTTATTAACATCCTTACATTGACATTTAGGACATTCGTATCCCTTAGAAAATCTACTTTCCTTAATATTATCCTCTATTTCATCAGAACTAAATAAAGCACTTAAAACTCCTTGTGCTACTGAAATTAAGTCTCTAAGTTCATCTTTATTCAAATTTTTAACTATGGCTTTTATATCTGCTTTTTTCATAATATAAGTAATCCTTTCTATATAATATGGCGAAGTATAGTTGATACCTATATTATAACCTATTTTCTGTATAATTAATCACACAATTGTCTAACATAGCCAAATATTTTTATTTTTCATTCTTTTTGATTGAATATACTATATTTTAAAATATAAAAAACAGGACATCCCTCTTACCAGATGTCCTGTTTTTCTAATTTTATTTTTTATAATTTTATAAGGTTAACTTTTATGATATTGGCGATATCACTTTTACTACATTCTTTTTAATTTAAATTATTTACACTTTTTTTGGAATTTTATTATCATTTTGGAATTTTTATCAACTTATTTATTTTACTACTAATTACTTTTATTATTTTACTAGTCTACTTGTTCCTAGTCTATCTGCCCCAGCTTTTATAAATTCTTCTGCATCTTCAAAAGATTTTATTCCACCAGCAGCTTTTATTTTTAAATCAGCTCCACAATATTTTTTCATTAATTTTATATCTTCTATTGTAGCTCCTCCAGTTGAGAAACCAGTAGATGTTTTTATATATTCTGCATCTGATTTTGTAACTACTTCACACATTTTTATTTTTTCTTCTTCTGTTAGAAGGCAAGTTTCTATTATTACTTTTAATAATTTTCCATGACAAGCTGCTTTTATTTCATTTATTTCTTTTAGCACTTCGTCATATTTTCCTTCTTTAACTAGACCTATGTTTATTACCATGTCTATTTCATCAGCACCGTTTTTAACAGCATCTTCAGTTTCGAATACTTTTACAGCTGTAGTCATATTTCCATTAGGGAATCCTATTACTGTACATATTGGTAATTTACCTTCTGTATATTCTTTTGCTGCTTTTACAAAGTATGGAGGTATGCATACAGAAGCTGCATTTTTATCCATTCCCTGATCACATAATAATTTTATCTGTTCCCATGTTGATGTCTGTTTTAATAGAGTATGGTCTACCATGTTTATTATTTTGCTCTGTTCCATTGTTTTTCTCCTTTTTTATTTTCTTTAGATTTTCCTCTAACCTCTAAAGATTTTCTAATACTGAGTATCCTATAGTATTTTCAGGCATTTCTACACCAAAGTTATCTGCTATAGTCGCACCTATTACAGCAAATGTACTTGCATCTTCCATTTTTCCACCATTTTCGAACGCTGGTGAATATGCTATAAATGGAACTCTTTCTCTTGTATGGTCAGTACCTTTAAATGTAGGGTCATTACCATGGTCTGCTGTTACTATAAGTAAGTCCTCTTCATTTAGATGATTTAAAAGTTCTCCTAACTTTTCATCAAATCTTTCTATCTCTTCACTATATCCTTTTGGATTTCTTCTATGTCCCCATAATGCATCAAAATCAACTAGATTTACAAAGCAAAGCCCATTAAAATCTCTATCCGCTATTTCTATAGTCTGTTCCATTCCCTGAACAGATGATTTTGAACGATTTGACTCAGTTATTCCTTCTCCATCAAATATATCATTTATTTTACCAACAGATATTACATCATATCCGTTGTCTTTTAACTGATTTAAAACTGTTTTTCCAAATGGTTTTAGCGCATAGTCATGTCTATTAGAAGTTCTTTTAAATTCTCCTTTTTTCATACCTATATATGGTCTAGCTATTACTCTTCCAACTTTCCATTCATCTTTTAATGTAAGTTCTCTAGCTATTTCACAGTATTTATAAAGATTTTCAAGTCCCATTGTTTCTTCATTACCACATATCTGTAATACAGAGTCTGCTGAAGTGTATACAATTAAGTGACCTTTTTCTATTTCTTCTTCACCTAGTTCTTCTATTATCGCTGTTCCACTTGCACTTTTGTTACCAATTATTTTTCTACCACATCTTTTTTCAAGCTCTTCTATAAGTTCATCTGGAAATCCTGTTTCTGTAAATGTCTTAAATGGTTTTTCAACATTTAATCCCATCATTTCCCAATGTCCTGTCATAGTGTCTTTTCCTACACTTTTTTCATTTAGAGCCATGTATTTTCCAATTGGATTTTCTACAGGAGCTAGTCCTTTTAATTCTTTAAGATTGGCTATACCAAGTTTATGAAGATTAGGCATATTTGTTCCTTCATTTTCAACTATATGACCTAAAGTATCTGCTCCACTATCTCCATATTTAGCTGCATCTGCCATTTCTCCTATTCCAAGTGAATCTACTACAACGACAAATATACGTTTATATTTACTCATTTTACATTCACCCCTTTATATTTATGTTTACTACTATTATAGTTTATTTTTCATCCAATTAGAATAGCATTATAAATCCTACTGTCATTGCACTTAGTAAACTTACTGCAACCCCACCTATCATAGCTCTGAAAACTAATCTAGCTAGTGTGCTTTTTTTCTCTGGGCAAAGTATACCTATACCAGATACACATATACCTAAGCTTGAGAAGTTAGCAAATCCACAAAGTGATATTATAGCCATTATAGCAGTTCTTGGATCCATACTAGATATTATTTTACCTAACTGTTCAAATGCTACGAATTCGTTTATTACAAGTTTGCTTCCTAAAAGATTTCCTTCCATTAGTATTTCTGATGGATCTAATCCCATAAGTGCTCCAAATGGTGCAAATACATAAGAGAAAATCTGCTCTAAACTTATTCCAAATACACCTAAACCTTTATTTATTAATGCAACTAATGCAACCATTGCTATTAGAGAAGCTCCCATTGATAATGCCATCTGCATACCTGTTACTGCACCTTCAGAAACAGCTTCTATTACGTTTGCATTGTTCCCTTTGTTATCCATTTTTATATCCCCAACTTCGTGAACTTCTTCTGTCTGAGGGAATATTATTTTTGAAACCATTATACTTCCTATTGGAACTAGTGCACTCGCTATTAATAGATATTCCATTGGAATTCCAAGCGCTGTATATCCACCTAATATTGAAACTGACATACTTCCCATTCCAGATACTAGTACGACCATAATTTCACTGTCTGTCATTTTATTCAAATACTTACTTATTAATATTGGACTGTCTGTCTGACCTAAGAACATAT
Organism: Peptacetobacter hiranonis; assembly: GCF_008151785.1. Classification (GTDB taxonomy): domain Bacteria; phylum Bacillota; class Clostridia; order Peptostreptococcales; family Peptostreptococcaceae; genus Peptacetobacter; species Peptacetobacter hiranonis. Next base: position 2,428,737 of record NZ_CP036523.1, read on the forward strand.
TGGCAACTGCTACGAAACTTTCAACTTCTGAGCTTCCCATTATCCAACCAACTGCTTTTCCTATCCATTTAACTACAAAGTTAAGTACACCTATATAGTAAAGTAAACTTACAAGTGCTGATAAGAAAACTATGTTTCCTAGTACCTGTACAGCGAATATCATACCTGTTGGTGCTGAACTATCTGCTAGTGAACCGAATACGAAAGATAATCCATTTGAACCACAGTTTATAACTCCTGTTACAGCATCAGATATTTTTGAAACTACCATTCTACCTGCTGGAACTTTTACAAGTATTAAAGCTATGATGAACTGAGCTATCATACCTTTTAAAAGCATTTTGAATGATACGTCTTTTCTTTTCCAAGATATTAACCAAAGTATTCCTAGTACTACTACGATTCCCAGTAAATTTAATATTGCTTTCATCCGTTTGTTCTCCTCTATTTACTGAAAATCAGCCTATTTATTGTTTTCTCTATCTTCTTTTATTAATATACGAAGTGCTTCTACTCCAACTTTTATAGCACTTTCTGTATCGTGTACTATTGGGTTTTCTAATCCAGCTGCGTTTCTTTCCTGGTTTCCTACAACTAAGAAGTTAGATCCACAACGAACACCTAAATGACTTGCTGCTATAAATAATGCAGCTGATTCCATTTCTGAAGCTTTACATCCTAATCTTTTCCAAGCTTCCCATTTATTTAAAAGTTCATAACTAACTGGCATTCTTTCTGGTTCATGCTGTCCGTAGAATGCATCTTTACACTGAACAACTCCTGCATGATATGTATATCCTAATTTTTTAGCTGCTGCAACTAAAGCATTAGTTACTTCTAAGTCAGCAACTGCTGGGAATTCTATTGGAGCGTATTCTCTTGAAGTACCTTCCATTCTTATAGCACCTGTAGCTACTACTATATCTCCACCTTTTACATCTATATCTATTCCACCGCAAGTACCAACTCTTACAAATGTATCCGCACCACAAAGTCTAAGTTCTTCCATTGCTATTGATGCTGATGGACCACCTATACCTGTTGATGTAACACTTACTTTTTCTCCATCAAGGTATCCTGTATATGTAACATATTCTCTACTATCAGCAACTAGTACTGCGTTATCGAAATGTTTTGCTATTTTTTCACATCTTTTAGGATCTCCTGGAAGTATAACGTAACGTCCAACATCTCCTGGTCTTATCTGTAAATGATACTGTAATCCAACTTCTCCTGAATAATTCTGCATAATTGTTCTCTCCTTTTCATTATGAATTTTATTTTATTTCTTTTTATAATTGCTTTTTTTAAAGAGTTATTTTTATTTGTATAATTATTTGTCTTTTTATATAACTCTCTGTCTTTAGTTGTATAATATCACATACTTGTCTAGTCTACAATACGTTTTCTGTAAATTTTAACCAAATTTTTATCAAAATATAACCTTTTCCTAACATTTTTATGTGTATTTTATAGTTTTTTATCCATTTTACAATTAGACAAGTTATCTGCTTGTCTAATTTTTATAATACAATTATATTCTTACTATTTCTCATAACTTTCTTATCTATTGACAATACAGAGTTTGAAACTTATAATACAACTTGTATAATTTAATGGATAGGGGGAGGAAAATGATACCAGAGATTTCATCTGAAAAACAAAAAAAATTAAAACATGTCAAAGTTTACGATCAATTATTTAAAAAAATACAGGACGGTGTTTATCCTCCAGGATCAAAACTTCCATCAGAACCAAATCTAGCTGAACAGATGGGCGTTAGTAGGATGACACTTAGAAGAGCTCTTGCACTCTTACAAGAGGACGGACTTATTTCTAATATTCAGGGTAAGGGAAATTATATTAAAGAGCTTCACACTATAAGCAAAAATTTTGGAATGGAAAAACTTCAACATCCTTTCTATGCTTGTTACAATGATGAGATAGATGATTTAGAAATAGAATTTAGAATAGAGCCTGCAACCGATGCAATATCAAAGAACTTAGAAAGAAAAACTGCCGCAGTTGTTATATCTGATAGATGGTATAAATTTGATGGTGTAACTAAAGGCTATTCTCTTAGTTTTATCCCTATAGAAACTATTTCTGAGTACGATGTAGATTTAAATGATATAAATAACCTAAAAGATTTTATGGAGGATAGGATTTATTCTATTGCTTCTAAAAGCAGTTGTGAACTTAGTTTTACTACTACAGGTAACTTTACAGCTATAAAATACGAACTTTCACACGATGAAATGTTCATACTTATACTAGAAACACTTTATAACAGCAATGGAAATGTAATAATTTCCACTAAACACTACATCCCACTTACAATGTTTAGAATGCATTTAAACGTAATAAATAAATTAAGTGAATAAAAAAAAGAGCTAAATTTCCTCTTTTAGTAAATATTTTTTAGAGGATAATTGAGCTCTTTTTCGTTTTTTATATTTATTTTTTAATATTCTACGTCAATTAAATCAATTTCTTTATCACTTATTTTTTCTAATAATAATTTTGTACCACTACTTATTATATGTAATACAAGTACTATCGCTATCCCAATAAATAAACCTACAAATCTATTTACCATAGCAGTTTCTGCATTAAATATTATCAGTGATGCATTTATTGATGATATAAAGTTTATAAACTGTTTATACTTGTATTTATCTATAAAGAACCCAACATATCCAAGTATCATTACTAGGACAGCTGCATACTCGACAGGGAATATATATCCAAATACTATTGAGAAGAAGAATATTCCACACACTGTTGCTGTAGTTCTGTATTTTATTCTATCTACCATATCACTTGTATCTATCTGAGTTAAAGACATTACAACTATACTAATCCATAATGGTTTTGCAGAATTCATAAGTGCAGCTATAAGTATAGCTAATGAAACTCCAATCGCCATTCTTGCAGATACATCTATATATTTAATACCTTCTTTTATCTGCTCTTTTAATGTTCTTCCCTCTTTTCCATAACCTCTTTTTTTCCATTCAATATATGTAACTACAACAGTTATAACTGTTGCTATTAACATTCCAAGCATTCTTTTAGGGAATAGGTCAATAGTTACCGGAACAGATTGACAGAATAAAAGAGGTAATAAAAATACCATATTCATTCTGTATGGAGCTGGTTCCGTAGTTACTATCATAGTTATAAATATATATATAATATTAAGTGGTAATGCAAGCCATGGAGAGATTACTCCAATTTGAGCAACTATACCAGATCCTAAAAATAGTATCGCTACCATAATAAGCATATCGTAAAGCTTTATACCTGTATTCATCTTAGGGAACATCATTATTCCAACATATATTGCAACCCCAGGTAAAGTATTCTCCTGACCAAAAATAGCCATATATACCATTATAAATCCCATCATCGCTAAAAATCTAAATGTATTATGTTTAATTTTTTCTATAAATTTACTCTTTTCATTACTTTTTTTCTTCAATCAAATACCCCCTTTTTTGACACAATTAATATAATAACATATAATTCTTAACTTTTCATTAAAAATATTTATATATTTTATATTCTAATATTCTGTAAATTTTATCATTCAAAGGAGATTTGTTTTACTTTTTATAATGATCTATTTCTTCTTTTATATTTGTACATAAAAAAACTGTCACACAAATGTGTGACAGTTTTAATTATATAAACTTTAAATTTTTCAATCTCAATTATAATCCAAAGATTATTTCTGTCCTGCTGTAAGCATTGCTTCAAGTTTTTTATCGAATACAAGAAGTAATACAGCTGATACTATTAGTATAACTGGTATAGCTATGAATACCTGCATCATACCCATTGATTCCATTATACCCTGAACGTATCCTGAAGCTTTAGAAGCGAAGAATGTTGCTATTGTCCAAACACCCATTAATACTGTTAAGTATTTAGCTGGAGCATGTTTAGAAACCATTGAGTTTCCTAGTGGAGAGAAGCACATTTCACCTATAGTCTGGAATACTGTGAATCCTATTAACCATACAACTGAAGCTTTAGCTGTTTCTGGAGCACCAACTCCTCTTGTGAATTCTGCACCTATCATGAATACGAATGCTACACCTAGGAATATAAATCCTAAAGAAACTTTCTGGATCATAGTTAAGTCACCCTGAGGTCTCTTAGATAATTTAGTCCATATAGCAGCCATAACAGGTCCAAGTAATATACAAAGTAATCCGTTAAGAGTAGTTTCTATCCATACTGGTGGTACTGGGAAGCTACCTATGTTCATGTTTACATAAGTGTTCATGTAAAGAAGAACTGAAGTAGATGCCTGATAGTAAGCTGTCCAGAATATTATTGTGAATGCAGATATTATAACTATAGCTATAACTCTTTTCTTTTCTTCTGAAGTTAAAGCTCTGTTAGCTTCTTCAGCTGAAAGAACTTTTTTCTCTTCATCACCATGGCTAAGCATTTTCTGTGGTAATTTACCAGCGTCACCTAATACTCTCCATCCTAAAACTGAAACTACTGTAGCTACTAACATCATTACTCCTGATAAACCGAAACATTTCTGGAATCCCTGAACTAAGTTTCCGTCTACAGTTGTAGCAAATGTATTAGCACATAAGTATCCTAATATTAAAGATCCGAAGAATGAACCAACATTTACGAATGAATATAATATAGAGAAAGCAGAGTCTTTCTGAGCATTATCTGTATATAATTCCCCAACCATTGCATTTAACTGGTTTTTGAATAGACCTGTTCCTATTGAAACTACTGCGATTAATGCATGAACGTGCATAACAGATGTTGCAAAGTATCCTATGAACCATCCACCTGCCATTATAAGAGCACCTATAACAACACAGTATCTAGCTCCTAACCATCTGTCTGATATTACCCCACCTATAACTGGTGCTAGGTAAGTGAAAGCCATTAAGTTAGCCCCGATTACTGCAGCATCTGCAGCGTCTAATCCAAGACCACCTTCAGCAACGGCTGTAGCTAAGAATAATAATAATAGCGATTTTGATCCGTAGTATGCGAATCTTTCACAAGTGAATACTAATCCACAAGCGTATAACCCTTTAGGGTGTTTTACTGAATCATTTCCCATTTCTGAAATCCTCCTATATTTATTTTGTAAAAGCGTTTGCTTTTCTTATTAAATAGCGACATCTAGGTATATATTTTTTCTATGTGTCGCTACTTTTTTATTATATAACATTGCATATCCAATAATCAAGTTTTTTGTTATCTTTTTGTTACTTTTTTCTGACTTTTTTTAAAGTAATCAATATTAAAAAACTATTATATTTAGATTGATTTCCATTTTCCAAACTTAACTTTTAAAATTGTTTAAAATCGTTTTCATAGTTAAAAAATAAAAACCGGTATTAAAATATTCATTTTTTAAACGAATTTTTAATACCGGTTTATTTTATTCTAATCTACATTTTTAGCCATTTTTGTAAGAATTACTACATTTTCATATTCAGAACTTATAAATCCACCTGTAGAAAATACTAGCTCAGTAGATTTTTCTGATTTTATTTTTATATTTCCTTCAATTATTTCAGCCGAAAATGGACGTCTATTTTTTAAAATCTGTCTTTCTCCTCCAGTTGTTTTTACTATAACAGAATCAATATCCCCATCATAGAAAGTCTTGTTTGGAGTAATTATTTTTAAATGTAATGAATTTTCCATTATTCCACCTGCCTTCACTGACTAGATTTTACTATGCATTCTGCACTCTAGCAGTTACATCATCTATTGTTCCAGCAAATAAGAATGCTGATTCAGGAACATCGTCGTGTTTTCCATCTAATATTTCTCTGAATCCTCTAACTGTTTCTTTTATTGGAACATATTTACCTTCTTTTCCAGTAAACTGTTCAGCAACAGCAAACGGCTGAGAAAGGAATTTCTGTATCTTTCTAGCTCTTGCAACAGTTAATTTATCTTCATCTGATAATTCATCCATACCTAATATCGCTATTATATCCTGAAGCTCTCTATATCTCTGAAGTATAGACTGAACTTCCCTAGCTGTTTTGTAATGTTCTTCTCCAACTATTTTAGGATCTAGTACTCTTGATGTTGATTCAAGTGGATCAACTGCAGGATATATACCCTGAGAAGATATCTGTCTTGAAAGAACTGTCTTAGCATCTAGATGTGAGAATGTTGTAGCTGGAGCTGGGTCAGTAAGGTCATCGGCTGGCACGTATACTGCCTGAACTGATGTTATAGAACCATCTTTTGTAGATGTTATTCTTTCCTGTAAAGCACCCATTTCTGTAGCTAGTGTTGGCTGGTAACCAACTGCTGAAGGCATACGTCCTAGAAGTGCTGAAACTTCTGAACCCGCCTGAGTAAATCTGAATATATTATCTATGAATAAAAGTACGTCCTGATGTTCTTCATCTCTAAAGTACTCTGCCATTGTAAGACCAGTTAATGCAACTCTCATTCTGGCTCCAGGTGGCTCATTCATCTGCCCGAACACCATTGCAGTTTTTGATAAAACTCCTGATTCAGTCATTTCCTGGTATAAGTCATTACCCTCTCTTGTTCTTTCTCCAACTCCTGAGAATACTGATATACCACCATGCTGCTTAGCTATATTGTTTATAAGCTCCTGTATTAGTACTGTTTTACCAACACCTGCACCACCAAATAGACCTATTTTACCGCCTTTTAGATATGGTGCTAAAAGGTCTACTACTTTTATTCCTGTTTCAAGTATTTCAGCATGTGTTTCTAGTTCATCGAAATCTGGAGACTGTCTATGTATAGGCATTCTTTCTACACCTTCAAGTTCACCTTTTCTATCAACTGCATTTCCTAATACATTGAATACTCTTCCTAAAGTTTCTTTACCAACTGGTACACTTATTGGAGCACCTGTATCTATAGCATCTGCTCCTCTTACCATACCATCTGTAGCATTCATAGATATACATCTAGCTGTATCGTCACCGATATGCTGTGTAACCTCTGCTACAACTTTATGGCCATCTTTCATTTCTATTTCAATTGCATTGAATAGGTTTGGAAGTTCTCTACCGCTGTTAAACTTTACGTCTATTACGGCACCTATTACCTGCACTACTTTACCTTTATTCGCCATCTGATTATGACCTCCTTATTTAAGAGCCTCTGCTCCACCGGCTATTTCTGTTATTTCCCGTGTTATAGATGACTGTCTTGCTCTATTGTATTCTGCTTCTAATTTATTTAACATTTCATCCGCACTATCTGTTGCAGACTGCATAGCATTTCTTCTAGAAGCCTGCTCAGAGGCAAAAGATTCTCTTATTCCATTATAAACCTGAGATGCTGTGTACTCAGAAATTAGTCTTTTGAATATAGCCTCTGCAGAAGGAAGATACTGTCTTCTAGGTTCTACCTTCTTAGGATTATTTCTTCTTTCTCTTTCGTCTAATTTCTTTTCGTCTTGTTTAAGCGTTTCAAGCTCTACTGGGAATAATCTTTTTTCTCTTACTGTCTGTACAAGAGCTGATCTAAATTTTGTATATATGAAATATATCTCGTCTATTTCTTTATCTTCGTATAATTGTATAAGATTTTGAGTTATCTCATGCATCTCATCAAATACGCAGTGCTCTGTGCTTTCTATTTTGAAAGGTATTTCAAATCCTTTTTTAGTAAAATACTCACAAGCTTTTTTACCAACTGGAACAACCATATCCTTTTCAGGATCCCGTAGTTCCATTACAGATTTGAAGATATTTACATTATATCCACCAGCAAGACCTCTATCTCCTGCAACAGCTATAAAACATCTTCTTTTAACTTCTCTTTTTTCGACAAATTCTTTACAAGATGATTTTACATCTGCAGCAGTTCTAATCATCATATCGTATAATTCATACGCATATGGTTTTGATCTTTCTGCTTTTTCTCTAGCTTTCATCAATTTAGAAGAAGAAACAAGATTCATCGCACTAGTTATCTGTCTAGTACTTTCTATACTCGCCTTTCTTCTTTTTATCTCTTTAGTTCCGACTCCTGCCATTTATCTCACCTCTTTTTTAAAGTTTTCTACTAATTCAGTGAGTTCTTTTCCGTAGTCTTCTCCATTAAGAATTTTTTCGTATATACTTGGTTTATTTTTTCTTATATAGAAACATAATTCTTTTTCAAAATTATGTATTTCATTTATCTCTACATCGTCGAATAATCCATTAAGTACAGAGTAAACTGTCACTACCTGTTCTTCAACTGGTAATGGTTTATGTTCATCCTGTTTTAGTATTTCTACTATTCTTTCACCCTGTTCTAGTCTTGCCTTAGTATCTGCATCTAGGTCTGATCCGAACTGAGAGAAAGCTGCTAATTCTCTATACTGAGAATAAGCTAGTTTTAATTCTGATGCTAATTTCTTCATAGATTTTATCTGGGCTGCCCCACCAACTCTCGAAACTGATATACCAGGGTCAACCGCTGGTCTTATTCCTGAGTGGAATAATTCAGGCTGAAGATATATCTGTCCATCTGTTATAGATATTACGTTTGTTGGTATGTATGAAGAAACGTCACCTTCCTGAGTTTCTATGACTGGTATCGCAGTCATTGAACCTCCACCAAGCTCATCTGAAAGTTTTGCAGATCTTTCAAGAAGTCTTGAATGTAGGTAGAATACATCCCCAGGATAAGCTTCACGTCCTGGTGGTCTTCTTAATAATAAAGACATTTCTCTGTAAGCAACCGCGTGTTTACTTAAGTCATCGTATATTATTAAGACATCTTTTCCCTGATACATAAATTCTTCACCCATTGCAGTACCTGCATAAGGTGCTAAGTACTGAAGTGGAGCTGATTCTGATGCTGTAGCAGATACTACTATTGTATAGTCCATTGCCCCGTAATCTCTTAGTGAGCTAACTAACTGCGCAACAGTAGATTTTTTCTGTCCTATAGCAACATAAATACAAATTATATCTTTACCTTTCTGGTTAAGTATTGTATCAGTAAGTATAGATGTTTTACCTGTCTGTTTATCACCTATTACTAGTTCTCTCTGTCCTTTACCTATTGGAACCATTGCATCTATCGCCTTTATACCAGTCTGAAGTGGCTGATATACAGATCTTCTATCCATTATTCCTGGAGCCTCTGCTTCTATAGGTCTTGTTTTATCAGTTTTTATACTTCCTCTTCCGTCTATTGGGTTACCTAGAGGATCCACAACTCTTCCTATTAGAGCATCTCCTACTGGAACTTCAACTATTTTTCCAGTTCTTTTAACTATATCATCTTCTTTTATTCCCTCTTCATCTCCAAGAAGAACTGCCCCGACAGTTTCTTTCTCTAGATTTAGAGCCATCCCATATACGCCTCCTGGGAATTCAAGAAGTTCGCCAGCCATTACATCATCAAGTCCGTAAATACTCGCTATATTATCACCTACGTTGAATATTTTTCCTGTATCAGATAGCTCGACTCTGTTATCGTAGTCTTTTATCTGCAGTCTGATTATCGAACTTATTTCTTCAGGATTTAAACCCATATTCTCACCGCCGTTTCCTTATATCATTTTAGACAGTTCTTTTTTAAGTCCGTTTATTCTACTTCTTACAGTACCGTCTATTTCCTTGTTTCCAATCTTTATAAAGACTCCTCCCATTAAGGACTTGTCTATTTTATTTTCTAACTTAACAACTCTACTAAATTTCTTAGACATCTTAGCTTCTAGCTCTTTTATCTCTTCATCAGATAATGCAACTACACTATAGACTGTACCTTTTTCTAGAGTTTTCTTGTCGTTTACTAATTTCACAAATCTGTGGTATACATCATCTATATATCTAATTTTTTTTCTATCTATTAGAACTTTTAAAAAATTTATAAGGTATATATCAGTTGTATCAGAAAAGATTTTTTCGAGAATAGCCTTTTTATCATCGGCTAATATAAAAGGTGTTTTTAATACATCCGAAAGATCCTTATTTTCTTTGATAGTTTTTACAACTTCAGAAAACTGAGCTAAAACCTCGTCTGTAGTTTCAGTTTCTTCAGCTACGTCAAACATAGCTTTTGCATATACTGGAGCTGATTCATCTATCATACTACGTCTCCTGTTCTATCTATAAATTCGTCTATCAGTTCTTTATGTTTATCCTTATCTATTTCTTTTTCTATTACTTTAGATGCTGCAAGGATAACAAGATCTGACATCTCGTCCTTCATATCGTTCATAGCCCGGATTCTTTCTTCCTCTATTTCTCGTTTTGCTCTTTCCTTCATTATTTCAGCATCTCGCTTAGCGTCATCTTTAATCATATATGATTTTTCTTTTGCTGCTTCTACTGCTGAATTTATTATATTTCTTCCTTCTTCTTCTGCTTTTCCAACTTTTTCTTCGTATTCTTTCTTGAAGGCTTCACCTTCTTCTCTTATCTTCTTACCTTCCTGTATATCCATTGCTATATCTTCTTCTCTAGCTTTTATAACAGCCATAACTGGTTTAAATAAGAGATGTTTAAGTATTAGAAAGATTACAACCGCATTGGCTAGCTGGAAAAAGTATTCGTATGTTAGTGTTACTAACGGTTTTAATTCCATACTCTATCCCTCCTTTCTGTGAATATCATCACAGTATAACACGTTATTTCCGTCCTATATCCAAGGATTAACGAATATAAGAATTATCGCTATTATAAGTCCGTATATTGCTGTTGATTCTGCTATGGCAGCCCCAACTATGAATGAAGACATTATTTCACTCTTTGCTTCTGGCTGGTTACCAACTGCTTCTGCTAGTTTACCTGCTGCGTAACCCTGTCCTAAACCTGCTCCTATACCTGTAAATACTGCTATACCTGCTCCTATTGCTGATCCTGCAACTGCTATTGCTGTAGCCATATCCATAATAATTTCCTCCTCTGGCCTTTTGCCATATAAATTTTCTTTTGATTTTATTTTTTAATATTATTTATATTAATTTTGATTTTTGCCTTTTAAGTTTTATTTTGCTTTTGCTAATTTTTTAGCTTCTCTTTTTTTAAGTAGACTAATATCTACTGCATTGCTTATAAATACCATTGTAAGCATTATGAATATAAATGCCTGTATTGTACCTGCAAATATATCAAAGTATAAATGAAGTGGTACCGGAATTAAAAACTGTGCAAAAGGTATTTTAACTCCAGGAATCAATTCTGAAATATACGCCATAAGCTTATAGAATAACATCATTATAAGCGTACCACCCATTATATTCCCAAATGGACGGAAACTTAGTGAAATAGGTCTAGCTATTTCTCCAACTAAGTTTATTGGTAGTAATATTGGTGTCGGTTCTATCATGTCTTTAAAACATGCTCCACCGTTAAATCTGATAGATACTGCATATATTAGTATTACTGTTATTGTAGATAACGCTAATGTAGTATCCAAGTCGACTGTTGGCGACCTGAGACCGATTAATGGAACTAAGTTTGAACACAAGAAGAATAAGAACAAGCTTCCTATATACGGAACTATGTTTGGTATTCTCTCTACCAATTCTTTTCCCATTGTCGTCTCGACTAAGTTGTAAAGTTTGAGAACAGCATATTCGAGGAATACCTGTACCTTACTCTCTGGAACCTTCTTTAGATTTCTAGTTAGAAGATAAGACGCTATGGCAAGACCTGCTATTATCAACCAGCTAACTATTACTGTTTCGCTAAGTCTAAACCCATGAATATCTACTAACCATCTTGCCTGAGTATTCATCCATTATGCCTCCTTTCTCGTAAAAATGGCTGTAAACTTCTGCACTAATAGGACTATCTGTGTACTTAAAAGTCCAAGTGCTGCAGTAAACATACTAATACTGTTCAATTTAGCTGCCAGTAGTAAAACCACTGCGTATATTGCAAATCTTAGGAAATATCCTCCTGCAAATTTTAATTGAACCATTGTTTTACCTGCTTGATTCACCATATTCTCTGTAGATGATGCAAGCATACAAAAATTAAATATTGAGGCTGCACTTCCTATTACTAGTCCTAGAACAGCCGCAACATCTAAATTCAAAACGCTACCCATAAGACTTTCTCTATCTAGAGATATCTTTGAACATATCAGTAAAGCTATAATAACAACTATGTCAAAAACTATTATTCCTTTTACGACAGCTTTAATCTGATCCTTCACATTTTTATCCATCAGATCACATCCCTTTTTTTGAAATTATTTTTTCATTCATATTAATCAATTATACCCTAATAATAGGATAACTAACAGCATACATTATTTATTTTTATGATTAAATTTAAAATAATAAATTATTTTTTTATTTATTTTTAATTTAAACTATTGATTTTTTACAATAAAGCTATATTTTTTAATCATCTTAATATCTGAATAATTAGAAATATGCATGATTTTCGCCTTTGTATTTTGTATATTTTTAAAAACTAACTCATTATAGAATATTTTTTTAAAGTTATCAACCTTATTTTTATCTTTTAACAAAATTTCAATTTAAATTCGTCTTGCTCTAAATTTCTTCACATAAAATCTTTCAGTGCTAGTTATTCCAACGCTTGTAAAAAACAATTTCCTGAATTTCGACTTCAAAAAAGGGATATTGATAATATTTTCTTATAGTAAAATAATAAAAAAAAATAACCCGAAAAACTATTTTTAATAATTCTTCGGGTTTGTTTTTATAATTCCTCAGGATATTTTATCATTTCAACTCCAGCTTCATCTAATAACTGTGTTGAAAGGTCGTCTGGATAATCTCCCTTGTATATTATTTTTTTTATTCCTGCGTTTATACACATTTTTGCACATAGAACACAAGGTCTAGTAGTTACGTATAGTGTTGCATCTTTTATACTAACACCATTATAAGCAGCCTGTATTATTGCATTTTGTTCTGCATGTAGTGCTCTACAAAGCTCATGTCTTTCTCCAGAAGGTATATGCATCTGTTCTCTCTTACATCCTATATTCTGACAATGCTCCAAATTTTTTGGAGCTCCGTTGTATCCTGTTGTAAGTATCTGTTTATCTTTTACAATTATAGCTCCAACCTGTCTTCTTATACATGTAGATCTCTTTTTTACTACCTCGGCAATTTCCATAAAATATTCGTCCCATGAAGGTCTCATCTTAAAACACTCCTTTTTAAGCAATTATTATATCTACATAATGAAACTTTATATTTTAATTATGCAATTTTTATTCAAAAATATTTATAAAAAAACTGCCTCTTTATACAAGATTATAAAAAGGCAGTAGTTATCTCTAAATCAAAATGGATTTATTTTGTGTATTTTTTTTCTATATCCATTAACATATCTACTCTAGTCTGATGTCTTCCACCTTCGAATTCTGTATCAAGGTATGCATCTACTATGTCAAGTGCTAGTCCTGGTCCAACTACTCTTCCACCCATTGCAAGCATGTTTGCATTGTTATGAGCTTTAGTCATTCTAGCTGAGAAAGTATCACTTACAACAGCACATCTTATTCCAGGAACTTTGTTAGCTGCTAAAGATATACCTATTCCTGTTCCGCATACTAATATTCCGCAGTCAGCTTCTCCGTTAGCAACTTTAAGAGCTGCAGCTTCTCCATATTCTGGGTAGTTTACTGAATCTGTTGCATTGTTAGTTCCAAGATCCATTACTTCTATCCCTCTTTTTTCAAGGTGAGCTATTATAGCCATTTTTAAATCGTATCCACCGTGGTCACAAGCTAATGCTATTTTCATTTTAAAATCCTCCATCTCGCTTTAATTTTTACGTTTTATGTCCATTTATGAACATTTCTATTATATTATAACATTAATCTATTTTATAGTACATTATAAACTAGCTAAATAGTATATATTATAATCTTTAATTCGCGTCTATTATTCTATAAGCAGCAGATTTTAGAAGTCTATTCATTATCGCCTGACCAACTCCACAACTTTCAAAGCATACTGAATAGACTATATCCATTTTTGCTTCATCCATTTTTATAAGGGCATCAAAAAGATTTGCTGCTACTTCATTGTAATCTTTACCTAAGTCTACAACATAATCACATTCAAATTTATCCACGTCTTTACTCATACACATTATTCCTGTTTTTTTATTTTCTGCATGATTTTTTCTAGATAATTCATTCATTTTTGTAATTACATTATTTTCTCCACCTTTTACTATATATACCTGTGCATTAGGTGAGTAGTGTTTATACTTCATACCAGGAGCTTTTGCTTTTATATTATCCTCTTTTTTACTTAAAGATGGATCTATACTAACTTCTCCAAGTACCTCTTCTAACATTTCTTTTGTAATACTTCCCGGTCTAAGTATCATAGGCTTATCATCGCTAAAATCTACAACTGTAGACTCTAGTCCAAAATCACAATCTCCGCCCATAATTATTCCAGATACTCTTCCACTCATCTCTTTAACAACGTGTTCTGCCTTTGTTGGAGATGGTCTTCCAGATATATTTGCTGATGGAGCTGCTATCTGAGTTTTTGACTCTCTTATAAGTGCATTGGCAATTTTATTTGAAGGCATTCTAATTGCTACTGTTGAAAGCCCTCCACTAGTAACATTTGGAACAATTTCCTTCTTTTTTAGTATTATAGTAAGTGGTCCTGGCCAAAAGTTTTCCATAGCTTTTTTAGCCTTTTCACCAACTTCAAGCGCTATTTTATCTACTTCTTCTATATCAGCTATATGGACTATTAGTGGATTATCACTAGGACGACCTTTTGCTAAATAGATTTTCTTAACTGCATCTTCATCCATAGCATTTGCACCTAGCCCGTATACTGTTTCAGTTGGAAATATAACAGTTTCTCCATTTCTTATCTTTTCAGCCATTTCTCTAATTATATCTATATCTATATTATTTTCATCTACTTTTTTTATAACTGTTTCCATAAATCCACCGACTTTCTTTTTATAAATTATTTTCTATAATCTAGTTATAACTAATATACAATATTTTCCATAACTAGACTATAGATTTTAGGTTTAATTCCTACCTACTAAGCTATAGATTTTACTATAACAATCCCAAGCATAACACCAATTATTGTGTATATACTTTTAGATTCTGGTATCATCTCATCCATAACAACATACATCATCATACCTGCAGCTATAGAAAGTAGTACTCCTATGATTGCAGAGAAAATTTCTCCAAAACTAGAACCAATAAAACATCCAATCGCTATTGGGAGTCCGGCAATCATAGACATTATAACAGCTCTTTTTCCACTTGCTTTATTGCATATAAATCCAAGTGCTAAAGCTAACCCTTCTGGTAGGTTATGCATACCTATTGCAGCCGCCATAGCAATTCCCCGTTTTGGTTCTGCTAAAAAAGTGGTACCTATTGCAAGTCCTTCTGGTAAATTATGCATTATTATACTTGTAAGCATTAAATAACCAGATGCATTTTCTCCATTGATTTTAACTTTTTCTTTAAGAATTTTTGTAGCTAATGCTCCTAAGAATATCAATATAACCGCATACACAATCCCTATTCCCTCGATGGCCTCCTCAATTAAATCAAACATTACCAACGAAAGCATTATTCCTCCTGATAATCCCATAAAAAAGCTCATATATTTTGAAGCCTTTTCATTGAATAATACAGCGAGAATTCCTCCTAATCCTGTGCCGATTACACCGACAATTAAACCAATTAGAGTGATTTTTAAAATCAAAATCCCTGCGCCTCCTCTTTTTCTCTAAATACAATTAAAAAGTATTTAAAAAAGTGTCTTATCCTCGAATTCAATTCAATAATAAGACACTTTCTCATTCATTTTTATACTAAATCTGATATATGATAATTCTACTTTAAATTAGTTTATAGCAGTCATTTTTTCAGTCTGATCAACTGTTATTAAAGCATCTATCATTTCATCTATGTCACCATCAAGGAATGAATCTAATTTGTATAAAGTAAGATTTATTCTGTGGTCACTTATTCTTCCCTGAGGGAAGTTGTAAGTTCTTATTCTTTCAGATCTATCTCCTGTACCAACCTGGCTCTTTCTTTCTGCAGATATTTCTTTCTGCTGGTCTGCAAGAGCTCTGTCGTATAATCTAGCTTTTAAAACTTTCATAGCTTTTTCCTTATTTTTAAGCTGTGATTTTTCGTCCTGACATGATACAACTTCTCCTGTTGGAAGATGTGTTATTCTTACCGCAGAGTCAGTAGTATTGACACACTGTCCACCGTTTCCAGAAGCTCTGAAAACGTCTATTCTTATATCATTGTCATTTATTTCTACTTCAACATCTTCTACTTCTGGTAATACGGCAACTGTTGCTGTAGAAGTATGTATTCTACCTCCTGATTCAGTAGAAGGTATTCTCTGAACTCTATGAACTCCTGATTCGTATTTTAATCTAGAATATGCACCTTTACCTTTTATCATGAATGAAACCTCTTTGTATCCACCAACACCAGTTTCATTTGAACTTAGCATAGATACCTTCCATCCTTTTCTTTCTGCATATCTTGAGTACATTCTTAATAAGTCCCCAGCAAATAGAGCTGCTTCGTCTCCACCAGCTCCACCTCTTATTTCGACTATAACGTTCTTTTCATCGTTAGGGTCCTTTGGTACAAGAAGTAATTTTAATTCTTCTTCTAATGGTTCTACCTGACTTTCCATATCAGATAATTCCATTTTAGCTAATTCTCTTAATTCTTCATCTGATTCTTCCTGAAGTATTTCTTTTGATTCAGCTATAGCATCTAATACAGCTTTATATTCTCTGTATTTCATTATGATTGGCTCTAAATCAGCATGTTCTTTCATGTATTTCTGCCAAACTTTCTGATCGTTTATTATTTCTGGATCAGATATTTTTTCTGTTAAATCTTTATATGTATCCTCTAATACACCTAGTTTTTTAAGCATTTATATATTCACCTCGTCAATTATTCTCGTATTCCGTCAATTTATCATTATATCACAGTTTTGTGCCTATAACAACTCTATCAATGCCCGGTAAATCCTTCTTTGTGTATATTTTTTCATATCCACAGTTTTTCATTATATTTGAAACATCTTCTGCCTGGTCGTGTCCTACTTCATAAGCAAGTATTCCACCTTTTTTTAAGTATTTTACAGATCCTTCAGTTATACTTCTGTAAAAGTCTAGTCCATCCTCTCCACCTTCTAACGCATTGTAAGGCTCGTAATCCTTAACCTGTGTATGAAGTGTTGGTATTACATCTTTTCTTATGTACGGAGGATTAGAAACGATTATATCCAGTATTTCTCCTTCTCCCTCTAATGCTGAGAACACATCTGATTTTATAAACTCAGTTCTATCTTCTACACTATTAGTTGCTGCGTTTTTAGCGCCTATTTCTAGAGCTATATCTGATATATCAAATGATTTTACAAAACTATTCTTTATATAATAAGCAAGACTAACTGTAATAGCCCCTGAGCCAGTTCCTATATCTAATATATCTATTCTATCCTTTTGTTTATATTCTTCCTCTGAGTAAATTCTTATAATCTCATCTACCAATGTTTCAGTGTCTGGTCTAGGAATTAAAACACCTTCCTGTACATAGAAATCAAGTCCCATAAACTCTCTATTTCCAACTATGTATGCTATTGGTCTGCCTGATTTTCTTTCCTCAGCCATTTTTTCAATTTCATCTAATTTTTCTTGGCTCAAATCTTTATTAAGATTCATATGTAAATATAACTTATCTACATCTCCAAGAACTTTCATAAGCATTACTTCTATATCCAATCTAGGACTATCGCTTATCTTTGAAAACTCATCTGTATATTTTATAATAATATCTCTTATTGTCATTGAATCACCTTTCATTTTTACAAGTTAATTCTTTTATATTACAGCTTTTAGTGAAGCTATTGCAACCTCTAACTGCTCGTCATCTGGTTCTTTAGTAGTTAAGTACTGTAACATCATACCTGGATAGGCTATCATTCTTGTAAATCCATTGTCATATTTCCCAAGTAATCTTATTATTTCGTACGCTATTCCTGCTACTACTGGTATACAAACTATTCTCATAAGCACTCTCATCAATGGATTTGGCCATCCAAAGAATGCAAATAGTATTATAGAAGTTGCCATTACTATAAATAAGAAGTTTGTACCACATCTAGGATGTAGTCTTTTAAATTCTCTAGCATTTTCAACTGTAAGCTCTTTACCACTTTCATAACAGTGTATACTCTTGTGCTCTGCTCCATGATACTGGTAAACCCTCTCTATATCTTTGTTTTTAGATATAGCATATATATATGCAAATAGTATTAGTATTCTTATAACACCTTCTATAAGATTTAAAACTACATCGTTATTTATAAATTTTGCAAAGAATCCTCCTGCAAATGTAGGAAGCATTACAAATAAACCTACAGATAGTATAACTGCTATAACCATAGAAACCATTATTAAAACATCATTTGCTTTATCTCCAAACATTTTTTTAATAAATCTATCTATAGCATCTTCTTCCTCTTCTCCAGTTTCCTCCATATATATATCTGAAGAATAGTTAAGACTTTTCATACCATCTATCATAGTCTCAAATAGTATAAACATTCCTCTTAAAAAAGGTATTTTATCTATATGTTTATTTTTAACCCAGCTATTTATTCTTTCTGTTTTTACTTTTATTTCTCCATCTGGTGTTCTTACTGCTACAGCTTTTTTCTTTTCCCCTTGCATCATAACACCTTCGATTACTGCCTGTCCTCCAACTGCTTTATAAGACATGAAATCCCCCCTTTTATACTAGTCTTAATGTATTATAACATAAGTTATTTTATTTTTTATTACTTTTGTTTTTTAATTGCTATATAAAATCAAAAAAAACAAAAAAATAAAGGCAGATGTTTATATATCTTCAAATATAATTGAAAACATATAAACACCTGCCTTCTGATAGCTAATGTGTCTATTATTCTTATTCCATGTTGAATCTTTTTTTGAATTTGTCGATTCTTCCACCTTTTTCTATGTTTTTCTGTTTTCCAGTGTAGAATGGGTGGCATTCTGAACATATTTCAACTCTTATTTCGTCCTTAGTTGATCCAGCTATGAAAGTGTTTCCACATGCACATCTAACTTCAACTGGTTTGTAGTTTGGCTGTATATCTTTTTTCATTTGTTTCACCTCTTTCTTTATTTTTAATAAGTATGTAAACTTGTCTTTTACAATATCAACTTCCTTATTATATCACAATTATAAAAGTGATTCAAGAAGATTTTACAATGACTTTAACATACTTATGAATTCCTTATTTGTTTTTGTTCTTTTTAGTAATTCTAGTACTTTATCTGTAACTTCTAATACAGATTCATTGCTCATTTGTCTTCTCAGTGTCCATAGAGTAGATTTTTCTTCTTCTGTAAGAAGTAAATCTTCTCTTCTAGTACCTGATTTATATATATCAACTGCAGGGAATATTCTCTTTTCTGCTAGTTTTCTATCTAGATGAAGCTCCATATTTCCAGTTCCTTTGAACTCTTCAAATATTACATCATCCATTCTAGACCCAGTTTCAACAAGCGCAGTTCCTAATATAGTAAGAGAACCACCCTGTCTTATATTTCTAGCTGCCCCAAAGAACTTTTTAGGTCCATGAAGTGCACCTGGATCTAAACCACCAGAAAGTGTTCTTCCCGTTGGAGATATCGTTAAATTATATGCTCTTGCTAATCTAGTTATACTGTCTAATAGTATCACAACATCTTTACCATGCTCAACAAGTCTTTCAGCTCTATTAAGCACCATTTCTGCAACCTTAACATGATGGCTTGCAACTTGGTCAAACGTAGAGTAAATAACATCACCCTCAATAGATTCTCTCATATCTGTTACCTCTTCAGGTCTTTCATCTATTAAAAGAACTATAAGTTCAACATCTGGATGATTTTTAGTTATACTATTTGCTATACTTTTTAAAAGGACAGTTTTACCAGCCTTAGGAGGAGCAACTATTAATCCCCTCTGACCTTTTCCTATAGGAGATATAAGATCTATTAATCTAGTAGCTATATTGTTCTGCGTAGTTTCAAGAGTAAGTTTTTCTTCAGGATAAATCGGTGTAAGTAGCTCAAAATTAGTTCTTCTTTTAGATGTTTCCGGATTTTCATCATTAACAGTCTTAACATATATAAGTGCTCTAAATCTTTCTCCACTTTTAGGTTTTCTAGTTATACCCATTACTTTATCTCCAGTTTTTAGATTAAATCTTTTTATCTGTGATGGAGATACATATACATCATTTTCTGTAGATAAATAATTAGATCCTCTTAAAAATCCAAATCCGTCTGGAAGTATTTCTAAAACACCTTCAGCATCTTCTTTTTCTTCATCTGGTGTTTTATAATCCTCTTTTGGCTTTTGCTCATTACTTTTATTTTCTTTATTATTCTGTTTTGAATTATTTTCTTCTCTATCTTTTTCAAGTATCTTTTCAATTAATTCTATTTTTTTATACTTTGTAACTGATTTTATACCCATTTCTTTCGCAGTTTCTCTAAGCTCACTAAGAGTTTTTGATTCTAGCTGCATATTCATACTCAAACTTAAAACCTCCTATCTAATAGCCAACTTATAGCCCAGCTATTAACGATAATAGAACAGTTATGCTAGTAAGTACCATTACTCCAGCTGCACCTATTGCTATTACCTTTGTCATCATCTTTTGTTTTTTTGCCAATATTATCACCTTCTATTTCTAGAATCTATAAATATATACTTTAAATTATATGGCTATTTACTAGGATTTGCTTTTACACTTTTTTTAGCGCTTTCATCATATTTTTTGCAAACATCTCTTAAATAATCGATAAATCCATCTTTTAATTCATCTCTTTTTAATGCGAAGTCTACAGTTGCTTCAAGGAATCCTAGTTTATCACCAACATCGTATCTTCTACCTTCAAAATCATATGCATACATAGCTTCTTTTTTAGATAGTTCTTTTAATGCATCTGTAAGCTGTATTTCATCACCTTTTCCTGGTGGTAAATCAGAAAGTATATCGAATATTTCTGGAGTTATTATGTATCTTCCAAGTATAGCTATATTAGATGGAGCTTTGTCAGAATCTGGTTTTTCAACAAGATCTTTTACTTTATAAACTCTATCTTCTATAAACTTAGCATCTATTATACCGTATTTATTAGTATCTTCTTTAGCTACTTTCTGTACTCCAAGTATAGTAGTTCTGTATTCATCATATGCATCCATAAGCTGTTTTAAGCACGGAACTTTGTTATCTACTATATCATCACCTAGCATTACAGCAAAAGGTTCATCTCCTATAAAGTGTCTAGCACAGTATATAGCATCCCCTAATCCTCTAGGCTCTTTCTGTCTAATATAGTGTATGTTTATCATATTAGATATATTCTGAACTATTTCAAGTAGCTCTTTCTTCCCTTTATTTTCAAGCTCTAATTCAAGTTCAACAGATTTATCGAAGTGGTCTTCTATTGATTTTTTATTTCTTCCTGTTATTATAAGGATTTCTTCTATTCCAGAAGCTACAGCTTCCTCAATTATATACTGTAGAGTTGGTTTATCAACTATAGGTAACATTTCTTTTGGCTGAGCTTTTGTTGCAGGAAGGAATCTTGTACCAAGACCTGCCGCTGGTATAACAGCTTTTCTTACTTTTCTCTGCATTTTTTCGTCCTCCATTGGTAAATAATTTCTATTTCAATATTAAATACATTACAAGGTATCATTTTATATTTTAACACCAATATGCTTATTTTACCATCTTATTATCTACTTTTGTAAAAAATTCATCTTTCTAGAATACTAAATTATATTTTTAGGATTTCGTTATATAGATTATATGTATATGTAAATAATACACACTATAGTATATATAATTATATATTTGTTTTTACAATTATTGTATTCTATTTATAATAATGCATATTATATATTATCCACAAAACAATCAACATATCCACATGTTATTTTTACTAATATTTCTTTATTTTTCTAGGTTTAATTATTTGTATTACCCAAAATATCTTTTTTAAAACATATTTTATCAACATTTTTTATACATTTATCAACAATTTATCAAGATATTTATACACATTTTGTTGATAACTTTTAATTTATCCACCGATTATTAACATATCTCCACTTATTAAGTGTATCATTTATAATATAGTTGAATATGCAATACCTTCTAAATTATCATACTCACTAACTATTATCGATTCCTTTGAAAGATTATCCATTATACAAATTAAAATTTCAGTTCCAGCGGCTATTATATCCGCTCTTTTTGGTTGTAATCCATTTATATGCTTTCTTTCATCATCAGAACATTTAATAAATCTATCTAACATCTTGTATATTTCTTCTTTAGTTATTTTACTTCCATGTACTTTTTCCATAGAATAAACTTCTAGATTTTGATTTACAGCAGAAAGGGATGTTATAGTCCCTCCAATACCACATACACATCCGATTTTATTTTCTTTTAAATATGAGATAATCTCGCTTATCTGATTATTTATAAACTCTCTCATCTCAGAAAATGCTATTTCTGTGTATCCATTTAACAAGAATTTTTCTGTAAGTCTAAGTGCACCTATATTTATACTTACATTTTTCTTTATTCCGTCTTTATTTCCAAAAATAAACTCTGTAGATCCTCCTCCAATGTCTATTACTAGTATATCTCCTTCTATATCGATACCTCTAGCAACACCTGAGAAGCCTAATTTAGCTTCTACTTCTCCATCTACAACATTTACATCTATGCTTGCCTCATCATAGGCTCTTTTTATAAACTCACTTCTATTTTTACTATCTCTAAGAGCAGAAGTACCCATGCAGTAAATTTTCTCACATCCATACTCTACACATATATCATGATATTCTTTTATTGCATTTATATTTCTTTTCATAGCTTCTTCAGTTATAAATCCATTCTCATCTACACCCTGACCTATTCTAGTAGTATTTACATACTTTTTTCTATCATTTAGCTTTCCATCTACTAAATCAGCTGTAAGAAGCCTCATAGAATTTGTTCCTATATCTATAGCACCTATTTTCAATCTCTTACACCTCACAAATTAGTCAATCTGTTCATAAAGTTCTTTAGCATCGTTCTTTAAGACGTGTTCTCTTATTTCATTTATTTTAAACTTCATAACTTTTTCGCCAAATGTTATTTCTAACTCATCTCCTATATTCACTTCGCTAGATGATTTAGCTACTTTTCCATTTATTTTAACTATTCCTTTGTCACAAGCTTCCTTTGCAACAGTTCTTCTTTTTATTATTCTTGAAACTTTAAGAAATTTATCTAATCTCATATTATCAATCCTTTCAAATTATCTTTTATCTATAATTAAATCTATTATTTTTCCGTATACGCAAAAAGTGCAGCAGAAGCTGCACTTTCTATTATAATTGCGTATTATTATGCATTAACTTTGTCTTTTAATCCTTTTCCAGCTTTGAATACTGGAGCTTTAGAAGCTGGTATACTTATAACTTCTTCTGGGTTTCTTGGGTTTCTTCCCTGTCTTGCGGCTCTATCTCTAGTTTCGAAAGTTCCGAATCCTACTAACTGTACTTTTTCCCCTGAAACTAATGCTTCTTCAACAGATTCCATAAAAGCATTTAATGCTGCTTCTGCTTCCTTTTTAGTTAATTCGCTTTTTTCTGCCATTTTTGATACTAATTCAGCTTTATTCACAGTATCTACCTCCTAAGTTTATTTATATATTCATCGTTCTCCTAGGTCTTAATAAATTTATCTAGGATTCAGATTTTTATACTACCTCAAATCAAAGGCTATTATATAATAATAACGTAGCTACCTTGTAATTGCAATAGATAGACGCTTTATTAATCGATTTTTTTATAATTATTTATTAGTCGATTATTATAAATCTCTATTATTTTAATTTTTTTGATTATATTTCTAATTCTTTAGCCTGATCCCAAAACTTATCCATCTCTTCAAGAGACATTTCATCAAAAGTTTTTCCAGATTCAATTACCTTTTCTTCTACAAATCCAAATCTATTCACAAACTTATCTATTGTTCCATTAAGTGCCTCTGTAGTGTCTACATCAAGGAATCTTGCAAGATTAACTATAGAGAATAATAAATCTCCCAATTCTTCCTTTATGTATTGTATCTTCAATGTATGGTATTCGTCAAGCAATTCAAGATTTTCTTCTTTAATTTTTTCTAAAACATCTTCTCCTGCATATTTATCTGCAATAAATCCTGCAAAATCTAACTCATATGCTTCTCTAACCTCTTCATATTCTTCTTCAACTTTAGAAAATACATCGTATATATCATCCCAATCAAATCCAACTAAAGCTGCTTTATGTTGTACTTTTTCCGCTTTCATTAAAGCTGGAAGATATACCGGAATTCTTTTTATTCCTTCTGTAATTGTACTTTCGCCTTTTTCTTTTTTCTTTATTTCTTCCCAAGTTTTTTCAAACTCTTCTCTATTTATATTTGCATCTCCAAATATATGTGGGTGTCTTGTTATAAGCTTTGTACAAATTCCATTAGCAACTTCACCTAGGTCAAACATTCCCTCTTCTTTACCAATCTGGCAGTGGAATATTACCTGTAGAAGTACATCACCTAATTCCTCTATCATTTCATCTATATCGTCATTTTCAATAGCATTGTAAAGCTCATATGCTTCTTCAATTACAGAATTCTTTAAAGACTCATGAGTCTGCTTCTTGTCCCAATCACAGCCATCCGGAGCTCTTAACTTATCCATTATAAGCTCTAAATCATGAACTGTATTGTATTTCTTATTTTCTACCTTAGGAACATAAAGGCTTGTCAAATAATCAAATTCATTTTCAGCCCAATCTAGCTCACAAAGTCTAACTTTTTTAATGAATTCTTCTCCTTTTATACCCGCTCCCCTTACAATATAAACCTCTTGTTCATCATCGTATCTATCCATAAGATATAGCTTAACCTCTGAAGCTATAAACTCATCATATACCTGAGTAACTATTAGGTTTATATCAGTATCTATATAAGATGTCTGCATTTCAAATGCATCTACTAATCTAAATCCATTTGAAGGATCAAATGCTAGGGCTTCAAACATAGCATCTACGAAACTCATTGAAGCCACAACATCTACATCTATATTATTTTCTTTAGCTAATTTTTCAATCATATCTACTGTCTTTTCAGCAACTCTAGGATGCCCTGGAACAGCATATACTACATCTTCACTCTTACCTTCTTCAACTATAAACTCTGATATTTTTCTATAAACATCGTCAAAATCGTCGTTTTCATCGTAAAAATGGTCTAGTGATTCAAATTTAGTTAATTTTTCAAGGTCTTTTACTACAGGATGTTTCTCTGTTCTTAAAAATACTTTTTTAGAATTTTTAAGACCTTCTATAGCGCCATAACTTATTAGAGATAAATCTCCAGGCCCTAATCCAACTATATTTATCATAATCTATCACCCTTTATAATTTATAATCGTTTTATTTTACAAGTCTAACTTTTTTAAGTACTTTATATATTTTATCACCCTTAGGCATAGTTTTTATTTCTTCTACTGTTATAGCACCTATTCCTAAAAGAACAACAACGTATACTACAGCACCAACTATTATTGAAAGTAGTGTAGCTATTGTATTTCCTAGCATAGGAGATGTTACAAAGTATGCTAATTTAACAGCTGCAAACATTGATATAACTGTTATTAAAGGTTTTATTATAAATTCTCTCTTAGAGAATTTTACACCCATTGCTTTTTTAACAAAAGCTATGTTTATTATAGCTGCAACTGTATACGCAGTTACTGTACCCATTGCAGATCCAAGTACGTTTATTGATGGTATTGCAGTTAATGTATAACTTATAGTTATTTTAAATGTCATACCAACTATTAAAGCTATAACTGGAACTATAGCTTTACCCATTCCCTGAAGTATTCCTGTTAATGTCTGTATTAACCCAAGGAATATTACACAAGGAGTAAGTGTAAATAGTATTGTACCAACTGTTGAAGGCTCTGCAGGGAATAATAATTTCATTATTGGTCCAGCAAGTGAAGCCATACCAAATGCACATGGTAGTACTATTATTAAAGTAACTTTTACAGCACTTAATGTATCTTTTCTAGCTTTTTCTTTATTTCCTAATGCATAAGCCTGAGATATAGAAGGAACTAAACTCATACTCATTGCAGTAGTTATAACTGCTGGAAGGTTGATTATAGACATTGCCATACCTGTAAGCTGACCAAACATAGAGTTTGCTTCTTTTAAGCTATATCCCGCAGCAATTAATCTTCTTATAACTATACCGTTGTCTACCATATTTACAAGTGGCATAACTGATGCCCCTATAGTTATTGGTATTGCAACAGCTAATAAGTTTTTAAATATTCTACCGAAGCTTTCTTCTTCGAATTTTTTACTTTTTCTAAGTCTTTCTTTTCTTTCCTTAGAACCTCTTGCAAATGCTGCAAGTAAGTAAATTATTGATGCTAAAGCCCCTATAGCTGCCCCAGATATTGCACCTGCTGCCCCCATAGTAGGTCCAGATGATTTCATAAGCATATAAGCTAGTCCTAAACCTAGAACAACTCTGAATATCTGCTCTACTATCTGAGATATGGCAATCTTAGTCATATCTTTCTGTCCCTGGAAATATCCCCTATATGCTGACATAAGAGGTACTATTATTAGGGCTGGAGCTATGGCTCTCATTGAATTTAGCGCATCTGGATTTTTTATAAAATTAGTAACTATCCATTCTGCACCGAAGAAGAATATACAGAACGAAATTATACCTGTTATGAAAAGTACCTTGCTAGATACCTTAAATACCTTGTTCGCTCCTCTTTCATCTCCTATCGCTAACTTTTCAGAAACTAGTTTTGCAACCGCAGTTGGGAACCCAGCTGTAGCTAGCGTTAAAAATAATGTATATACTGGATAGGCAGACTGATAATAACCCATCCCTGTCGATCCTATCATATTTCCTAGAGGTATTCTGAAGAATGCACCGATTATTTTAACGGCAACACCAGCTATCCCTAGAATAAGTGCTCCTTTCAAGAAAGAGTCTTTTGTTTTATCTTTACTCATAACTTTCCTCCATCTTTATTTTATATAACAGATTTTACTATACCATATTTCAAGTTAAATATTCAAGTTTACACATTAATTTCTTTGAATTTCTAACGTTCTCAGAGTTTTCTAAAACATTTTTTATTCAATTTTTTACAAAAAAATAAACTGTTTTCTCGATTTTTTATCAAGAAAACAGTTTAAATCATATTTTAAAAATAATTCTGCTTTAATTTATATTATTTTTCTACAAATTCTGCAGATTCTATTACTTTATCGAATTTTTCTATTTTAGCTTTTTTCTGTAGAGCTGCTATTTTTTCTCCGTATTTATTTTTTAATATCTCTTCTTTTATTCCAGCTTTTGCTTCTTCAAAGCTAGTAGTTTCTTTTATTCTATCTGTTACTTTTATTATATGGTATCCAAAATCAGTTTTTACTAGGTCTGATACTTCACCTGGCTCCATACCAAATGCTGCATCTTCAAATTCCTGAACCATCATACCTTTACCAAATGCTCCTAAAGCTCCACCATTTGCGGCACTTCCTGGGTCCTGAGAGTATTTTTTAGCAAGTTCTGCAAAATCTCCACCAGCTTTTACTTCTTTTAAAACTTTTTTAGCTTTAGCCTTAGCTTTTTTCTGGTCTGCTTCTGGAAGAGGTTTATTCTGGTCGTCTGTAGTTTTTATAAGTATATGAGATGCTTCAACCTCATCTTTTTTGTATTCGTCTATATGTTCATCGTAGTATTTTTTCATTTCAGCATCTGTAACTTTTTCTTCTTTATAGAATTTTTCCTGAGATTTCTGTATTAAAAGACTTATTTTAGCCTGTTCTTTTAAGAATTCATCATTTATACCTAATTCTTCAGCAGCTCCTTTTAAATTTTCATCTGAATTTACATAAGTTTTTAAATCGTTGTAAGAAGCCTGTATTTCCTTATCTGTTGGTTTTAATCCTTCTTTTTCAGCGTTCTGTGCTAATAATTCAGTATTTATCATCTGATCTAATACTAGTCTTTTATATTTATCTTTATATGAAACTCCTGTCTGGTCTTTTTCATCCCATTTATCAGCTCCACCTATATTAGATTCAACAGAATCTTTATTCATTTTTAGCATGAATTCATACTGTCCTAAAGTTATTTTTGTCCCATTTACATCCGCAACTGTTTCGTTTAAATCTTTCTGCTTACAAGCAACTAAAGAGAAACTCATTAAAGCTGCAAGAGCTATTGTCATCAATTTTTTCAAATCGACACCCCTTTTCTAATTTAATTTTAATTATAATTATCGTACAACTCTATATTATCATGTAGAGATTTTTATTGCTACTTATCTTTATTTTGTTCGTTTTTCTCTTTTTTCTCTTCGTCTTCTTTTTCAAATTTTTCCACATATTCTTCTAACAATGCTTGTATTTCTTCAACAACTTTATATCCGACCTTAGATTTTACTCTATATCTCATATAAGGGTTTAAGAACACTTCATTTTTAATTTGATATACTTTTTCGATTTTAAGCTTTTTACAAAGAGATTTTATATATGCTATAGATAATAGTGTCTGAGTAGGTCTAGGTATATCAGAGAATCTGTCCTCTAATTCTTCCTGAACCTCGTACATATCTTCTTTGCTGTCGATTGAAGCAATTTTTTTGTACATTTCAATTTTTGCCATCTCATCTTCTATATATCTATCTGGTATATATGCGTCAACAGGAAGGTCTATTTCTACATCTACCTCTACTATCTCAGGCTCGCCCTTAATTTTTCTAATAGCTTCGTTTAACATCTTAACATATAAATCGTAACCTATTACAGCCATATGTCCATGCTGCTGAGCACCTAACACATCTCCAGCACCTCTTATCTCAAGGTCACGCATAGCTATCTTAAATCCAGATCCAAACTCTGTAAATTCTTTTATAGCTTTTAATCTCTTCTCTGCTATTTCACTAAGGCTCTTGTTTCTCTCGTACATCAAGAACGCATACCCCTGTCTAGTACTTCTACCAACACGACCTCTAAGCTGATAAAGCTGAGCAAGCCCCATCTTATCTGCATCGTAAATTATCATAGTATTGGCATTTGCAATATCCATACCTGTTTCTATAATAGTAGTACATACAAGCACATCAAATTCCTTCTGCATAAATGCTATTATAATATCTTCAAGCGTCTTTGAGCTCATTCTACCATGCGCAACAGCAACTCTAGCATCTGGAACTAACTTTCTAACCTTGTCTGCAATTCCTTCTATTCCCTCTACTCTATTGTAGACGAAGAATACCTGACCACCTCTTGAGATTTCTTTTTCAATTTCATCCTGAATAATACTATCTCTAGCTTCTGTAACATAAGTTATTACCGGATGTCTTTCTTGTGGTGGCTCTTCTATTACTGTCATATCTCTTATTCCAGATAATGACATATGAAGAGTTCTCGGAATTGGTGTTGCAGATAGAGTAAGAACATCTACAGTATTTTTTACTTTCTTTAAAGTTTCCTTGTGCTTTACTCCAAATCTCTGCTCCTCATCTATCACAACAAGTCCAAGCTTTGGAAGTTCTATATCTTTAGAAATTATTCTGTGCGTACCTATAAGTACATCAACCATTCCTTTTTTAGCATCTTCTATTATTTTTTTCTGCTGTTTAGGAGTCTTAAATCTACTAAGAACCTCAACTCTTATTGGATAATCTGCAAATCTTTCGCTAAATGTATTGTAGTGCTGCTGTGCAAGTATAGTAGTAGGAACAAGTACAGCAACCTGTTTTCCGTCCATACAAGCTTTAAATGCAGCCCTTATAGCTACTTCTGTTTTTCCGTATCCAACATCTCCACATATTAATCTATCCATAACTCTTGGAGATTCCATATCCTTTTTAGTATCTTTTATAGCTTTAAGCTGGTCATCTGTCTCCTGATATGGGAATTTATCCTCAAATTCCTTCTGCCAAACAGTGTCTTTAGAGAATTTATATCCCTTAATTTTTTCCCTTTTAGCATATAGGTTGATAAGTTCCTCAGTCATATCCTCGATTTCTTTTCTAACCTTAGCCTTAGCCTTTGTCCATTCCTGTGTCCCAAGTCTACTAAGTTTGACCTTCTCAGCCTCGGCTCCGATATATTTCTGAACCTTGTCCATCTGGTCAATAGGCACATATAAATTATCTCCATCTCTATAGACTATCTTCATGTAGTCTTTTTTAATTCCATCGACAGTTATCTGATCTATACCTATATATCTACCTATACCGCTATTTTCGTGAACTACATAATCTCCAGGATTTAAGTCCAAGAATGAATCTATTTTCTGTGCATTTGTATTTTTCTTTTTCTTCTTTTTCGATTTTAATCCACTTCTCTGAACACCGATCATTTCTTTATCGGTTATAATAGTGAACTTAATATCTCTATACTGGAACCCTTCGCTAATTGCAGCCTCCATTATTATAGCTTGAGATGATTTTATCTCTGTATCTCTCTTTTTAGCTATTGAAACCTCAACATCGTATTCAAATAAAGCTTCTTTTAATTTCTTTGCTCTTTCTGAGCTGTTTACTGCAAGGATAATCTTGTGCCCAGAATATTTTAATCTTTGAAGCTCATCCGCAAGAATATCTATTTTTCCATTAAATGATGGCACTTCTCTACTGTCAAAATTCAGTATTTCCTTTACATTAAATCCTTTAACAGCCTTTGGTAGTAGAGAGTTTATAACTATATTTCTATCTCCTATACAGTACTCTAAATCTATATAATTGTAGACTAAATTTCCCTGAGATTTTAGTGCAGTTCCTCTTTCCAAGTTCATCTTATAACTGTCTTTAAATTCCTCAGCAAAATTCTCGCATCTTTCCTTCATTCTAGATATATCATTTATAAATACTATCGCATTTTTGTCTAAGTATTCAAAAATACTCTTCTCTACATCTGGATAGAAGTAGTCTATGTAGTTTTCTATTCCATCGAAGTACTCTTTTCTCGCAATTTTATCTATAACAGCTTCTACATCATCGCTACATACTTTCCCTCTATCTTTTTTCATCCTAGAAACTGTTTCTTCAACATTTTCAGGGTATATAAATTCCCTAGAAGGAGTAAGTATAAACGATTTCAGCTTATCTATAGATTTCTGAGAAAATACATCAAAAGTTCTTATTGAGTCGATTTCATCATCAAAGAACTCAATTCTTATAGGGTTTTCATATTCAAGTGAGAATATATCAACAATTCCACCTCTAACACTGAACTGTCCAAACCCTTCTACCTTTGATACTCTCTCGTATCCTAACGAAACTAGCTTTGAAGATAGCTCTTCTATATCTACTATATCTCCTACCTTGTATTTAAAAGTATTATCTAATAATACATCTTTAGGTAAGTACTTTCTAAGTACCGCATCTGAAGTTGTAACTAGTATTAACTTTTCTTTTTTTGCTAATTTAAGCAGCGTTTTTATTCTTTTCGCTTCTTGCTTTCTATCTTTGGCATCTAAGTAATAAAATCTTATCTCATCTGAAGTTAAAAGCTCTACCTTATCCTTAATGTAGAATTTTAAATCTTCGTAAATCTTTCTCGCTTCATATTCAGTCGAACCTATAAAAACAATAGGCCTTGAAAGATCCTTGAATAGAGATGAAGATATATGAGCCTTTTGAGCCTGATTTAGCCCATTTACAAGCAGACATCTTCCCTCTACATCAAGTTTTTCTTTAAGTTTTATATATTCCTTTGAATTCTGAAGCGGATTAAAAAATATATCTCCCATTTTCCTTCGCTCCTTTAATTCTCTACATTATATATTAAATTATTTTCCTTAACTCTAGCTTATTAAGTATATATTTATAAAAAAATTACTACTCAACTTTAAAATTGATATTTAACTTTAAATAAATTTATTATCCGTTGTATTTATTCATAGCCATATCGATTCCTTCTCTTATCATAGAATCTATAGCTTTTGCAGTTTTTTCAAACCCTTCGTTCATAGCTTCGTCCTGTTCTTTTGGTACTCTTGAAAGAACGAAATCAGCTAAATCTCTTCCTTTATCTGGCTTTCCAACACCTACTCTAAATCTTGGGAAATCTTTCGTTCCTAAGCACTGAGTTATAGATCTCATACCATTGTGTGTACCAGGGCTTCCTTTTTTTCTTATTCTAAGTTTTCCTACATCTAAATCTATATCATCGTATATCACTATTAATTTGTCTAAATCTGGTTTATAGAACTGATAAAGGCTAACTACAGACTCACCACTTAAATTCATATAAGTTGTGGGTTTTACAAGAACAACCTTTTCTGTCCCAACTCTACCTTCTCCTATTAAAGCTTTATGTTTTATCTTTGTAACACTTATTCCGTATTCATCTGCTAATCTGTCTATTACTTCAAATCCTGCATTATGTCTAGTCTTTGCGTATTTCTGACCAGGATTTCCAAGTCCTACTATTATATACATTTACTCATCTCCTTTTTTAATCAATTTTTATATTATCCTAAATTATTTTCTCAATTATATCGAGGTAGCACTTTACTATATCAAATCCGAGAATATTCAATATAGCTGCGATAATTATATATGGAGCAAAAGCAATTTTTTTATCCCTATTTCCACATATAAATCTTATAATCAAAAATATTGCAGAAACAAGAAAAGAGCCCGGTATCAACGATAACGAACTTTTAAATCCAATAGTCATAGCACAAAGAGCATACACACCTACATCTCCTGTCCCCATCATATTGGTCGCCTTCACTATTAAATATGAAATCAAAGCACATAGCAAACCTGCCAACACACTATCTACTAAGATTTCAACATTTTCATTTAAAATTTTAACTACACTCTGAATTATTATACCACTAAAAACAAGAATATCATACACATACATTGTATAATAATCTATTAAACTTATAATAATTGCTAAAACAAAAAATATAAAATAGCCAAATCTATACAAATTATTTGGATAAATTTTAAAAATAGAAATGATATATACAAATGTAGATATTATTAAAAATATCGTCAATTTTTTTATATTGATTTTTGTATAGTCTTCTTCTCCGATAAAAGCTTTTGCAACTTTTTGTACGATTACAGAAATTATTGTTGCAAATAAAAACGATAAAAATAAACTCTCAAACTTTTCTAAATCCATTTTTAATTTTTCTCTCCTTATATTTAATTTACTTTCTATGACTAATAAATATTTCTATCAATATTATTTACAATATATTTTAATTTAATACTTTTATTTTATATTTTATTATTTATTAAAATAATTATATCTCATTATATTTTTAATATATAATTTACTATCTTGTTTATTTTTTTCATACAAATTTCACTATATCTACATTATTATTTCATTTTCATTTATATTTTGTTACAAAATAATAGTAATTTTTTAGTATATTTATTTTGTAGTTACATAATATTTACAGAAATCGTTTTTTTTTATTATTTTTTTAAAACTGTGATATAATTATGAAAAATAAATTTCAAGGAGGTATTATTTATGAGATTTATTAATTTTAAAAATAAACTAGTCAATTCAACATTTCAATCAATACTAAGATTTTTGCAATTATACCTTATCTTAGCTGCATTAAATGTTATTTTTGACAATGATTTAAGACTTTTAACTCCTTTGTCTTGTTCTACAGATTATTTATTTAATAGACTTGGGTTAATTCTTTTAATAGTTCTTGTCGAATTTAAATCTAAATATTCTTCATCTCAGGAGGTTTAAATTTATGTTGTTCGAAAAATTTTTTGATAAAATAAATGATAAATATATAGATAAGATAAATTTTGAAAATCTATTTTCGATTATTCTAATAGCATCAATTTTTATATATATTCCTTTTGCTTGCTTATTGTCTATTATTTTTAACGATACTTCTTTTATTTTCAAAATAAGTGCTTCGTCATCGTATCTAAAAATACTTATATTATTTATATTTTCATTTATAATTACTTATACTATTTATAAATACCTTAATTTAAATACGATAAAAGGAGAAGTTGGAGATTATATTTTTAAAATAAATTTTGTTGCTATCGTATTTATATATCTTCCAATTAGCGCTTTAATAGCAATGATTTTTAAAGACTTATCACTTTTAAAACCATATGAACCATTATCATATTTTAAAATATTTGCATGTATTGTATTTTCTTACATATTAGCTTATATCGACTTAAAACGTTCTGATAAAAAAGAATAACACATATAAAAAGACCAACAGATTATCGATTTTAATCCGTTGGTCTTTTCTTATCTATTCTTTATTTCATCTAAATATATTTCCTCGGAAATAATTCCATCTCGATACAATGTTTCTATCTGATCCTCAAACATCTGCATTCCGTATTTCTTGCCAGTTTTTATCATATCATCGATACTCTCATCCTTTCCCTCTCTTATCATAGCTGCTATTGAGTTTGTATTTTTCATAATTTCAAATATAGCTCTTCGTCCATTATTTGCTTTTACAAGTCTTTGAGAAAATACATATCTAAGCTGATTAGCCAAAAGCCCCCTTATCTCTTTATGCCTTTCAGCCTCAAATAGATTCACTATCCTATCTATTGCCTCAGATGCTTTAGATGTATGAACTGTAGATAGTACAAGATGTCCTGTTTCAGATGCAGAGAGAGCAGTTTCAACAGTTTTTTTATCTCTTATTTCTCCAATCATTATAACGTCTGGATCTTGTCTTAAAGATGATTTCAATCCATCTAAAAAATCTACGGTATCTTTTCCACATTCTCTTTGACTTATTATACTTTTATCACTCTTATGCAAATACTCTATAGGCTCTTCCAATGTGATAATATGTTTCTTTGATGTTTTGTTTATTCTATCTATTATCGCAGCAAGAGTAGTACTTTTTCCACTTCCAGTAGCTCCAGTTATTAATATTATTCCACTTTTTAAATCACCAGAGCTACATACTATATCTGGAATATTTAATTCCTTTGCTGTTTTTACATAACCTGGAATTAACCTAATTGATATACAATCCCCACCATTCCGTCTATAGATATTAACCCTTATTCTAAAAGAGATTTTATCCTCTTTATTTAGTTCATCTTTATTTAGTTCTACATTATAAAAACTAAACTCTTTAACATTCTCTTTTATATATCTATTTATATCATTTTCCATAATCTTATTATTTTTTGTATCGTTATTTTCTATTTCATTCTCTAAATCTACAAAATCAAAATCCCTAGAAAAATCTACTTCTCCACATTCTTCATCAATATATTTTTCATATCTCTTTCTAAACTTAGTTTCTTCACTTCCTATTAAATCGTCGCAAAACTTCCTACAAATATCACTATTTACAACTTTTGATGAATATTTCGTTAGTTCTCCATCAATTCTCAAAGTTATATAATCGTTGCAAATTATATGAATATCAGATGCTTCAAATCTTTTAGCATTTAAAATTACTTCTTTTATATTCAAAAAAATCATCTCCTGTAAATTATATTTCTATAATTATTATTTACAAAAGATGATATATTTATTTCTCAAAATCATAAAAAATAAAACAATTTACTCCAACAAAAAAGAGGAGCTAACTCCAAATAGTACGCCTGTCGCCTGAATAGGCGCAAGTACTATTAGAGTTACTCCTCTTTCTACTTATATTCAATTAGAATAATTCACTTACTGATTTGTTGCTGAATATTTTATCTATAGCTTCTGCAAATATAGGAGCTACTGATTTAACTTTTATTTTTTCTATCTGTTTTTCTTCTGGTAACTGTATAGTATCAAGAACAACTAATTCTTTCATTGAAGAATTTTCTATTCTTTCTATAGCTGGACCTGATAAAACAGCGTGTGTACAGCAAACGTAAACATCTTTAGCACCGAATTTTTTAACTGCTTCAACTGCATTTACTATTGTTCCTGCAGTATCTATCATATCGTCAAGAAGTATTACGTTTTTACCTTCAACCTCACCTATTAAGTTCATAACTTCACATACATTTGGTCTTGGTCTTCTTTTGTCTATTATAGCTATTGGCACTTCACCATTTAATGAATTAGCAAATTTTCTAGATCTTGTAACACTACCAAGGTCAGGAGATACTACTACTAAATCTTCTATATTTTTTTCGTTGAAGTATTCAGATAGTAATGGACCACCTAGTAAGTGATCTAGAGGTATATCGAAGTATCCCTGTATCTGAGATGCATGTAAGTCCATAGTTAAGACTCTATCTGCACCAGCTGCTACTATTAAGTTAGCAACTAATTTAGCTGTGATTGGATCTCTTGCTTTCGCTTTTCTGTCCTGTCTTGCATAACCATAGTATGGTATTACAGCAGTTATTCTTCCTGCAGATGCTCTCTTAAGTGCATCTATCATTATTAATAGTTCCATTAAGTTGTTGTTTACCGGACTGTTAGTAGACTGAACAACGAAAACGTCACAACCTCTTACAGTTTCATTCATATTAACACATATTTCACCATCGCTGAATGTTCCAACTTCACAGTCAAGAACTGATACGTTTAACTGTTTAGCTATTTTTTCAGCAAGTTCTTTAGATGCGTTACCGGCAAGTATTTTGATTTCGCTACCGCTAGTATTCATTTAGTTAACCCTCCAAACATTTTAACAATATATAACTATTTAAACCAAAAGTTTAAAAAGAAATCAAGTTTAATTAATATCCCAAGATATTATTTTTTATTTTTTGCTTTTTCTTCAGATAATTTCTTATCTCTAGCTTCTTTTTTATCCATCCAGTTTTCTTTTATGCACTGTCTTTGTCTTGCTATTGCAAGTGCTCTTCCTGGAACATCATCTGTTATTGTAGAACCAGTAGCTATATATCCCTGTTCCTCAACAGTAACTGGCGCTACTAGGTTTGAGTTTGAACCTATGAATGCATTGTCTTTTACTACTGATCTAAATTTATGTACACCATCGTAGTTTACAAATACAACACCGCATCCTACGTTTACATTTTTACCTACTTCAGCATCTCCTATGTAAGATAAGTGTGATGCTTTAGATCCATCGCCGAATTTAGCATTTTTGATTTCAACGAAATCTCCTACTTTACATCCATTTCCTACATCTGCTTTAGGTCTTAGGTATGCGTATGGTCCAACTTTTGTATTTTCTCCAACTTTAGCTTCTAATAAAGTAGATATTTTTATTTCTGTTCCATCTCCAACTATTGAATCAGTTATTGATGAATTCATACCTATTATACAGTCAGAGCCTATTTTTGTTTTACCAACTAAATTAACTCCTGGGTATACTATTGTATCATTTCCTATTTCTACATCAGCTTCTATATATGTAGTATCAGGATCTATCATAGTTACACCATTTGCCATGTGGAATTCATTTATTCTTTTTCTCATAGCTTTTTCAGCCTGAGAAAGCTGTAATCTTGAGTTTACACCCATTAATTCTTCTATTGAAGAACCTGCAAATGCTCCAACTTTTAGAGATTTTTCTCTCATTACTTTTATAGCATCTGGAAGGTAGTATTCTCCCTGTGCATTGTCGTTATTTATTTCTTTTAAGGCTTCTTTTAGGCTTTTACCATTGAAGCAGTAGATTCCTGAATTTATTTCTTTTACTAGTTTTTCTTCTTCACTAGCATCTTTATGTTCTACTATCTTTAGTAGGTCATCATTTTCATCTCTTATTATTCTTCCATATCCTGTAGGGTCGTCTACTATTGTTGAAAGAACTGTAGTATGACAGTTGTTTTCTACATGGTATTCGAATAATTTTTTAAGAGTATCTTCTTTTATAAGTGGAGTATCTCCACATAATACTACTATAGTATCTTCGTCTTCTATATATTCTTCAGCCATTCTTACAGCATGTGCTGTTCCTAGCTGTTCTGTCTGCATAACTGTTATTATATCGTCTGAAAGTCTTTCTCTTACGGCTTCAGCTCCATGCCCAAGAACTACTATAGTTTCTTCTACTCCTGATTTTTTAGAAGTATCAACTACATGGTTTACCATCTCTTTACCACATACTTTATGTATTACTTTTGGGTATTTTGATTTCATTCTTGTTCCCTTGCCCGCAGCAAGTATTATTGACTTAAATTTCATTTAACATCTCTCCATTGACTAATTCGTTTATTTTTTAAATATTTAATTTAATAAAAAATTACATTATTATCTTTAAATATATCACTTTTTGTGCTAAATGTACATATCTTCCGTATCTTCTTCTGGTTCAGTATCCGCTAAAATATCTCTATTTGGTTCAACTATTATTTCATTTCCCTGTACATCAAGCTGAATTAATGATATATAGTCCTCAACCATTTTTTCTTCTGGTTTCATAGTAGATATAAATACACCTATTCCTATTACTTCCGCACTAAATTCTTTCATTAGGTCTATCATACCTTTAATAGTTCCTCCACCTCTCATGAAGTCGTCTATTATTATAACCTTGCTATCTGGTTTAAGAGCTTTTCTAGGTAAGCTCATACTTTCTAATTTTCCGCTGTTCCCACTTACATATGTCATACTAAGTGTAGGTCCTTCTGATACTTTTATGTCTTTTCTTATGATTACTAATGGTAAATTCATAGCATTTGCAGTCATAAGAGCCATTGGAATACCTTTAGTTTCCATTGTAACAACATAATCAGCATCAGTATAATCTATATTAGAGGCAAATATCTTTCCTATTTTTGAAACTGTTCCAGGATCATAGATAAGGTCTATTAGGTATAAAAATCCACCTGATAATATTCTTCCTTCATCTTTAATTCTGTTGCAAAGTTCCATTAGAAATTCTGCATTTTCTTGTTTAGATGTTTTTGGTATGTATTTTACTCCACCAGCCGCTCCTGATATTGTTATTACTTTTCCTAAATGTAGTTTTTCAAATACACTTTTAACAACAAGAAGATCTTCACTTATTGTAGACTTAGCTGCATTAAACCGATTTGTAAAATAGCTAAGAGTGTATATTTTGTTCGGGTTATCAGATAGTATCTTTACTATCGCTCCTATTCTTTCCGTTCTTTTAAATTTCATAATCTATTTCCCCCTGCTGATTCTTAATCGCCGTTAAAACTGATGCACAACAAATTTACTTGTGATATAATAATTACTATGTTGATAATACAGTTTTGTTTTTTGTATAATTTCTTGTGTTCGAGAAATATCGCACATTATCTTATTATATCACAAAAACGTTCGATTGTATTACTTTATATATAAAGAAAGGGTTGTTTTTATCATGAATATACATTTCATAGGAATCGGCGGAATCAGTATGAGTGCATTAGCTGAAATCTGCCTTAATAAAGGATATCATGTTTCAGGTTCTGACTCTCAGGAATCACCTATGACAGAAAAACTTAGAAACCAAGGTGCTGAAATATTTATAGGACAGAGAAAAGAAAATATTTCAGACGATGTAAACATGGTTGTTTATACAGCTGCTATACACCCTGATAATGAAGAGCTTATGGCTGCTAGAAAGAAAAATAAACTAATAGTAAATAGAGCTGCTTTTTTAGGCCAGATAATGAGAGAATATAAAAACTCTATTGCAGTATCTGGTACTCACGGAAAAACATCTACAACATCAATGCTTTCAGCTATATTTGAATATGCTGACTTAGATCCTACAATACTTGTTGGAGGAAACTTAAGTATGATAGGTGGTAATGTCAAAATAGGACATTCTAATCACTTTATAACAGAAGCTTGTGAATACGTAGATAGTTTCCTAAACTTCAATCCAAAAATATCTATAGTTTTAAATATAGAAGAAGACCATCTTGACTATTTCTCAGGAATAGATGAAATCAAAGCTTCATTCAATAAATTTGGTAAGCTTTTACCTCCTGATGGATACTTCATAATAAATGGAGATGATGAAAACACAGCTGATATACTTTACGATGTAAAAGCTACAGTTATAAAATACGGTAGCAATAAAGATAACGATGCTGTAATCAAAAATATAGAATTTGATGAACTTGGATGTGGTATATTCGATTTAGTTTACAATGGAGAAGATTTAGGCAAATTTGAATTATCTGTTCGGGGGCTTCACAACATATACAATGCTGTTGCAGCAATAATAACTTCTATAGTATCTGGTATAGATGTAGAAACTATAAAAAGAAATATTAAGAAATATAGAGGTGTTGGAAGAAGATTTGAGTTTAAAGGAAAATACAACGGAGCAACTATTGTAGATGACTACGCTCACCATCCAACAGAACTAAAATCTACTCTTTCTACAGCTAAGAGAATTAAAAAGAATAGATTATGGTGCATATTCCAACCTCATACATATTCAAGAACTAAATCACTACTTAATGAATTCTCAGATGCTTTCTTCGCAGCTGATAAAGTTATCGTAACTGATATATACGCAGCTAGAGAAACTGACCCTGGTGATATTCACTCTACAGATTTAGTTGAAAAACTATATCACAACAATATAGATGCTAAGTACATAAAAGAATTTGACGATATAGTAGAATATCTTGCTGACAATGTAGAACCAGACGACTTTGTAATAACTGCAGGTGCTGGTCCTATATTCAAAGTTGCTGAAGCTCTTGTTGCTAAGGGAAATCAAAATAAATAACAAAAAATCAAAGGAGCAATCGAATTTTTTCGATTACTCCTTTTTTATTACTCTTTAAATATATTCTCTTTTATATATTTGTACATATCATTGTAAACTTCATAGTAAGCCACGTATTCCCCATTTTTACCAGAGATTATTTTTATATAATTAGGTCCCATAGTATCAATTCTTATACTAAATCCTTCTCCATCTATATAAACGCTGTAGTTATATTTGCTCTTATCTCTCGCTTTTTCTGGCTGAACTTTTCCGACATGTCTTTTGTATCTCATCTTACTCACAAGATTATTGTACTTCCATTTATGGATATTTTTAACATCCTGTCCTTTAGAAATATGTACACTCTTCCATTTCTTGTCATTTATTGCAAAATCAAAAGAAGTATAAATACTTTCATTTATTACCTTTTCAAAATCCTTCTTTTGAGAAACAGGAATTTTGTAGAACTCTTCCTTCTCTACTGTGTATACTTTTAAGAAATCTAAATCTGTAGAAAATTTAATCCCATTTGAAGAATATCCACTATATGTAGGCTCAAACGAAATAGCATTTCTAACTCTGCTAAATTCATTAAAATAGTATTTATAGTCTGTCCAACGATCTTTTTCTATTTTTATATTGGTATCCGTTTTTTTGTCTGAAATATATACCTTTCTACTAGACTCTAGCTGTGATAATAGAGGTAATGTGCTATCCGCCACATTTTCCTCCCGCACAAGTTTGTTATCCTCTTCTTTTTTGTCGATTTTAGAGGCTGCAAAAAATCCTATTATATATATGCTAAAGAACGCTATTAATCCTACAACTATGTAAAATCTTAATTTTGATTTCTTTTTTTTAGTAGCCAATATGCCTCCCCCCTTTCTAAAATATATCCCCTTTCAGAACACTATATATTTTTGTTTATTATATTAGAAAGGTGCGCAAATTCTTCTATGCTAAGAGTTTCTCCTCTTCTTTTTTCATCTATTCCAGCTTCTGCAAGTACTTCTTTTATCTTAGCCTTATCTAAAACTCCCATACTAGATAATGAGTTTAAAAGAGTTTTTCTTCTCTGACCAAAAGCTGCCTTAACAGTCTTGAAGAATAGCTGTTCATTGTCAGCCTTGTATTTTCTCTCTTCCCTTATATGAAGACCTATTACAGTAGAGTCTACCTTAGGCTGTGGTATAA
This sequence comes from Peptacetobacter hiranonis, assembly GCF_008151785.1. Lineage (GTDB taxonomy): Bacteria > Bacillota > Clostridia > Peptostreptococcales > Peptostreptococcaceae > Peptacetobacter > Peptacetobacter hiranonis. The sequence goes on from NZ_CP036523.1 coordinate 2,470,675, forward strand.
ACATATGTCTTGGAGCTTTTGCAACTATTTCAGTATCACAGTAGTACTGAACTGCAACAGATAATGCACCATAATCCTTTGTAGATGGTACGGCATTCATTCTATCTGCAACTTCCTTCTGAACCATTACAACTATATCTGTAACAGGTATATCTTCTTCTAAGAATTTCATAACTATTGGAGTAGTTATATAATATGGAAGGTTTGCGATTAATTTTACAGGACCTCCAGAAAGTTTTTCATCTACTAATTTGTTTATATCAACTTTTAATATATCTTCGTTTACTACTTCTGTATTATCAAAGTCTGCTAAAGTTTCTTTTAATATCGGTATAAGGTTTTTATCTATTTCAACAGCTACAACTTTTTCAGCTCTTTTAGCCATTTCTCTAGTAAGTGTACCAATACCTGGTCCAACTTCTATTACTTTATCCCCTTCTTTAACTCTAGCTCCATCTATTATCTTGTCTATTACGTTGTCGTCTATTAAAAAGTTCTGTCCTAATGATTTTGAAAATTTAAATCCGTGTTTGTCTACTATATCTTTTGTCGCTCTATGCGATGAAAGTCTATCCATAAATTCCTCCTAAATTTTATAAATTTTGTCCTTAATCTGAACAATCTCTAATTATTTTTCTATTTCTTTTAATGCTTTTTCAAATTCTTCTCTTGTAACACCGTAGTTGTTTAATCTACTTAAAAACTGTTTTGCATTTCCGTAACCTATTCCTAAAAGCTGACCCATTTTATCTCTTCTAAATGAAGCATCATCATTTCCTATTAGCCCATTTAAAAGTAGATCCTTCTGTGAAAATTCATTTCTATTTTCTGTGCTTTCAGTTCTAACTCTTTCAAGTGCAGCTCTTATGCTCTCTGGAGTAGCATTTTCTATACCTATATCTCCGTCTTTTTTAGCTTCTTCTCTAGGTAAGAATGCGTGCTTACATCCTGGAACCTCCGCTGTTATTGTTTTTCTAATTTTTTCTCCAGCAAAATCTGGATCAGTAAATATTATTACTCCTCTTCTTTTCTGAGCTTCTTTAATTCTCTCCATTACTCCTTTTGGAAATCCAAATCCACCAGTTGTAATAAGCTCAGCATCTACTGCTCTCTTTACAGCAGTAACGTCATCTCTTCCTTCTACTACTATTATTTCTTTTATCATATTTTCTTCCTTACTATTTTATTTTTTATGACTATTAATTTTCGTCTGCAGGATATACTAAGTCTATCTGTCTTCTAACTTCATCCATTATTTCCATAACGATTAAAGTATTTTCTAATGTGTTTATATCAGACTCTTTCTTTCCTCCTCTTAAAGATTTCATAAATTCTTTAACAGCAAAATATATACTATCTACTTCAAATTTTTCATCCTTTTCTACTTCTAACTCAGCTGTTATATCTTCTACTCCACCTTTTCTGTACTCTACTCTTACATCTCCAAATGTACTTATCTTATCTACTACAATGCTTCCGTCTTCTCCCTGGATTTCTGTAGGTATATTAGAATGAGTAATTTTGGAATATCTTATATCCGCTAACATATCATCGTATTCAAGAATTATACTTCCTTCTCCATCTACACCAGTAGATAATTTTACAGCATTTGCTTTTAAGCTATTTGGTCTTCCGAATAAATTTACCATTGGATGTATGCAGTAAACTCCTATATCCATAAGTGCTCCATTTGATAATTCTCTTTTAAATGCATTTAAAACTATACCTTCTTTGAATTTATCGTATCTTGATGAATACTGGCAGTAGTTTGCAGAGTATCTTCTTATAGTGCCTAGTTTGCATAAGTTATTTTTAACGCTCTGGAAGTTAGGAGTACAAGTAAGTCTCATTTCTTCCATTAATAAGACTTTGTTTTCTCTTGCACATTTTACCATTTCTTCTGCATCTCTTTTGTTTGTGGCAAATGGTTTTTCACATAGTACATTTTTTCCATTGTTCATGCACAGTATAGCCTGTTCTTTGTGCATAAAGTTTGGTGAAGCTATGTATATCGCATCTATCTCGTCACATTTTGACATAGCATCTAAATCATCAAAAAATAACTTTGCTCCATGCTTTTTACCAAATTCTTCCGCTTTTTCAATGCTTCTTGAATAAACAGCCTTTATTTCAAATCCATCCAGTTTTTTTCCAGCTTTTATAAACCACTCTGTTATAGCACTAGTTCCTACTACACCAAATCTAACTGTTGTCATATTTATTCTCCTTTTTAGATATTTATATAATTCATTTTAGTTTTTCAATTTTAGTCAAATCTCTTTAGTTACATTATTATATTATAACACTACTAAGCCATTTCAAGCATTATTATATTGTTTTCTTTAGCAAAAAATAAGAAATCACCTGCTGTAATTCTATATTTACACAACAGGTGACTATTTTATTCCTCTATTTTTTTATTTAATAGTTCTAAGAGTTCTTTTTCTTTTAGGTTTTTAACGCCTTCTCTAAAATCTTCATGCATAAGTAGTCTTGATAGTTTTGCTAATATTTTTAGATGAAGATTATCCTTACTTTCTTTTGGGACAGCGATTAAAAATATCGTATCAACTTTTTCTTTTTCAGCTGTCCAATCTATACTGTTTTTAAGTCTAGATATTGCTACACAAGGTCTATTTACTTCAATACTTTGACTGTGTGGCAATCCAATTCCATAGCCTATATAAGTTGGGTACTTGCTTTCTCTTTCTACAACATCTTCAAAAAACTTCTCTTTATCATTAAGATAATTTTCCTGTTCCAATTTTTCTATTATACACTCTATTGCTTTTTCCTTTGATTCTACTTCTAAATCAGATAGTATTAAAAAATCTATTTTTTCAGCCATGCTTCCACGTCCTCTAAAGAATCCATTACTTTAAATATCATTTCTTTCATCTCTTCATCCGGCTTTTTATAATCTGGAACCATTATACATCTAAATCCACCTTTGTACGCAGCTTCCACTCCAGATTTTGAATCCTCTATTACAATACATTCTTCTGGTTTAAGACCTAATTTTTCAGCTGCTTTTAAGAATATCTCTGGATTTGGTTTAGATTTATTTACTTCATCTCCACAGATTACACAATCAACCATTTCATCAAAATGTAAAAACTTCATTCTATTCGCCATTTTCCATCTAGCTGTAGATGTTGCAATTGCGCTTTTATATCCATTTTCTATAAGGTATTTTAAAAGACTTTCAAATCCTTTTTTAACACCTGGTTTATTTTCTTCTAAGTAATCAATCACAGCTTGACCTTTTTCTAAATAATAGTCTTTAATCGGTACATCTTCACCATATATTTCTTTAAGACATTTAAGAGTTTCTTCACTATTTTTTCCCATAAGTAAGATATGTTTTTCTCGATCCATTTCAATTCCATGGCTCTTTAATGTTTTTTCCCAAAACATTAGTGAAAGTGTTTCTGTATCGAGGATTACACCATCCATGTCAAATATTACACCTTTTACGTCTTTCATATTCCACCTCTTTAATTGAAAATCTCCCTAGTATCTAGGATATTAGGGAGATTTCATTATTTATATACTATTTTTATTATACTCTTGATAGTATGAATTCACATTTTCCTTCTACTGAATATTTTCCATTCTGAGCTGGTATGAATATACTGTCGCCTTTTATAAATTCTAATTCTGTATCTCCCATAACTAGTTTTCCGTTTCCTTCTGTTATGATTACAGAGTTGAATGATTTTTCATCTATTTCTACTTCTGCTTTAGTTTCTACTTCATATTTTAGAGTAGTGAAGTATTTGCATTCACTCAATAATACTCTTGTGTATCCGTCGAATTTTTCTAATTCTCCCATTGGTTCTGCACTCTTAGCATTTGGAGTAAGATTTGTTACATCTATCGCTTTATCTACATGTAATTCTCTTGGTTTTCCATCTGCTCCAAGTCTACCGAAGTCGTACACTCTGTAAGTTGTGTTTGAATTCTGCTGTATTTCGCATATTACAAGACCTGCACCTATAGCGTGTATTGTTCCACTTTCTATGAAGAATACATCACCTTTTTTAACTTCAACTTTGTTTAATACTTCTAGTATTGTGTCATTTTTTATTCTATCAGCAAATTCTTCTTTGCTTATTTCTTTATTTACACCATAGTATAAAGAAGCTCCTTCTTCAGCTTCTAGTACGTACCACATTTCTGTTTTTCCGTATTCTTTTTCAACGCTTAATGCGTATTCATCATCTGGGTGAACCTGTATAGAAAGTGATCCTTTAGCATCTATAAATTTTATAAGTATTGGGAAGAATTCAAAACTATCGCAATTAGTTCCTAATCCTTTAGCACCTAATTTTTCTACATATTCTCCAAATTTTAATCCTTTAAATTCTCCAGAATCAACTATACTCTGTCCATTTTTATGGTTTGATAATTCCCAGCTTTCTGCTATTTTATCGAAGTCACAATCTTTGTTGTACTCATCTCTTAATTTTGTACCACCCCATAAGTAATCCTGGAATGCTGGTTTTAATTTTACTGGTTTTAACATGGCAATTCTCCTTTAGATTTATTTTAATATAATTTATTTCATATAATTACTTAAACGTACTTATGATTTTTTTCATTATAACATCTGCTTTTTTGATAACATCAGATGTACTCATTCTAATAACTTTCTTTCCTTCAAATCTATGCTCATTAATTATCGGCATATCATTTGTAAGAATAACACATACCGCATTATCTATATCTTTTTGAACTAGCTCATTTTCAATACCAATAGAGCCCTGTGTCTCAACAGATATATCAATATTATACTTCTTTGCCACTACCTCTAATGCTTCGGCTGCCATATAAGTATGAGCTATCCCAGATGAACACGCAGTCACTGCTACAACCTTCATACAAATACATCTCCTATCTAAATCATCTTATTATACTATCTAAACTATTATACCTCTAACAAGCCCTTTTTTCTACACATCCGAGATATTTATAAATAGTATAACGTTTCCAATTTCAAAAAAGGCCGTTGCAAAATTGCAACAGCCTTAGTTTTATTTAATTCCGAAGAATTTCATTGCATTTTCTTTTGTTACTCTACATACCTCTTCATAAGATATTCCTTTTTCGTAAGCTATTTTTTCAGCTACAAAAGTTACTAGTGAAGGGTCATTTCTCTTTCCTCTATGAGGAACTGGAGCCATGTATGGAGAGTCTGTTTCAATCATGAGTCTTTCAAGAGGAATTTCTCTAACTACCTCAACTGTCTTTCTATTATTTTTGAAAGTAACTGTTCCTGGTATTGAAAGATAGCATCCCATCTTCACATATTCTCTGGCAAGTTCAACTTCTCCACTATAGCAGTGAAGTAGACACCCTGTTTCAGCTGCCTTTGTTGATTTTATTATTTCCATTGTATCCCCATGAGCATCTCTGTCATGTACGATAAATGGTAATTTTAATTCATTGGCAAGCTCAATCTGTCTTTTGAACCATTTTTTCTGAGTTTCTCTAGGAGATAAATCGTAGTAATAGTCTAATCCTATTTCCCCTATAGCGACTACTTTTTCATTTTCTAAAGCGTATTTTCTTAATAATTCTATATCCGCTTCAGTCATATTTTCAACGTCGTGTGGATGTACTCCAACAGCAGCGTATATAAAGTCGTGTTTGTTAGCTAGCTCTATTGCAGTTTTAGATGTTTCCATATCAGCACCTGGGTTAACTACATAGTCTAGTCCTTTTTCTTTTAAAGACGCTATCACTTCTTCTCTATCTTCATCGAAGCTTTCGTCGTTTAAATGTGCATGTGAGTCAAATAACATTTTTAATTTCCTTTCATTAGCATACTTCACAGCCTGGTTTTGCATCCTGAGCTGTTGGTATTACAAGATCGTCTCCGTCATCTCCTGCAGCAAGTATCATTCCTGCAGATTCTACTCCTCTAAGTTTAACTGGTTTTAAGTTGCAAACAACTATTACTTTTTTACCAACCATTTCTTCTGGTTTGTACCATTTAGCTATTCCAGATACTATCTGTCTTGTTTCAGCACCTAAATTAACCTGAGATACTAATAATTTGTCTGCTTTTGGATGTTTTTCACATTTAACTATTTCCCCAACTCTAAGTTCTACTTTATCGAAGTCGTCTATAGTTATCTGTTCTTTATGTTCTAGAGGTTTTACTTCTTCTTTTTTAGGAGCGAACATTTTTTCTAATTCTTCTATTTCTTTTTCAACGTCTAATCTTGGGAATAAAGCTTCACCTTTGTGTACTTTTGTTCCAACTTTTATTAAGCCGAATGATTTAACACTTTCCCAATTAGTTATATCTTCCTGTCCAGCTATTCCTAACTGATCGTATATTCTGTTAGCAGTAGTGTTCATTATTGGGTTTATAAGTGTTGCTATTATTCTTATAGATTCACATAAGTTGTATAATACTGTGTTTAATTCTTCTTTTTTAGCTTCATCTTTAGCTAAAGCCCAAGGCATAGTTTCATCTATGTATTTGTTAGTTCTTCTTACTAATTTCCATACTGATTCTAGTGCTTCGTGGAACTGTAAAGCATCCATCTGAGCTTCAAAATCTTTAGCTGATGCTGCAGCCTGTTCTTTTAATGATTCATCAAATTCAGTAGCTACTGTAGCTTCTGGTATTAAACCTTCATTGTATTTTTCTACCATTGCAACTGTTCTGCTTACTAAGTTTCCTAAATCGTTAGCTAAGTCAGAGTTTATTCTGTTTATGAAGTTTCTGTTAGTGTAGCTTCCATCCTGACCAAATGAGAATTCTCTAAGTAGGAAGTATTTTAATGCGTCTACTCCATATCTTTCTATCATTGGACCTGGGTAAACAACATTACCTTTTGATTTACTCATTTTATCGTCGTCGAATAATATCCATCCATGTCCATATACCTGTTTTGGTACTTCTAGACCTAGTGCCATAAGTATAGCTGGCCATATTATTGTATGGAATCTTGTTATTTCTTTAGCTGTTAAATGAACTGATGCTGGCCAGTATTTTTTGAATTCTTCGTCGTTATCAGTCATGTATCCTAAAGCTGTTATGTAGTTGCAAAGAGCGTCAACCCATACATATATAACATGTTTTTCATCGAATGGCACTGGTATACCCCAGTCAAATGTAGTTCTAGTTACACATAGATCTTCTAGTCCTTTGTCTAAGAAGTTAGAAACCATTTCATTTCTTCTTGAAACTGGTAGACAGAAATCATCTCTGCTGAATAATTCTTTTAATCTATCTTCGTATTTAGATAGTTTGAAGAAGTAAGCTTCTTCTTTTGCTACGTAAGTTTCTCTACCACAGTCTGGGCATTTTGTTCCATCTATTAACTGAGATTCAGTCCAGAAACTTTCACATGGAGTACAGTATCTACCTTCGTAAGTACCTTTGTATATATCTCCCTGTTCGTATAATTTAGTAAATATTTTCTGTATTATTTCTGTATGTCTTGGTTCAGTAGTTCTTATGAAATCATCATAAGATATATCTAATTTTTTCCATAAAGCTTTTATATCAGCAATCATTCCATCAAGATATTCTATTTCAGTCATTCCTGCTTCTTTAGCTTTTTTCTGTATTTTTTCTCCATGTTCGTCTGTTCCTGTAAGGAATTTAACATCGTATCCACAGAAACGTTTAAATCTAGCTATTGCATCTGCTGCAACAGTAGTGTAAGTATGTCCAATGTGTAATTTACCACTTGGATAATATATTGGTGTTGTTACATAAAAAGTTGGTTTGCTCATAATTTTCCTCCTGTATTTTATTTTAATTTAATCACTCAAATAAAAAACACCCCTATGATCTCTCATAGGGGCGATTGTATTCGCGGTACCACCCTAATTTATCCACAATATATACAAATAGTGGATATCTCAAGTAGACTATAACGTGTCTAAACGTTTAGGTCTTACATCTATGCTCGACCAAAAAGCTCCAAGTCCATATTCAGAATATCGTCAAAACACCAGCTTTCACCTTCTCTGGCTCTCTGTAGAATTACTCTATTCTTACTCTTCTCTTCATCGCTTTTAATTTATTGAATTCTTTTACAATTACTTTAATTTTATCCAATTTATTAGCTATTGTCAATTTATTTATCTTTACAACGATGCAAAATAGAAATACTTTTTCTTTTAAAAATGAATGTCATTTTTCAAAATTTTTATTTCATAACCAATTACTTGTAATATCAAAGGTTTTTTTACATTTTTTTAAATTTTTTTACTTTTTTCTTCAAATTACTCTTGAAACTTTATAAATATTATGCTTTATTATAATTATAGGGGTTATTTTTTTTACATATCTAACAATAAATACTTAATTTATCTATCTTTTATTTATTTTTGCATATTAAAGCTTTATAAATCAAAGGACATTGTTACAAGATATTATAGGTATATAAATTATACAAAGGAGGAGTGTTTATGGAAAACACAGTTAAAAAATTAGACGAAACAGATAGAAAGATAATTGAAATACTTCAGGAAGATGGTAGAATTTCTATGAAGGATTTAGGTAAGCTTATTGGCTTAACTTCTCCAGCGGTTTCAGAGAGAATAAAAAGACTTGAAAACTGTGGTATAATATCTGGCTATAAAGCAATAATAAATCCAGATGCTCTTGGAAGAAATATAAAAGCATTTATACATATTTCACTTCCTGGTAGCCAAAGTTATGCTGAATTTTTAGAAAATGCAAAAAGCGACCCAAGAATAGTTGAATGCCATCATATAACAGGCGATGACTGCTCTCTTTTAAAAGTTCTTGTACGTGATATGCAGGAATTAGAAAATGTTATAGACAGCATCAAAAAAATAGGTTCAACAAAAACATCTGTTATATTATCAACTCCTATACAGGCAAAATCTATTCTATAATTAATTTATTTTTAATTTGGATATTAAAAAAGCTGATGAAATCATCAGCTTTTATTTTTTATCCATTTAATTTAATTTTATTTATTCACTTTACTATTCCGATTCTTCATCAAACCTATAGTAATAGCTTGTAAGAGCATAGTCTATATACGTTCTTAGAACACCGTAATTTTCATTTTCGTATATCAATCTTCTAGTACATACAACATCAGAATATCCTATAATCATTATTCCTGCTATATCGGCACCAACTTTTCTAAATGCTTTATAAAGCACTTTTTTACCCATATTGTCATTCTTATAAAATTCTAGTAGCATCATATGATACTCTATGTATTTGTGTACTATATTTTCTGCTTCTTCGCTTATTCCAAAATCGGCAATAACATCATGAAGCATATCTGCTCCAAGCTTTTCATGACCTTTAAAGTGGGCATTTCCATCTTCTCCAATAGTCATACTTTTAGGTTTTCCCATATCGTGTAAAAATGTCGCTAGTTTTAAAAGTTCGACTTTCTTAAACTCATCATCTACTTGCGTTTCAATATCATCTCTTACAAATTCTACAAGATGATTTGGGAAAAATCGTTCATTTATAACCTTTTCAAGCTCTTTTAAAGCATTCATTGAATGGGTAAAGCTGTCTACAACATGATATCTACATTTCCCAATTTTTTTCATTTCTATTATATGCGGAAATATTTTTTCTAATTCTCCATCTTTATCCATCTGCTCTATAATTTCAGAAGTATTTTGTGCTTTTAATGCTTCAAGAAATTTCCTTCTTATTTTCTCCATAAAACCACCTCAAATCGTATTAGACGGTTTGTTTTATAAATCTAGTACCTGTTTATAAACTATATCTTTCTTTAGCTTTCTATCCTTGCATACTATTTTTATAGCGTCTTTTTTATTTATACCCTCTTCCATTAATTGGATAACATATTCTCTTTCATTTAAATCGTCGTATTTTCCTATTTCTTCTACTTCACCTGAAAATCCTTCTACAATTAGAACGAATTCTCCTTTTACTTCTCTATTATTGAAAATTTCTATAACAGTTTCTATATCTTCTCTAATTATTTCCTGATATTTTTTAGTAAGTTCTCTGTTTACAGCAATTTTTCTATTTCCAAGATATTTTAGCATATCCTTTAAAGTTTCTTTTAATCTGTGTGGCGATTCATAGAATATTATTGTTCTTTTTTCATTTTTTATTTCTTCTAATCTTTTTCTTCTAAGTTTTTTATCTCTGTCTAGAAATCCTTCAAATACAAATTTGTGTGTATCCATTCCAGCTCCAACAAGTGCTGTTACAAATGCAGTCGCCCCAGGAAGTACTTCTATTTCTATATTATTTTCTATAGCCTCAGATATTATATCCTGTCCTGGATCTGATATACCAGGCATTCCAGCATCACTTATTAATGCTATGTTTTCTCCTTCTAATAATTTTGTTATTAGATATCCTCCTTTTGAATCTTTGTTATGCTCATGATAACTTGTAAGAGGTTTTGATATATCGAAGTGATTTAAAAGCTGTAAACTATGTCTTGTGTCCTCCGCTGCTATTAAATCAACTTCATTTAGTATTCTCAATGTTCTATATGTAATGTCTTCTAAGTTCCCTATTGGTGTTGGGCATATGTATAATTTTCCTGCCATTTTTTTCTCCTTTTTACAAATTTTTTATTTAAATTTTCTATATCTGCAAAGTTGGCTTATCTACTAGGAGTCTTGTAGTCTTCTGAGTAGATATCCAGTATTTCTTGAGTGTAGTTTCCTTCATTATCATATACATAAAGAGGATCCATTATTTTTAAATCTGGTTTTCCTCCTTTTGTAAATTCAACTAGCAGTAGATTTGGAGCTTTATCTGCTCTAGGATGTATAAATCTCATTATCTTAGGCTCTAATCTATACTTTCTACCTATTGTAACTATATCTATAAGTCTTGTAGGTCTATGTATCATAAAGAATTTTCCTCTTTCTTTTAGAAGTATTGACGCAGCCTTTATAACATCATCTAGATTGCATTTTACCTCGTGTCTAGATATCATCTTTTTATCATTTGGATTTTTTACACCTTCACTGTGCATATACGGAGGATTTGATGTTACAACATCAAATGTATTTTGAGGAAGTACTTCTTTTATTTCTTTTAAGTCAGCATTTACTATCTCTATTTTATCTTCTATTTCATTCATTTTTACAGTTCTCGATGCCATTTCAAATACTTCTTCTTGTATTTCAACACCGTATATTTTTTCTACATTGTTTTTTCCATATATTATAAGTGGTATTATTCCTGTTCCTGTTCCCAAATCTGCAACTCTTGCTCCATTTTTAACTCTCGCAAAATTTGCAAGTAGTACTGCATCTGTTCCAAAGCAGAATCCATCTGTATTCTGAATTATTTTAAGACCTTTTAACTGTAGGTCATCAACTCTTTCCTGTTCTTTTATCTCAACGTTCATTGAAAAGTTTTCCTTTCACAATTTTATTATCTTTTTTAAAATTTAGTTTAAAAAAACTGCCCAAGTTTAAAGAGTATTCTCTTTTGGGCAGTTTAAATCGTAAGCTAGTCTTCTAGTCTTTTTAATTCTTTCATTGTTTCGGCATCTATATATTCGCCATTTCTTTCTCTTCTAGGTTCTTTTAGTATTTGTACATCGTCTTTTAGATAAACTCTTATAGTCTTATCCTGGAATTCTACTCTAACCTGTTCAAGAAGAGGATTTACTTCTATTACCTTACCTTTTCCTTCAGAAGTTTGAACTAATGCTCCAACAACTGGTAGTTTTTCAAGTGCTTCTGCATATACATCGTGCTCGTATTTTAAGCAGCAGAATAATCTTCCACATATTCCAGATATTTTTGTTGGATTTAAAGATAAGCTCTGATCTTTTGCCATTTTTATAGAAACTGGCTGGAAATCTCCTAACCAAGCTGAGCAGCAAAGTTTTCTTCCACAAGGTCCAAGACCACCTATTGATTTAGCTTCATCTCTTACACCTATCTGTCTTAATTCTATTCTTGTTTTGAATATAGATGCTAAATCTTTTACAAGTTCTCTGAAATCTATTCTTCCTTCTGCAGTGAAGTAGAATATAAGTTTATTTCTGTCAAATGTGTATTCACAATCTATAAGGCACATTGTAAGTCCATGTTCTTTTATTTTTTCCTGACATAATACAAATGTTTCTTTTGCCTTTTCTTTGTTTTCATTGTATACTTTTTTGTCTTCTTCTGTTGCAATTCTTATTATCGGTTTTAATGGAGATACTAGTTCTTCTTCTGATATCTCTTTTCCTCCAACTACAACATGTCCAAATTCAAGACCTCTAGCTGTTTCAACTATTACATCTTGATTTACTTCTATATCAAGTCCAGCTGGGTCAAAATAGTAAATTTTGCCAGCTTTTTTAAATCTTACTCCTACTATTTTTATCATTTAATCACCTCGTATATATTTAAAAACATAACTTGCATACTCATTTTAAAGCTACAAAATCCTTTTAGCTTCTTTTTAGTATCTTCTATTATATCAATAATTTTAGCTATTTGAGAACCATTTATTTTATCAGACATATTCTCAATAAATGTTATTCTGTCTGTGTTTGTAAGAAGGTTTATTCCTTCTTTAAACATTATTATATCTCTAAAATAGTTTACCATAATATCTAGGAAATTCATAATCTGTTTTTCATATTTTTCAACACCATCGGCTAGTCTTTCTATCTCTAGTTTTTTCTTTTCTGATATTATGGATATACAATTCTGTATAAACTCTCTCATCTCTTTAAATTCCTCATCATTAGCAAGCTCTATTGCTCTAGTTATGCTTCCCTTTGAGAAGTTTGCACACATTTTAGCATATTCTTCGTCTAGTCCAAGGTTTTCTATTAGATGATTTTTTACTATATCATTAGATAGTGGAACAAATTTTACTATGTCACATCTAGATTTTATAGTATTTAGAAGAGCTTCTTTATTTTCTGCTATTAGGATAAATATTGCATATCCTGGAGGTTCTTCTATCGTTTTTAATATTGCATTTTGAGCTTCTTCACTCATTAATTCTGCATTTTCTATTACATATATTTTATAATCTGAAATAGGCTTTTCGTATACATCCTCTTTCATTTTTCTTATTTTTTCTATTTTTATTCTGTGTGATCCTTCTTCTTTAGCTATTACGTTAAAGTCTGGACTGTTTTCTGGAGATACTCCTATAAGTATTTTGGCAAATTCTCTAGCAAAAGTTTTTTTACCAATACCTTTTATTCCTTCGAATATGTATGCATTGTTTAGCATGTTTTTATTCATTGCATTTGATATATATCTTTTTGCAAAGTCTTGTCCTTTTATTTGGTCAAAATACAATCGAGTCACCTCCATTTTTATTTATAGTATATTTTTTACTATTTCATATATTTCATTGCTTATATCTTCTATTGTTCTAAGTTGTTCATTCTCTACACATTCAACTCGTTTCCAATTATACTTATCTGCTATATAAAGAGAATTGTTGTATGTCTTTCTAAGGTAGTTTTTATCGCTTTCATGTATATCTTTTTCTTCCTCACCTGTAAATTTGTTTTTTCTATTTTCCATTAGCTTTATGCTGTAGTCAACAGGTACATTTAAGAAAATCACTTCATCTGGTCTAGGAATTTTGAATAGATTGTATTCATAGTCCTCTAGCCAATCTAAATACTTGTCACGTTCTTCTATTTCCATTTTAGAAGCCTGATGAACCATATTTGATGTTGTATATCTATCAGCAATTACTATTCCTCCTGAACGGTAAAATTCCTCCCATTCAGTTTTAAATGAAGCATATCTATCTGCTGTAAAGAATGTAGAGGCTATATATGCATCTACATCATCTGCATGTTTTCCAAAATCGCCCCTTAGATACATTTTTACAAGTGTAGAGGATTCTGATTTATAGTTTGGATATTCTACTTTTCTTACATTATATCCATCTGCAGTTAATTTTTTTAGTAGTTCTTCAGACTGTGTCGCCTTTCCACTAGCATCTGAACCACTTTCTATTATTATTAGCTTTCCGTTCATTTTTAGCATCTCCGTAGTAGTTTGATTAGTCTATAATTTGGATATATTCAAATCTTGAATCTTTTACTCCTGTTATTTCCATACCTTCTTTTTTACAGTATTTTAGGTAATCCATTATTTCTTGTGGTATTATTTCTCCAGCAGCAATCATACATACTCCCGGTGGATATGGAACTATATTTTCTCCACAAATTTTTCCTATAGACTCTTCTATTTTAACATTTTTCTTCTTTCTTGAATAGAAGGCCTCTCTTGGTGTTAGTGCCATCTGCGGAATTAGCTCGTATGGATAATCTACTGGCTCTATTTTTTTACGACCTTCTTCTAATGATTTTATATATATTTCTATCAGCGCATTTTCAAGTTTCTCAAAGTCTTCTTTTTCATTTCCTATTGTAGCTATCATCAATGCTCCTGAATAATTTGATAACTCGACTTGTATGTTATGCTCTTTTCTAAGTATTTCCTCAAATTCATATCCTGTTAATCCAACTTCTAAGCTAGATATGAATATTTTTGTTAGATCTTTTTCATTATGTATTTTGAAAAAATCTACATTTTTAATTTTCGTTTTATTTGTATATTCATTTATTTCTTCTATTTTAATTTTGAATTCATTTATATTATTTATAAGTTCTTCCATCAATTCTTTTCCGTATTTTTCATATATATCAACTGCAATTTCTAAAGACTGCATCAGTATATATGAAGGGCTTGATGTTTCTGTCATTTTAAGCATTTTTTCTATTCTATCTGTATCTACTCTTCCACTTTTTAAAGCTTCTTTTGATATATGCATCATTGAAGACTGTGTAAATGCTGGTAGTGTTTTATGTGTACTCTGTATGACTATATCTGCTCCACATTCAAGAGCTGTTTTAGGAAGTTTTTCACTAAGCCCTAGATGAGCTCCATGCGCTTCATCAATTACTACAACCATCTCTTTGTCGTGGGCATAAGAAATTATTTTTTCCAACTCAAATGTTATTCCGTAGTATGTTGGATAAGTTAAAAATAATACTTTTGTATCTTCATTTTCGTCTATTGCTTTTTTTACATCCTCAAAAGAATTTCCTCTTTGAATATTTGTATATTTATCTATTTCTGATTTCACATATATTGGAACTATATCCCCTAATATGCATGCATTTACTGCGGACTGATGTGAATCTCTACTAAGAATTAGTTTCTCACCTGGATTGCATGTAGCCATTATCGCAGCCTCTATACCACATGTACTTCCATTTATTAAATAATATGTTTTTCCACTTTCAAAAACTTTCTCTGCCTTTAATATACTTTCCTTAATTATATCTTCAGGAGAATGTAAATTATCTGTACCCGGTATTTCCGTTGTATCAGTTTTATATAACCCTTCTAACATTTCTGTATATTTTAATCTATCGTAAATCTTTCCACATTTATGCCCCGGCATATGAAATGATACTATTTTTTCATCTAGTATTTTTTTTAATCCATTATTTATAAAAAGTTCATCGTTATTTTTATTCATAAGTCTGCCCTCAATTAATTTTTTGTAAAAAAAAAGATTACGTGGCTACGTCCTACTCTCCCAGGGGCCTTCGCCCCAAGTACCATCAGCGATAGAGAGCTTAACTTCTGTGTTCGGAATGGGAACAGGTGTATCCTCTCTTCTATAATAACCACATAATCTTTATTTTCAGAGATTGTACTCTGAAAACTACATACATATTAATCAAATTACCAAATATTTTCTTGGTCAAGTCCTCGACCTATTAGTATCGGTAAGCTGCATACATTACTGCACTTCCACCTCCGACCTATCAACCACGTAGTCTTCATGGGGTCTTACTTCCGAAGAATGGGAAATCTTATCTTAAGGCTGGCTTCGCGCTTAGATGCTTTCAGCGCTTATCCGTTCCGTACATAGCTACCCAGCCATGCCTCTGGCGAGACAACTGGTACACCAGCGGTACGTCCACCCCGGTCCTCTCGTACTAAGGGCAGATCCTCTCAAATTTCCTACGCCTGCGACGGATAGGGACCGAACTGTCTCACGACGTTCTGAACCCAGCTCGCGTACCACTTTAATGGGCGAACAGCCCAACCCTTGGGACCTACTACAGCCCCAGGATGTGATGAGCCGACATCGAGGTGCCAAACCTCCCCGTCGATGTGGACTCTTGGGGGAGATAAGCCTGTTATCCCCAGGGTAGCTTTTATCCGTTGAGCGATGGCCCTTCCACTCAGAACCACCGGATCACTAAGTCCGACTTTCGTCCTTGCTCGACCTGTATGTCTTGCAATCAAGCTCTCTTATGCCTTTACACTCTGTGCACGATTTCCGACCGTGCTGAGAGAACCTTTGAGCGCCTCCGTTACCTTTTGGGAGGCGACCGCCCCAGTCAAACTGCCCGCCTGACAGTGTCCCAAGACCTGATTCAAGGCCTCTGGTTAGAGTCCCAGTACTACAGGGGTGGTATCCCAACGGTGGCTCATCCAAAACTGGCGTCCTGGAATCAAAGCCTCCCACCTATGCTGTACATGTAGTACCAAGACCCAATGCCAAGCTACAGTAAAGCTCCATGGGGTCTTTCCGTCCTGTCGCAGGTATCCGGCATCTTCACCGGAATTACAATTTCACCGAGTCTGTTGTTGAGACAGTGCCCAAATCGTTACGCCTTTCGTGCGGGTCGGAACTTACCCGACAAGGAATTTCGCTACCTTAGGACCGTTATAGTTACGGCCGCCGTTTACTGGGGCTTAAGTTCACTGCTTCGATTGCTCTAACAGATCCCCTTAACCTTCCAGCACCGGGCAGGCGTCAGCTCCTATACATCGTCTTGCGACTTAGCAGAAACCTATGTTTTTGGTAAACAGTCGCTTGGGCCTATTCTCTGCGGCCATCTTTCGATGGCACCCCTTATCCCTAAGTTACGGGGTCATTTTGCCGAGTTCCTTAACAACAGTTCTCTCGCTGGCCTTAGGATACTCTCCTCACCCACCTGTGTCGGTTTGCGGTACGGGCGCCTTTAAACTCGATAGAGACTTTTCTCGACAGTGTGAATGCAGATGCTTCGCTACTAAATTTCGCTCCCCGTCACACCCCAGCATTATATCCGTGGATTTGCCTCCGGATACTGCCTCAGTGCTTGGACGTGCATAACCAACAGCACGCTCATCCTGTCCTACTGTGTCATCCCATTTCTCAAACGCTTATTGGCGGTACAGGAATTTCAACCTGTTGTCCATCACCTACGCCTTTCGGCCTCGGCTTAGGTCCCGACTAACCCAGGGAGGACGAACCTTCCCCTGGAAACCTTGGGTTTACGGCCTGTGGGATTCTCACCCACATCTCGCTACTCATGCCAACATTCTCACTTCTTTACAGTCCACATGTCCTTACGGTCATGCTTCTGCCCAGTAAAGAAAGCTCCCCTACCCATCATAAATGATGCCGTGGCTTCGGTAGTAGGTTTTAGCCCCGGAAATCTTCGGCGCAGGATCACTCGACCAGTGAGCTATTACGCACTCTTTGAATGAGTGGCTGCTTCTAAGCCAACATCCTGGTTGTCTGTGCAATCCCACATCCTTTACCACTTAACCTACATTTGGGGACCTTAGCCGACGGTCTGGGCTGTTGCCCTCTCGACCGTGAATCTTATCACCCACGGTCTGACTCCCAGATAAAAGATGACGGCATTCGGAGTTTGATAGTCTTCGGTAGGTGCAATACCCCCTAGGACATTCAGTGCTCTACCTCCGTATCTCTGAATCTGAGGCTAGCCCTAAAGCTATTTCGGGGAGAACCAGCTATCTCCGGGTTCGATTGGAATTTCACCGCTATCCACAAGTCATCCCCGAGCTTTTCAACGCTCGTGGGTTCGGTCCTCCACGAAATTTTACTTTCGCTTCAACCTGCTCATGGATAGGTCACCCGGTTTCGGGTCTACGTCATGCAACTAAACGCTCAGTTAAAACTCGCTTTCGCTGCGGCTGCATACTTGAAGTACTTAACCTTGCTGCATAACGTAACTCGTTGGCCCGTTCTACAAAAAGTACGCGGTCACACAAGAAATGTGCTTCCACAGTTTGTAAGTACAGGGTTTCAGGTTCTATTTCACTCCCCTCCCGGGGTTCTTTTCACCTTTCCCTCACGGTACTATGCGCTATCGGTCACCGGGTAGTATTTAGCCTTGGAGGGTGGTCCCTCCTGCTTCCCACGGGGTTTCACGTGTCCCGTGGTACTCTGGATCATATCGGAAGTCTTCTCACTTCGACTACAGGGCTGTTACCTTCTATGGCGGAGCTTTCCAAAACTCTTCGTCTGTAATAACCTCTTCCTGATGATATGTCCGCAACCCCTAAGAAGCGAACTTCTTAGGTTTGGGCTGTTCCGCGTTCGCTCGCCGCTACTAGCGGAATCGAATTTCTTTCTCTTCCTTCGGGTACTTAGATGTTTCAGTTCCCCGAGTTCCCCTCAACGAGCTATGTATTCACTCGAAGATACCATGACATTACTCATGGTGAGTTTCCTCATTCGGAAATCTATGGATCAAAGTTTACGTGCAACTCCCCATAGCTTATCGCAGCTTATCACGTCCTTCATCGGCTCCCGGTGCCAAGGCATCCGCCCTGCACCCTTAATAACTTGACCAGTTACAGTTTGATATTTTTTTATAAGGTTATCATCCTTATCTATCACATTAAGGAAATAAATGATGTCATATCATAATATATATGTAGTTTTCAAAGTACAGTTTTGAAGGAATGAACCTTCAAAACCGAACAGCAGATAATTCTCCCTAGAAAGGAGGTGATCCAGCCGCACCTTCCGATACGGCTACCTTGTTACGACTTCACCCCAGTTATTGATTCCACCTTCGACGACTTCTCCCAAAAGGTTAGATAGTCGGCTTCGGGTGTCTCCAACTCCCATGGTGTGACGGGCGGTGTGTACAAGACCCGGGAACGCATTCACCGCAGCATTCTGATCTGCGATTACTAGTAACTCCAGCTTCATGTAGGCGAGTTTCAGCCTACAATCCGAACTGAGAATGGCTTTAAGGGATTTGCTCCACCTCACGGCTTGGCTGCCCTCTGTACCACCCATTGTAGCACGTGTGTAGCCCTAGGCATAAGGGGCATGATGATTTGACGTCATCCCCACCTTCCTCCAGGTTATCCCTGGCAGTCTCTCTAGAGTGCCCAACTTAATGATGGCAACTAAAGACAAGGGTTGCGCTCGTTGCGGGACTTAACCCAACATCTCACGACACGAGCTGACGACAACCATGCACCACCTGTCACTTCTGTCCCCGGAGGGAAAGAGGAGATTAATCCTCGGTCAGAAGGATGTCAAGCCTAGGTAAGGTTCTTCGCGTTGCTTCGAATTAAACCACATGCTCCGCTACTTGTGCGGGTCCCCGTCAATTCCTTTGAGTTTCACACTTGCGTGCGTACTCCCCAGGCGGAGTACTTAATGCGTTAGCTGCGGCACCGAAGGGGGTAACCTCCGACACCTAGTACTCATCGTTTACAGCGTGGACTACCAGGGTATCTAATCCTGTTTGCTCCCCACGCTTTCGTGCCTCAGCGTCAGTTACAGTCCAGAAAGCCGCCTTCGCTACTGGTGTTCCTCCCAATATCTACGCATTTCACCGCTACACTGGGAATTCCGCTTTCCTCTCCTGCACTCAAGTCAGACAGTATCAGGAGCTTACTACGGTTGAGCCGTAGCCTTTAACTCCTGACTTGAAAGACCGCCTACGCACCCTTTACGCCCAGTAAATCCGGATAACGCTAGCCCCCTACGTATTACCGCGGCTGCTGGCACGTAGTTAGCCGGGGCTTCCTCCTCAAGTACCGTCATTATCTTCCTTGAGGACAGAGCTTTACGACCCGAAGGCCTTCATCGCTCACGCGGCGTTGCTGCATCAGGCTTGCGCCCATTGTGCAATATTCCCCACTGCTGCCTCCCGTAGGAGTTTGGACCGTGTCTCAGTTCCAATGTGGCCGATCACCCTCTCAGGTCGGCTACTGATCGTCGCCTTGGTGGGCCGTTACCCCGCCAACAAGCTAATCAGACGCGGGTCCATCCTGTACCGAAAATTCTTTGATATAAAAGTCATGCGACTCTTATATATTATCCCGTATTAGCATACCTTTCGGTATGTTATCCGTGTGTACAGGGCAGGTTACCCACGCGTTACTCACCCGTCCGCCGCTCTTCTCCGAAGAGAATCGCTCGACTTGCATGTGTTAGGCACGCCGCCAGCGTTCATCCTGAGCCAGGATCAAACTCTCAAAATAAAATTCTTCGAATTTTATATCGCCAACGAATTTTTCGACAATGCTCAAAATTCCGTTGCTCAAAATAAAATCAGTTTGTTATATCCGCTCAGATGTTATCTCAAAATATCTGGCATGGTTTGTATGGCGTTCGAACTATTTGTTCGAACTAAATATATCTGCTGTTCAGTTTTCAAAGTTCATTTAAAACTTTCGTTTTATTTTTTATTTTCTTGCCCTCTCTCAAGGACAAGTATTATAATATCACCTTTACTCAACTAGGTCAATACTTTTTTTAACTTTTTTCAAAACTTTTTTATATAATTTTATATATCACTTAATAATATCTTCTATTTAACTTGCAATTTCAATGCTTACAACAAATTTCAATTAATCTTATTTTTAAAATAAAAAAGAGTGCAGTAAATTTACCACACTCAAATTATTCAATATTTATTATTTTGCCATAGGAAGAAAATTATCTATATAATTTTCAGTATATTTTTCCCGTATAACTACTCTTCCAAGCTTTAAACTTTTCTTTACATCTATGATTCTCTGATTTGATGATCCTCTAAACTTTAAAGAAATATCCTTTTTATCAAATTCAAATTTACCATCCACAAGAACATCTATATTATTAAGAAGTCTTATATTACTAAAGTAATTTTTATTCTTCTTATCTATAAGCTGCTCAAATGTAAATCCAGTAAAAGACCATACATTCATACCCATTTCTTTAACAGCTGATGCAATTTCTCCAACTGCTTCTGGTTGTAAAAATGGTTCTCCTCCAGATAAAGTAACTCCACTCTGAAGCTTTTTAGACTTAATTTTATCTATAATCTCACTTGTATCTACAACCTTTCCGCCCATTGTGCTATGAGTCTGAGGGTTATGGCATCCTATACAATTATGCTTACATCCTTGTGTCCACACCACCGCTCTCAAACCAGGACCATCGACTATACTATCAAAAGTAACATCTGAAGCTATCCTTATATCCATATAAATTACACTTCCTTTTTTAATCCCTAAACATATAAAAAATTACATATGCTTAACTCTATCTCTAACCTCTGCTCTCTTAGCATTATTGAATCTATCAACAGTACCAACAAGATATCCAGTTATTCTTCTAATTCTCTCAAATTTTATATCGCTATCCTTTTCATTACGTCCACATGCTGGGCATATATCTCCGTTTATTATTCCAGAATATCCACAAACTGGGTCCCTATCAACAGGATGATTTATACTTCCATATCCTATTCCAGCATCCTTCATCGCTCTAACAACTGACTCAAATGCATCTAAATTATTAGTAGGATCCCCATCTAACTCAACATAAGTAATATGGCCCCCATTTGTATACTCATGATAAGGAGCTTCTATATTTATCTTTTCATATGCGCTTATATTATAATACACAGGCACATGGAATGAATTTGTATAATATTCCTTATCTGTAACACCTTTTATTTCTCCGTATTTTTTCTTATCTATCTCAGTAAATCTACCTGATAAACCTTCTGCAGGAGTACCTATTAAAGAGAAATTAAGACCGTATTTTTCTGTAGCCTCATCCATTCTATCCTTCATATGAGAAACAATAGCTAAACCAAGCTTCTGGGCATCCTCACTTTCTCCATGATGCTTACCTATAAGTGCTATTAAACACTCGGCTAAACCTATAAAACCAACTGTTAAAGTACCCTGTTTAATAACATCTTCTAGCTCATCTTCTGGTCCAAGCTCATCAGAACCCATCCAAACCCCCTGTCCCATAAGGAATGGGAAGTTTTTCATTTTCTTCTTACCTTGTATTTCCATTCTTTCTAATAACTGATCTATAACTAAATCTATCTTTTCATCAAGATCCTTAAAGAATCCATCTATATCAGGATTTGAACCATCTACACATCCATGAATTATCCCTAATCTTGGTAGATTTATAGTTGTAAATGATAAGTTACCTCTACCACTAACAGTTTCTGGACCACAAACATTTCCTATAACTCTAGTTCTGCATCCCATGTAAGTAGCTTCTGTTTCAGGATTTCCTGGAACATAATACTTAGCATTAAATGGTGCATCTAAGAAACTAAAGTTAGGGAATAATCTCTTAGCAGATACCCTACAAGATAATTTGAATAAATCGTAGTTAGGATCTCCTGGATTTAAATTTACCCCTTCCTTAACTTTAAATATAAGTATTGGGAATATTGGTGTTTCACCATTTCCAAGACCTTTTTCCTGAGAAAGAAGAAGGTTCTTACTTACCATTCTACCTTCTGAAGAAGTATCTGTACCAAAGTTTATACTAGAGAATGGTACCTGTGCACCAGCTCTAGAATGCATTGTATTTAAGTTATGTATAAATGCTTCCATTGACTGATAAGTCTTTCTATCTGTTTCTTTATACGCTTCTCTATAAGCAAACTTTTCTATTTTTTCTGCTTCAACTACTGTAATAGAGAATTTAGCTGCTAATTTTTCTATCACTCTAGTTGTAAACTCTTCACTTTTATTTATATCAAGGCTTGCTTTTACATTAGTTTCTTTTTCTACATTGTAAACTATCTCTTTTACACTTTCATTTGTAGCTTCATCATCTAATTCATCTAAAAGAACAAGTCCTTTAGTTAAGTTAGATATGTATAACTTTCTAAATGTTTTATGAACACCTTCAGCTAAACCATAATCAAAGAATGGGATACTCTGTCCACCATGCTGATCGTTCTGGTTGCTCTGGATAGCAATAGCTGCTAATGCTCCGTAGCTCATTATATCGTTTGGCTCTCTTAAGAACCCATGTCCTGTTGAGAATCCACCTTCAAATAATTTTTCAACATCTATCTGGCAACAAGTAAGTGTTCCCATATTTAAAAAGTCCATATCGTGTATATGTATATCACCTGAATCATGAGCCATTGCATGTTCTGGCTTTAACACATTTGTCTTACAGAACTCTTTTGAAACAGCACTACCATACTGCAGCATTGTTCCCATTGCTGTATTCCCATCTATATTTGCATTTTCTCTTTTTATATCAGCATCGCCTGCATCAGAGAACGTTATCTTTTCTATCGCCTTCATTAATCTAGTCTTAGAATTTCTAACTCTAGTTCTTTCCGCTCTATAAAGTATATATTCCTCGCTAGTTTTAGCGTGTCCTGTTTCTATAAGTACTTTTACAACAGCATCCTGTACATCTTCAACACTAGGTACTTCTTCACCAAATCTTCTTTCTAATAAAGCTATAACCTCCTGTGTTAAATCCTCTGCCATTTTAAAATCTGGAGCTTTTCCTTCCTTTTTAGCAACATCTGAAGCCGCTAGAAAGATAGCTCTAGTTATCTTATTTTCATTAAATGGTATCGTTCTGCCGTCTCTTTTCTTTATAAATTCAATCATTATAATTCCCCCTCAAACAACTATATATAGTATGTGATTTTTTTATAACCACTATATATAGTGTTTAAAATCTAAAAAAATTCCCTTTAACAACGTCAAAGGGCATCTCATAATTTATATGTTAAATGTTATCAAATTTATATATTTTCGTCAAACACACTGTAAGCATTGAAATTGCTTGTCCGTTTTTTTGAACTGTAGTGTTTGTAATGTTTATACGAAGGGTAAATTTTTTTGATTTTTTTGTAATTTCTTGTTTAATAAAGTGTTTTTGTGGTTATTATATTTTTTGTTTACTTTATAATATTATATAAATATTTTTATACAGATATCTATTTTTTAATTTTTCTTGAGAACAAAAATTTCAATATATTTTTTAATAAAAAATGCCCTCTATCATTTTGATAAAGAGCAAAATTTATTTTAGTTTCTTTTAATTATATTTTTATACTTCTTTTTTCCGATATAAATACCAATATAATAGTCCAACAAATACCATTCCACCGATTATATTTCCTATCGTAACCGGTACTAAGTTAGAAAACATCGTACCAAAGTTTAATCCAGATAATTGCTCGGCAGTTATTCCATATAGTTCTGTAGCTTTTGCTGCATATAATGGGTTATGAGCTGCAAATATTCCCGCTGGAATATAGTACATATTTGCTACACAGTGCTCGAATCCAGATATTACGAATACAAATATCGGGAAAAATATTGCTATACATTTTCCAGCAACGTCTTTCGCTGTAGCAGCCATAAATATCGCCAAGCACACTAGTACGTTGCATAAAATTCCAGAAACTATCGCCTGAATAGGATCTATTCCAACTTTTCCCAATGCTACCTTTATCGTAAATGCTCCGGCACCACCATCGCTAAAGTTTAGCTGACCACAGTTATTTATCATCCATGCCATTAGTGCTGCTCCAATGAAGTTACTTATGTAGACTATTGTCAGGTTTCTGATCATTCCTTTTAGTTTTGCTTTTTTGTCGTATACTGCCATTGATATTAGGCAGTTTCCTGTGAATAGTTCTCCACCTAGTAGTACGATTAGCATTAGACCTATTGGGAATACTGCTCCAGCTACTGTTCTTGCTAGTCCCACGTTTGATATTCCATGCATTGCAAGGCTACTTGCTTCTGCACCGATTCCTATGAAAAATCCCGCTGCTATTCCAAGTAGGATTAGTTTTTTTGTTGTTAGGTTTGTTTTTTTGATTCCGTTTTGGATGTTTTGTTCTATTACTTCTGTTATGGTCTGAAAGCCCATTATTTCAACTCCTTGTTTTTCGTTTGTTTATTTTTATGTTAGAAGGAGTTTTTATTTTTGTCAATATGGTTTACTTTATATTTATCTAATTATCATTAAATACATCAAATGTTATTAATACGCTCTTTTAGCTAATTCACATAACAAGCAGGCAGTTATATTTAAATACATCAAATATTATTAATACGCACAAAGTTAATGTATCAATTTATGCAAAACCTGAATTATTTAAATACATCAAATGTTATTAATAAGCAGGTATAGCTAGAAGGGAAAGCTTCCTATCTGTATCATTTAAATACATCAAATGTTATTAATAAGCAGTAACTATAATAATGGCAGTGGTTGGAGTATTTACATTTAAATACATCAAATGTTATTAATAAGCATGTTTCTGGATTAAGTGATGCACCTGTATGGACTGAATTTAAATACATCAAATGTTATTAATAAGCTCGTTCATTTTGAATGTTTTCTTTATAGCAACATAAATTTAAATACATCAAATGTTATTAATAAGCACAGGACAAATTAGTAGAAGCAGGATTAAGTCTGAAATTTAAATACATCAAATGTTATTAATAAGCATTGAATGATTATAATATTGAAATAAATTCTTTAAAATTTAAATACATCAAATGTTATTAATAAGCCAAAGCTAACTTTTAGCACTGTAACTCCTTTTTCTAATTTAAATACATCAAATGTTATTAATAAGCTACTTCTTCTAGCAATATCATCATCTGGAAAATTTTTATTTAAATACATCAAATGTTATTAATAAGCGAGCTTTTAATGCTTCTATTTCTTGATTTATTTTCATTTAAATACATCAAATGTTATTAATAAGCATTTATAAATCATTCTTTCATGATCTGTATAAAGCATTTAAATACATCAAATGTTATTAATAAGCATGGACCTTTGCTAGAGTTAGGATGTCCTCCACACGATTTAAATACATCAAATGTTATTAATAAGCTTCTCTAGTCCACTTTCTTATACCTAGTACTATTGCATTTAAATACATCAAATGTTATTAATAAGCGTATAGTTATTATAATATTTCTACTAATTTCATTTATTTAAATACATCAAATGTTATTAATAAGCCTATATGTTTATGTTTATAACTATATCCTGATGGAGAATTTAAATACATCAAATGTTATTAATAAGCCCTTCTATTCCAGCTTTTCGGTTAGAAGGTGTGTGATTTAAATACATCAAATGTTATTAATAAGCTGTGCAGTTTTAGTCAAATAACCACTACTAAAGCTTATTTAAATACATCAAATGTTATTAATAAGCTTAGAAATAGAAAATGCAGAAATGAAGCCAAAAGCGAATTTAAATACATCAAATGTTATTAATAAGCATAGCTCTAAACTCCCTAGCATCAGTGTTCTTAAGATTTAAATACATCAAATGTTATTAATAAGCAGTTGTAATCTTTGGAAATAGCAATACCGCAGTAGAATTTAAATACATCAAATGTTATTAATAAGCATAGAAATCAAAAGCGTTCATATCACGATAAGATCCAATTTAAATACATCAAATGTTATTAATAAGCAAGATTGGAGGTGGAATGAATGGCGAATGGTAGAACATTTAAATACATCAAATGTTATTAATAAGCCTGTGATATTCTATACAGATTTATCCCAACATCTATATTTAAATACATCAAATGTTATTAATAAGCTCCAGAACAGGCTAAGTATATTTTCGGTGATTCTTAATTTAAATACATCAAATGTTATTAATAAGCTTCGCAGCCCATTTTTGTGACTTCATAACATTTATTATTTAAATACATCAAATGTTATTAATAAGCGCGTTCAGAGATGATGCCAGAAGTAAAAGAATTCTAATTTAAATACATCAAATGTTATTAATAAGCCCTCTTTAACATCTGTTATATTCATAAATTTACTTAAATTTAAATACATCAAATGTTATTAATAAGCTATAAGATGCCCAATCTTCAATAGTTAATTTATATCATTTAAATACATCAAATGTTATTAATAAGCCTGCTTTGTTTATCGACGTCTGCAGCTGCTCCACCATTTAAATACATCAAATGTTATTAATAAGCCATCTAACTCGGCATTAACGGAATCTAAATTACCAAATTTAAATACATCAAATGTTATTAATAAGCCATAGTAAAATTAATACTCTTAAAAATTATTATATCATAAAACTATTGAATTTTCCCATTTCCTATCTTATTTCCCAACGATTTAAAAATTATTCAAAGACTGAAATATACACAATTCCTAAAGATCGCTGGGATATTTATAGAATCAACTCATCATCCTTATATCTTTTTTCGCCTATAACATCCTCTTCAAAACAAGAATCATTCATCATTTTTATAATACATATAAAATCATCTTCATTTACAACTTTTTTTAATTCAGATTTTAAACTAATAATCTTTGAAGGTGTTATATCCCCTCTAAATACGGAATTCTGATAATGTACTAGATACTTTTTACAAATCTTAAATACCTTCCGAACTCTTTTCTCACCTACATCATAAAATAAGAATGCATAATTATAGTTTTTATTCTTCATTACTAAACACCTTCTTTAGCTGAAAAAGGAACAAATTCCTTATCTTCAAGAATGTATTTTATTAATTTGTAACAATCCAATTTTATAGCAGTCTTGTAGCTAATCTTTCTTTTTAATCGATCATGTTTAAAAACTGCCTCCATTCTACTCTCAAATTCTTTTATAAATATTTCTCTTCCTTCTTCATTCAAAACACAGTAATTTACACTCTTTTCAAAATGTTTTTCTACTTTTATCCTTTTATTATTTACTAAATTAAATATAGTTTTAAAAACTATTATCGGTTTAAAAACTTCACTCAAATCTAAGCTTAGAGAAAATCTACCTTCTGATGGCTCGTGTAAAAAGCTAATTCTTTGATCTAAATGTGTTTGATAAATTACAGAAATAACTTTCGAATACAATAAAGAATTTCCAAAAGAAATCATAGCATTCATAGGATTATCTGGTGGTCTTTTTACTCTTTTATTCATTATAAATTCTTCATTAACAAAATATTTGAAAGAAGCATAAAATCTATACCAAAGTTCACCCTCATAAGCCATTACTTCTGGAACTGTCGCAGCTTCACTTACTTTACCTGGAAGTTCTTTTTTTATCCAATCAATAACTTCTTTCACTTCCTTCTTTCCGTGCTTATAATAATGCTGCAGTAGTTCAGAAATATTTTCTCCAATCCCTAATACAATAGCTTTTGCAACTTCTATTCTAGAAGAATTAAACTTTTCAACCTGTTTTAAAAGAAGTTTTCCACTTCTATATTTTTCTTTAGGATAAAAAGTTCCACTATACCCCTCATAATAATTGAAAAAATGTACTATTATATTATTTCTTGAAAGATAGTCTAATAGTTTTGTATTTATAGAAACTTCATTTAGAATATAAATTTCTTTTGTATTTTCTATTGGTATATATACATTTTTACTATTTTTTCTAAAGCATATAGAATTATCTTTTCTTGTAAGTTCGCCCATTGATGTTATGTACTTTGTACTTCCCATAGTTGTTCCTCCTTAAATATAGCAGTAGTAATAATATGCACACTTCTTACATTTTGGTTTCTTCTCTACTTTTGGAACTTCGTCACCTTCTAAAAGTTTTTCTATCTTCAAAATATATTCATCCAATTCTCTTTCATTTTCTTCATTTAATTCAACAATCATTGTCTTTTTATCAGATTTATTTTTCTCACAAAACTCTATCTTTCCCTTTTTAACAATACCCTTTTCTTTTAGTACTTTTAGATAATATAGTGTCTGCCATTTTGCTGCTTCTAGATCTGCATCAGATTTTTTAACTTCAACTAAGTAATCTCTAGTTATTTTATCTATCTTTATATTATCTATAGCCAACTCAACATTTCCCGAATCCAATTTTTCTTCATGTATTGCTCTTCCTATTTTTACTTCTTCACTATTATCTTCTAAATTTATTTTATTTCCATGTAGATAACATTGTCTTTTACAATGAAAATAGTAGTTTATCAATGTTCCATTTATCATACGAAACACCTTCTTCTAAAATTTTTTCTCTTTTTAATAAAATAACTGCTCATTAGAGAACTTTTCTCTGTCTAACTTATCATTCTTAATATAATCTTCTCCATCTTCAAAATATAAAATATCCCCTATAGAATCATTATACTCATTTCCATTCACATCATTTATCTCATAAATAAAGTAATTCATTTTTTTATTAATTCTAGATAATTCAACTTTCCACTGAGCATAGTCCAATTCTTTTGAAACTTTTTCTCCTTCTTCATTGTAATATTCATAACCTAAGAGAAGTTTTTTATAATCATTCCATACGTCTTTACCAACCAACATATTTCCATTATCATTTGGTATAGTTCTATTTAAGAAAATTCTTTGACGTTTTTTACTATAATCTATAAGTTTCATTCTATTTTTTACATCATTGAAATTTAATTTTCCAACAGAATTCTTAAAAAATTTATTTGTTCCTTCATATAAATTTTTGTTTTTTTCTCTTATAAACTTAATTATTTCTGAGTAATATTTACTAAACTCTTTATTCATAAGAGCTTTTCTCATCTCTTCATTTTTCTCTATGGTTAAATTATATTTTACTGCGATATCATTTCTATAAATATCATCTGCCTTATCCTTATTAAAGAAATATACTATTGAATTATTTTTTTTGGCAGATCTATTTATTCTTCCCATAAACTGCTCTTCGCTATCTATTTTAGATGTATCCTTATATCCGATATCCATATCTATATCTACACCAGCCTCGACAACTTGTGTAGCTATTAGTAGTATTTTTCCCGATTCAGCTTTTACCTCATTGATAATCTTCTTTCTTTCATGAATATTATCATCACCAGTCATAAGAGCTATGTTTAAGCCATCTATCTCATTTTCTTCAATAAACATATTATAGAAATCCATTGCGCTTTGTTTCTTGATAAATTCAATCATTATTTTGTCATATTTTTTTAAATTATCACTTATATGTTCAAATAAAACTTTGTCTAAATCGTCTTTTTCAATTTCTTCACTTAATAATTCATAAGAAACTTCTACTCTATTTTTAAATAACTTATGAGAAAAATATTTTTCTCTATCGTCTATTAATTCAACTGAATATCCTTTTTCTCCTATTAATTTGGTTAAATCTGGTAGAGTTGCCGACATAATTATTATCTTCATATTTAAAATTTCTGAGAAAGTATATAAAAATTGAATTATTTCTTCCCATATTGTACTTTTATAACTTTGGATTTCATCAAATACTATTACACTGTCTATTAACTGTATAAATCCAAAACACGAAGCTGCAGTATCTCCAAACAAGGTATCAAATAAACTTACATGCGTTGTTAATATAAATGGATAATTTAAAAACTGTCTATCTAATAGTGCTCTCTGGTATTTGTTGCATATATCCTCATCTTTAGTTTCATTAACAACAATTTCTTCAAGTGAATTTACTACAGCTATATCATTTTCTAACGCTGTATTTTTGAATATTTTATCCAAACTTTCTCTATTCTGTTCAACTAGATTGTTGAATGGATATACGTAATATAATTTTTTAAATCCTTCCTTCATCATTTTTAAACTAAGATTTACAGCTGCATTACTTTTTCCACTCCCTGTTGGAGCTTCTAGCAAGTAAACTCTTTTATCTTTATTTTCTATATACTTTCTTTCTGCATCTAAGAACATTTCACTTCTCATTACATTTATGTTTTTTTCATCAGAGAAGTCATCTCTTTTTCCATAGCTATCTTTTTCATATTTTCTTATTATTTTTGTAAGTTCTGTTTCTTCAAATATTTTATCGTAGCCAGCTGGATCCTCTGTAGAACCGAAACTATTCATTTTAGAGTCAGACATATATTGAGATGTTGAATAATAATCACAAGATACTAATGATGAATAAAGAAGTTTAGCATATATGTATATCGCTATTGAGGATTCTTTATTATCTTTTTCATCAATTCTACTTCTAGTGTTACTCATAGCATTTTTATAGTTTAATCCTTTACAAAGTTCTTCTTCAGATAAACCATCTTCAAGTATAGGTTTTAAAATTTCATAATTTCCTCTTATAGCACCTGTTATTTCTTTTAATCTACTAGATTTTCCATCAACACCTATAAATTTATAAAACTCATCCAGGTTACCATGATGTTTAGATATTATATATGCGTTTATAAATATAAATAATTTAAAATCTTTTTCGAGCTCTTCATCTTCAAATTCAAATTCTCTTATTTTGTAGAAGTACTTCTTTATGTATATAAGAGCTGATATAAGAGAATGCTTACTTCCCTCGCCAATATCTTCACTTATTTTATCCAATTCTTTTTCTTTCATAATATTATTATTTTTCATTTTTTCCCTTTGAAATACTGGATTTCTCTTTCCTTCATCATGATGCCATATAGCATCTACAAAAGCATCTTTAAATATTTGCATTTCATCTTTTGTAAGATTTCGCTCAAGATATTTTAATACACACTTTTCTACCTTATCTAAAATTCCCTTTTCTTTGTCTATTCTTTTAAAATAGTCTAAACATAAATCTTGATGTTCACTTAATAATTCTTTTTCCTTATTTCCTTTTCTATGAGCATAAATATCCATATACAACCTCCTATAAAAATAGGACCACTAATTAAAGCGGTCCTTATTTTAATTAATAAAATACTATATTTTTTTCACCAGCTTTAAATACTTGTGAATTAAATTTAATAATTCTTTCATTAGTAAATACAAATTTAGCTAACTCATACATATTATTTTTTTCGTCTAAACCTATAGGTAAGTACTCCGTATAACGATAAATTATTTTTAAATCCTCTTCCTCCTCTTCGTCATCATCTTCAATCATATAACTTTCCCGTTCTTCATATTTAAAGAGACTATTTATTATAAGATTTTTATCACTTACTTTTTCTACATTTTCTATAATTTCTACATCCTCTATATTTGCTGGATGATCATTTTTTCCAAGATAGGGAATGTATACACATTCCCTATTTATAATTTTTTCTGCTAGTTCTTCGCCAACTTCAGAATCTATCAAAAAATATATATTCCAAGCTGGTTCCTCTAACCATTGTTCTTTTACTATAAGATTTCTACCATTTTCATCTGATGCATAACCTACAGAGTTATTAAATGTATGAATTTTTTTAGCAAATTGTCCTACTTCTGTTAAAGGCTCTATTGCTATTTTTAAATCTTTCAGTCTATCATAAAATTCAGGGTAGATTGCATTTTCATTTTGTTGCTTTTGGTATCCACCATAGCCCATTATCGCTCCTAGCATTCCTAGAAGAGCAACTTTATGTATGTTTCCGTATGTAAAGTAATAATACGCATTAACTTCATTATTTTTGAAGAATGCTGTGTTACCACTAAGTTTAAATTTTAGTACTTTCATTAATTACACCTCTTTCTGTGTAACAATGTTAAACATTTTTACTCCTTCTAAATCTGTTTCTATATTTGTAGTAAGCGGATTGTAGTATATTTCCATTGAATTTATTTTATCTTCTATTCCAGATATTAAATCTTTTATATTAACTCTTATTGTATTCTTTTCAGCTTTTTCAAACTCTATAAATTTATCAAGGTTTGGTAAATATGTTTTATTATCTGTTTCTATAAATAGTCCAAATTCATTATCACATCCTGATTTTGAATTTGTATCAAAGGCTGTCATTGCACTTAATGCAGCTCTTTTGAATTCTAGGTAATCTTCTTCTGTATATCCTTCTGTTACTCCCATTTCTTCAAATTCTTTATATACATTAGGATTTATGCTGAATGGGAAGAAGTAATGTGCCTCATCTGTCATTATTTTTGTTCCTAGTGTTGAGTTTTTTGCTATTTCATCATCCTGATCATCTTTTCCCGGTTTTGCTTTAGGATCTCTAAATGGAGATAATATCTGTTGTTCTTCTATTGAAGTAGATTCATATTTATTCATTCCTTGTCCTATCTGAACCGCTCCTGTTATAGCTATATTATTTCCTTTTTCTGCAAATGTAGCACCAAAGTTTTTAACATCTATTGCACTAAATAGATTCTTTAATATTTCATTAACATCTTTAACTTTACTTAAATCTTCGATTCCAAATATATTTTCAAATCCTTCTTTTAATGCTCTTGGGACTATTATTACTTCTCCTTTTTTACCTGCTTCCATTCTCATTGTTTTTATATATAGTACATTTTTTCCTTCAAGCTGCCATGTTTTTTTTATAGGATATTTTAAAGATTTATCACTTGCATATATTGTTCCATTTGCTAAACTCTTTGGATATCCATTAAAATCTGCATTCATCATTGCATTTATTGCAGATACTCCTAACACACCATATACTCTTCTCGCTAACTTAGCCATTTTTTATTCCCCCTTTTATTTATTTTCTTCTTTTTTCATAAAGAATATTTTGCTATCTAGAAAACCTGCTAATAATAAATTTTTATTTATTTTATTTTTTACTTCATATCTAAGAACTTTTCCTAATACAGAACTCATTCTATTGTAATATCTTGCATCTATAGAATAGTTATACTTTTCATATAGTCTTATTAATTTATTTTTTATAATTTTGTCATTATCTGTGTTTAAGAACTGATTTATACTTGATGCTGGTACTGTCTTCGCCTTACTAAATGATAGAAGTCCTGAAACTATTTGTCCTACCAGATAACTATATACATCATCATTTTCAATATCCCAGTTATCTTGCTCTTCTTTTTCTAAAAGTATTTTTTCTATTAGATATTCTCTTATTTCTTCCATCAATTCTTCCTCCTTTTTATTATTTGTAAAGTAACTAATTAATGAATATCTTAAATTCATTTGTTTTTTTGCAGCTATAATTTTTCCTTCTAATATATTTGCTTTTATTATTTTTAATATAGATTTATCTAATGTATTACAAATACCATTTGTAACTCCCTTATAAAACCAATTTAGATAAATATCTCTTGTCATTAGAAGTTCTTCTTTTATTTTTAAATTTTTAACTTTTATGTCTGAAGAGCCTCTAAAATAATTTTCTATTAGTTTATTTTCAAAAAGTACTCCATTTATTAATCTTTGTATACTACTATATCTTTCATAGGTTATATATTCATATTTATCATCTTCTAAATTAGTTTTTATAACCTGATTATATTGAAAACTCTTACAAGTTTTATCTCCAAAATTACTTATAGTATCAAAATGCTGTATTTCTGGCTCATTTTGACCTATTTGAGCCATTATATACGCTCCTGATTTAATTTCTTGATCTGGAATCTCTCCATTTCTATATCCTTTTATAGTATTTCTATCATAGTCAATATAGATATTATATTTTTTTTCAGAAAGCATATTACTAATTAGTTTAAATAATTCAGAATAATTAAGTGCCTCCTCTTGAGTTATCAATATAGGAACTTTTGTTTTTCTAGTCTTATTTTCAAGGAATGGCTTTTTGCTGTTCATTCCCATATTATTTCCACTTAGACCTATTACCTCATCCTCTATTTTCACATTATAATCATTTTTATTATATATATTTGGAAGTAAATATCTTTTACCTTCATTTTCGTATAACTCTTTTGTTCTTTTTTCATCATCTTTTAGAACAAAGAATATTTTAAAGTAGTTTTTATCTTTTAGATTGTATTTTTCATTTTCCCAGAATTTATTTTTTAAAACCCAGTTTTCTATTTTTTCTAATAATTCTAAGTCTATTTCCTCTAAATCTTTTGCTGCTGATTCATATGATTCTTTAGCTTTTTTATTAGTATATTTTTTTTCTATATCTTTTAACAAAGCATAATACCCTACTATAACATCATCATCTAATTTTTTCTTTTCATCATCTGTTGTTATAGTTTCTTTTTTGAAGAATAAAGTTAAATAGTTGTTAGAATGAATTTTTTTCTTTGAATCTATCGGTTTATTCATACTTATTAGAGAACTATTGTAATCTAAAAATTTGATATAGTCATAATCTCTAATTACAACATCTTCTTCATCGTTTTTTTTAGTATTATTTATTTCTACAGGTTCCTGTATTTCAAAATTATTTTTTTCTCTATCTACTTCTACTAAGACGTACGTTCCATTTTTTGGAACGTAACCGTCTAGTATTAATCTTTCTGGATTTTCACAGTTTTTTTTCATATTATTGTATACATCAACGAGATCTTTTAGCAAGTTAATCACCTCTCTTATATTTGATATATTTTTTATTTTATATATTTCGCATTAACGAACCCAGCACCTCTTGGTCCAAGATCCCCTAAAGCTACAGCTTGAGCAAAGTTAGCTAATTTTTGTGCCTGTTCGTTTACTGCAATTGTAAGTTCTATTTTATCTCCTGGTAACTTTATCCCCTTGTATTTAAATCCTATAGGACATTTATTTTTGATTACTATAGATGTAAACAGTTCAAAATTCTCATCTATTTTAGTATTGAAGAAAGAGTTATATTTTTTTATAAGATTTATCTTTATTCTTTCCATATATTCCTCCACATTCATACACTCTTTCCAATATTTCTTTTGTGCAGTTTTTACTATTATTGGAGAAAGAGAGTAGAGCTTTTCAATTGGCCTTTCTTCTAATATTCTTGCCCTTGCTTCTAATCCTTTTAATTCTTTTGTTGTAGTATTGGGTAAGTTTTCTAATAAGAAATTAGCTAAATTATAGTCTACTGTTCTTATTTTTAGTTCATAAACATTCCCTTTCTCATACTTTTCATTTTTAAAAGGGTATAACGTATTGAAGGAATAATATTTAAAACCTACTGATTCATGGAATTTTTTAAAGTAGCCATCACTCAACAAAGTTTGGTCTATAAAATATCCACTTTTCTCCTTCTCATCACTGCGATTAATCTCTTGCAGAGTATATACCTTCAGCAATACTTCAAAGATTTGCATATTCAAAACCACATCCCTTCTTTTATTTTTTATATATTAAATTTTCAAAATATTTACTTCATAATTTGATTATAGTCTCTGTGTTTGCATTAGTCAAGTGTTTTTTACAAAATAAAAAAGTGATGTCCTATAAATAACATCACTCTCCTCTGTAATACATATTATGTTTTTATTAAGCTGAATATACTAACACTAAAAAGAGTATATCGTATATTTAAATACACCAAGTGTTTTTCTTCATTTAATTTTATCATAGTTTTTATATTTAAATATATATCAACTATATATTTTCTTCTAAATTTCAAACTATATTAGATAATTTTTCTAATTTCAGCAATTTGGCAGCTATGAAAATATAAATTTTTCCCAAACTATAGATATATCCCTTAAAATAATATATTATATAAAGTAAGCAAAAATTTAAAAAACAAAATAAACAGTCAAAAAATTACATAAAACATAACAAAATAAACCAAAACTAAAAATCAGGCTGCTTATCATAAAGGAGGAACTCAACATGAAACTAGCAACAAAATTAGACACACTAACACCGTCGTTTACTATAGGAATAAGTTCAAAAGTAAAAGAAATGAAAGCAAATGGAATAGACGTACTAAACCTAAGCATAGGTGAACCAGACTTCACAGTACCAGAAAAAGCAAAAGCATACGGAAAAAAATCATTAGATGAAGATTGCACTAAATACGATCTTGTTCCAGGGCTTAAAATACTTAGAGAAGAAATTGTAAAAAAATTAAAAAGAGAAAATAACTGTGATTATACAATAGATGAAATAGTATTATCTAGTGGTGCAAAAAACTCTATAACTAACGCACTTCTTGCAGTAACTAACCCAGGAGAAGAAGTTCTTATACCTAAACCATATTGGGTAAGTTATCCAGAAATGGTTAAACTTACTGGTGCAGTTCCAAAATTCATAGATACAAAAAGAGAAAACGGATTTAAACTAACTAAAGAAGAATTAGAAGCTGCTATAACTGAAAAATCAAAAATGCTTATCCTTACTAACCCTTCTAACCCAACAGGAAACGTATATACAAAAGAAGAGTTAATAGACATAGTTAACGTATGTATTGAAAAAGAAATATTCATACTAGCTGACGAAATATATGAAAGAATTTGCTATGTTGATGGATTTACTTCTGTAGCATCTCTTTCTGAAGAAGCAAAAGACATAACAATAACTATAAATGGATTTGCAAAGTCAGTTGCTATGACAGGTCTTAGACTTGGATATACTGCATCTAACAAAGAAGTTGCAAAAGCTATGAGCTCTATACAGGGACATTTAGTTTCTCATCCTTGTTTAACTGCTCAGTATATAGGATATGGAGCATTAGTTGAATGCGAAGAAGATATAAAACATATGGTAAGTGTTTACAAATCAAGAAGAGATATGCTTGTTGAAAGACTTGACGCTATAGACCATGTTTCATACATACAGCCATCTGGAGCATTCTATATGTTTATAGATTTAAGTGAAGTTGCAGAAAAATACGATTGGAAAGAAAGTTTCTCAATAGAATTCTGTGAAGAGCTTCTTAACAAATATCATGTAGCTGGAGTTCCTGGTATAGCCTTTGGATTAGACAATTATATGCGTATATCTTATGCTTGTAATGAAGAAACTTTCATGACTGCAATGGATAGATTAGAAGAATTTGTAAAAGCTATATTTGCTTAATTTTGATAAATAAAAAAAGTGGGTATCTGAGTATAATATTTTACTCATTGCCCACTTTTTATTTTTCTAAATTTTTATATTATCTTTCAAATACAACTTTTATCATTTCGTCATTTACCTTCTTATCATCTAAAACCACTGGAATATTTATTCTCGCTGCACTCTCTCCTTCTACAAGTCTTCCCTCAAACAAATCTTCCTCTGTAGAAACAACACTCATAAAATCATCCCTAAACATATCAGGATTCATTAAGTAAATTGCAGCAATAACGTCCCAAAGTACTATAGAATCGTAGTTGTATTTTTCTTTAAACTCTCTCATCCACTTTTCAATCTTCTGAATTATGAACTCATTTTTTATATTACTTCCTAAAGCTTTAACCTTATCTAGCTCATTAGTTCCAAACTCTACATCCATACATCTATTTCCAGTTAGTATAGACACATTTTTATATTTTTTAATAGCTACTTCTGCTCCCTTAGGGCATACAGAGAAATTCAGCTCTTTCATTATCTTATCTCCAAAGTATAAATCTCCTGTTATTCCACCCATAAGCACTACAGAGCTTAATTTTTCTCCTATTTCATTAT
Source organism: Peptacetobacter hiranonis (assembly GCF_008151785.1). GTDB lineage: Bacteria > Bacillota > Clostridia > Peptostreptococcales > Peptostreptococcaceae > Peptacetobacter > Peptacetobacter hiranonis. The sequence goes on from NZ_CP036523.1 coordinate 2,508,932, forward strand.
CTATCATATAGGCATCATAAAGATTCTGCATAGATCCAGTTGCCAATAAATCTATTTCATTTGGATATTTGTTCGCCATTTCTACTATGAATTTTGCTGCTTCATTTGATTCAAAGTTTCCGTCGTCTTCAAATCTTTTATATCCAAATCCTGTATAATCATTCATTTCAAATTTTCCTCTACCTTTGTAGACCTTTAAGTTTATACCTAGGTCTTCTACAAGCTCTAATGTCTGTTTATGAACGTATTCTAAAGAATCATTGGCATAAGTTGTGCAAACACCAAGAAGTTCCATATTCTTATTTTCGACTAAGTAAACTAGAGCTAAACCGTCATCTATATCTCTATTATCTAAGCCCATAGTATTGTCGCAATCGTAAATAACTTTTTTCATAATATCACCTAATCCCTATATATATTTGTTTTCTTTATTACTATTCCTATTTTATCTCCTATTTCGTATCTATTCATATCGAAGTCGTCTACTTTTAGAGTTCTTTTCCCTACATTTAGAATATATTTCATTTTAGTTCCTGAATATACAACTTTTTTAACTTCTGCTGAGAATACTTTACCTTCTAGTTTGATGTTTTCTTCTACAAATTTGTTTAGAGCATTTTCAAAATCATTTTGTACACCTGCTTCTTTGTGTATATCTATATCCTCAGGTTTTATAAGTATTGTTGCACTGCCTATCTCAATAAAGTTGTCGTCTACCATAAATTTTGCTGCTGCTTTTGTTTTAGGGTTAGTGTAGACTTCTTCTGGATAGTCTATTTGCTCAAGTTTACCATTTAACATTATGGCAATTCTATCACTAAATAGTATGGCTTCTTCTTTATCATGAGTAACTAAAATCATAGTTGTATTATGTTTTTTCTGAAGTCCTATTGTCAATTCCCTCATTCTTTCTCTAAGATTCGTGTCAAGGCTAGAATATGCTTCATCTAATAATAATACTTCTGGCTCTACTGCCAATGCTCTGGCAAGTGCAACTCTCTGCTTTTCTCCACCAGAAATCATAGATACTTTTTTCTTTTCATATCCTTCAAGTCCTATGTCAGATAAAAGTTCTTTTACTTTTTTATCTATTTCATCTTTGCTCTTTTTTCTAACTCTAAGTCCAAATGCTATATTTTCATATACATTCATATGTGGGAATAGTAGGTTTTCCTGATTTACAATAACTATATTTCTTTTATTTGCGGCTTTTGATGTTATGTCCTCTCCATCTAAGATTACTTTTCCATCAAAATCATCAATTAGACCCGCTATTATGCTAAGCGTTGTACTTTTCCCACATCCAGATGGGCCAAGTATACTTATTCTTTCACCTTTTTTTACTTGTAAGTTTAATCCATCTAATACATTTTTATTATAGAATTTCTTTTGTATATTTTGTAATTCAAGTTTATACATATTTTATTCCTCTATTTTCTATATTTATATTCTTTTGCGATTAATTTTTATATTATAACTTTAGATATATTTATAATCTTCTAGCTCGTTTTTGTACATTTTTTTCATTATATATTCCATAGCTATAAGCAATACTATTGTACTAGCTATGAATATCAATCCGTAGACAGATCCCAACATTCTATCTCCTGATTGTATAAACGGGAACATTTCCATTGTAAATGTAATTATTTTTCCACCGCCTATTAAATATACAAGGAAATACTGACTGAATGATACAATGTAGCACATCATTGCAGCTGATATTACTCCAGGCATTATCATCGGTGCAACTATTTTTAGAAATACATCTTTTTTGCTTGCACCAAGTGTATATGCTTGATCTATGTATCCTCTTCCAGTTATTAAAAATACGTCTTTTATCATATTTACAGCATATGGTATGCAAGGGACTATGCTCACTAGTATTATCCCTAAGTATGTTCCAGCAAGGCCCATTTTTATAAATTCTATGTTTAGTCCCATTCCTATAGATACTGGTGGTATTATCACTGGTGAGAATACTAACATTTCTACAAATTTTTTACCTTTAAAATTCTCAAATGCTAATGCTTTTGCGCATGGAATTGATATTGTTATTGTTATTATTGTAGTCATTAGAGATATGAATATACTGTTTTTTAGTGTATGGATTACTCTGTCACTATTTTGTATTACATATTCCCATCCTCTAACTCCAAAGTTTGTAGGCATTATATCTGGCCATATGTAATTATTGGTAAAGGACCACAGTATCATGGATAGTATTGGAATTATAATAGAAAGTATAGATAAGGCTAGAAGTAGCTTCATCGTAAGTTTTTTCCAATTCATATTTTTTCTCCTTTTTTATACTTTATTCTAAAGTTTTTTAATTTTTTTCATTCATAACAATTCTTTTGATAATTGTATTAAATAGTAGTACGAATAATACACAAAATGCTATTATTACCATATTCATAGCCATAGCATATGGTCTATTTGTCATCATAGGATTTTGGTATTCGATAAATGCTTGAACTGCTATTGCTTTTGGTACTGTTGCACCTAGTAACATTGGTATTTCATATGATCCAAATGAGAACGAGAATATTATTGTGAATACAGATAGTATTGTAGGTAGTAGCATCGGAAGTGTTACTTTTCTAAATGCGTACCATTTAGATGCACCTAAGTTTATTGCCGCCATTTCATGTTTGCTGCTAAGTCTTTTTAGTACTGCCAAGCATGTCAGCATAACATATGGTGTTTCTTTCCATATATATGCTAGTATTATTCCGATTCCATTTGAGCTAAATAGTATATTTGAAAATATTTCTTGTGCATTTTTTACTCCCATACTATAAAGTAGTCTAGCAAAAAATCCCGAATCAGATAAAAATGTTATTGCAAATAGAGCAACTGTTATGTGCGGTACTACTATTGGAATTTTGTATATATATTCTTTTTTAGATTTTAAAGAAACTATCAAACTAGCTATTATTATTCCAAGTACAACCGCTATTATAGACGATATTGCACTTATATATAGTGTAAATGATAGACTTTTTAAGAACCCAGAATTTGAAAAAATTCTAGTGTAGTACTCTAATGTTATTTCTTTCATACCTATAAATGGAAAATAGCCTAAGCTCTGTACAAATGCACCTAATATTCCAAATACTAGTACAAATAATAGAAGTGCTACAACTGGCATTGTTTCCAAGTATGGTCTATATTTTGATTTCTTAGACATTCTTTTCTCCTATTTATTAATTTATAATTATTTATATTCTTATTTATTTTTTCCAATATAGCACAAAGGATATTCGAAAAAACGAATATCCTTTAGTTTTATTTATTATTCTATTTTATTCTTAGGTTTATTTACCTGGTATTTCTTCAGTCCATATTTTTTCTATTACAGGAACTATTGCTGATGGTAGTTCTGGCTGTCTTTTTGAAAGTAATTCACTCTGAAGTAATGTAGCAGGTCCTATTTCTACACTGTCTAATGTAGCTTTCTGTTCTTCAGAAAGTTTTTCATTATCTAGTACTGGTAAGTCTCCCCAAACTTCTGGTTTGTATTTTTCCATCTGAGATTCAAATCCTAGTATTTCATTTATAACTACCATTGAACCTGCTTTGTTTGGAGCATTTTTAGCTATTGCTAGGAAATGAGTATTTCCTATTGTTCCTTTATCAAATACACAAGTTTTTGTTGATTCAGGGTATGTTCCATTACTTATTAGTGATGATGCATGGTTTGGATTATAACTTACATTGAAGTATAAGCTTCCATCTGCAAACATATTATCCTGCTGAGTTGAGTCAGTTGGATATGTTTCACCTTTTTTCCAAAGGTATGGTTTTAATTCTTTTAGATAGTCCATAGCTGGTTTTATAGCTTCTCTTACAGCTTCTTCATCAGTTGGATCTATGTCTTTTAATTTGTCATATCCTACTTTTTCATATATTATATTTCTTACAAATGCAGAACCTGTAAAGTCTGGTAATGCTGGATATGTAAATTTACCAGGATTTGCTTTAGCAGCTTCTAATAATTCATCCGCATTTTTTATAGGTTTTACTTTATCTGAATTATATTCCATAACAACCTGTGCTTTTCCAAATGGAGCTTCGTATCCATCAGTAGGATATCCAAAGTCTAGTTTTGTATCGTCAGCATCACCATTTACATATTTTTCAAAGTTTGGAAGTTTTTCTGTAAATGGTCCAAATAATAAGTTATTTTCTTTGGCAGTATAGAAGTTTTCTCCATTTATCCATATAACATCTATATTACCTTTTTCTTCGTTAGCCTGTACACTGTTCTGAAGGTTGTTTAATATTTCATCTATATTCATACCAACTCTTTTAACAGTTATATTATGTTCTTTTTTTAATTTCGGAGCAATGTATTTGTCTATGTAGTTGTTTGTCTGATCAGATCCACCCCAACCATAGAATGTTACAGTTGTTCCTTCAGCTTCTTTTAATGCTTCTTCATAAGACATTTTTGTATATTTGTCTTCTGTTGATGATTCTTTCTGGTTTCCTCCAGAAGAACAACCTGTTAATAAAAGAGCTGCTGATAAAACTATTGCCGAAAGTTTTTTTGCAAATTTCATTTTTCTCCTCCTCAATAATATTTTATAAATCCATTTATTATGTTTCTTATATTATGAATTTACTAATTCTATATAATATAAGCTTCTACTTTTAATTATATTATCTATTATATAAAAAATCTATACTATATTAATTTTTTGATTATAATATTTTTTAATATCTATATATAATAATTTTATATATGGATTTTTCTTAATTTTTTTAGATTTATTTTTGCATAAAAAAAAGATTACGTGGCTACGTCCTACTCTCCCAGGGGCCTTCGCCCCAAGTACCATCAGCGATAGAGAGCTTAACTTCTGTGTTCGGAATGGGAACAGGTGTATCCTCTCTTCTATAATAACCACATAATCTTTATTTTCAGAGATTGTACTCTGAAAACTACATACATATTAATCAAATTACCAAATATTTACTTGGTCAAGTCCTCGACCTATTAGTATCGGTAAGCTGCATACATTACTGCACTTCCACCTCCGACCTATCAACCACGTAGTCTTCATGGGGTCTTACTTCCGAAGAATGGGAAATCTTATCTTAAGGCTGGCTTCGCGCTTAGATGCTTTCAGCGCTTATCCGTTCCGTACATAGCTACCCAGCCATGCCTCTGGCGAGACAACTGGTACACCAGCGGTACGTCCACCCCGGTCCTCTCGTACTAAGGGCAGATCCTCTCAAATTTCCTACGCCTGCGACGGATAGGGACCGAACTGTCTCACGACGTTCTGAACCCAGCTCGCGTACCACTTTAATGGGCGAACAGCCCAACCCTTGGGACCTACTACAGCCCCAGGATGTGATGAGCCGACATCGAGGTGCCAAACCTCCCCGTCGATGTGGACTCTTGGGGGAGATAAGCCTGTTATCCCCAGGGTAGCTTTTATCCGTTGAGCGATGGCCCTTCCACTCAGAACCACCGGATCACTAAGTCCGACTTTCGTCCTTGCTCGACCTGTATGTCTTGCAATCAAGCTCTCTTATGCCTTTACACTCTGTGCACGATTTCCGACCGTGCTGAGAGAACCTTTGAGCGCCTCCGTTACCTTTTGGGAGGCGACCGCCCCAGTCAAACTGCCCGCCTGACAGTGTCCCAAGACCTGATTCAAGGCCTCTGGTTAGAGTCCCAGTACTACAGGGGTGGTATCCCAACGGTGGCTCATCCAAAACTGGCGTCCTGGAATCAAAGCCTCCCACCTATGCTGTACATGTAGTACCAAGACCCAATGCCAAGCTACAGTAAAGCTCCATGGGGTCTTTCCGTCCTGTCGCAGGTATCCGGCATCTTCACCGGAATTACAATTTCACCGAGTCTGTTGTTGAGACAGTGCCCAAATCGTTACGCCTTTCGTGCGGGTCGGAACTTACCCGACAAGGAATTTCGCTACCTTAGGACCGTTATAGTTACGGCCGCCGTTTACTGGGGCTTAAGTTCACTGCTTCGATTGCTCTAACAGATCCCCTTAACCTTCCAGCACCGGGCAGGCGTCAGCTCCTATACATCGTCTTGCGACTTAGCAGAAACCTATGTTTTTGGTAAACAGTCGCTTGGGCCTATTCTCTGCGGCCATCTTTCGATGGCACCCCTTATCCCTAAGTTACGGGGTCATTTTGCCGAGTTCCTTAACAACAGTTCTCTCGCTGGCCTTAGGATACTCTCCTCACCCACCTGTGTCGGTTTGCGGTACGGGCGCCTTTAAACTCGATAGAGACTTTTCTCGACAGTGTGAATGCAGATGCTTCGCTACTAAATTTCGCTCCCCGTCACACCCCAGCATTATATCCGTGGATTTGCCTCCGGATACTGCCTCAGTGCTTGGACGTGCATAACCAACAGCACGCTCATCCTGTCCTACTGTGTCATCCCATTTCTCAAACGCTTATTGGCGGTACAGGAATTTCAACCTGTTGTCCATCACCTACGCCTTTCGGCCTCGGCTTAGGTCCCGACTAACCCAGGGAGGACGAACCTTCCCCTGGAAACCTTGGGTTTACGGCCTGTGGGATTCTCACCCACATCTCGCTACTCATGCCAACATTCTCACTTCTTTACAGTCCACATGTCCTTACGGTCATGCTTCTGCCCAGTAAAGAAAGCTCCCCTACCCATCATAAATGATGCCGTGGCTTCGGTAGTAGGTTTTAGCCCCGGAAATCTTCGGCGCAGGATCACTCGACCAGTGAGCTATTACGCACTCTTTGAATGAGTGGCTGCTTCTAAGCCAACATCCTGGTTGTCTGTGCAATCCCACATCCTTTACCACTTAACCTACATTTGGGGACCTTAGCCGACGGTCTGGGCTGTTGCCCTCTCGACCGTGAATCTTATCACCCACGGTCTGACTCCCAGATAAAAGATGACGGCATTCGGAGTTTGATAGTCTTCGGTAGGTGCAATACCCCCTAGGACATTCAGTGCTCTACCTCCGTATCTCTGAATCTGAGGCTAGCCCTAAAGCTATTTCGGGGAGAACCAGCTATCTCCGGGTTCGATTGGAATTTCACCGCTATCCACAAGTCATCCCCGAGCTTTTCAACGCTCGTGGGTTCGGTCCTCCACGAAATTTTACTTTCGCTTCAACCTGCTCATGGATAGGTCACCCGGTTTCGGGTCTACGTCATGCAACTAAACGCTCAGTTAAAACTCGCTTTCGCTGCGGCTGCATACTTGAAGTACTTAACCTTGCTGCATAACGTAACTCGTTGGCCCGTTCTACAAAAAGTACGCGGTCACACAAGAAATGTGCTTCCACAGTTTGTAAGTACAGGGTTTCAGGTTCTATTTCACTCCCCTCCCGGGGTTCTTTTCACCTTTCCCTCACGGTACTATGCGCTATCGGTCACCGGGTAGTATTTAGCCTTGGAGGGTGGTCCCTCCTGCTTCCCACGGGGTTTCACGTGTCCCGTGGTACTCTGGATCATATCGGAAGTCTTCTCACTTCGACTACAGGGCTGTTACCTTCTATGGCGGAGCTTTCCAAAACTCTTCGTCTGTAATAACCTCTTCCTGATGATATGTCCGCAACCCCTAAGAAGCGAACTTCTTAGGTTTGGGCTGTTCCGCGTTCGCTCGCCGCTACTAGCGGAATCGAATTTCTTTCTCTTCCTTCGGGTACTTAGATGTTTCAGTTCCCCGAGTTCCCCTCAACGAGCTATGTATTCACTCGAAGATACCATGACATTACTCATGGTGAGTTTCCTCATTCGGAAATCTATGGATCAAAGTTTACGTGCAACTCCCCATAGCTTATCGCAGCTTATCACGTCCTTCATCGGCTCCCGGTGCCAAGGCATCCGCCCTGCACCCTTAATAACTTGACCAGTTACAGTTTGATATTTTTTTATAAGGTTATCATCCTTATCTATCACATTAAGGAAATAAATGATGTCATATCATAATATATATGTAGTTTTCAAAGTACAGTTTTGAAGGAATGAACCTTCAAAACCGAACAGCAGATAATTCTCCCTAGAAAGGAGGTGATCCAGCCGCACCTTCCGATACGGCTACCTTGTTACGACTTCACCCCAGTTATTGATTCCACCTTCGACGACTTCTCCCAAAAGGTTAGATAGTCGGCTTCGGGTGTCTCCAACTCCCATGGTGTGACGGGCGGTGTGTACAAGACCCGGGAACGCATTCACCGCAGCATTCTGATCTGCGATTACTAGTAACTCCAGCTTCATGTAGGCGAGTTTCAGCCTACAATCCGAACTGAGAATGGCTTTAAGGGATTTGCTCCACCTCACGGCTTGGCTGCCCTCTGTACCACCCATTGTAGCACGTGTGTAGCCCTAGGCATAAGGGGCATGATGATTTGACGTCATCCCCACCTTCCTCCAGGTTATCCCTGGCAGTCTCTCTAGAGTGCCCAACTAAATGATGGCAACTAAAGACAAGGGTTGCGCTCGTTGCGGGACTTAACCCAACATCTCACGACACGAGCTGACGACAACCATGCACCACCTGTCACTTCTGTCCCCGGAGGGAAAGAGGAGATTAGTCCTCGGTCAGAAGGATGTCAAGCCTAGGTAAGGTTCTTCGCGTTGCTTCGAATTAAACCACATGCTCCGCTACTTGTGCGGGTCCCCGTCAATTCCTTTGAGTTTCACACTTGCGTGCGTACTCCCCAGGCGGAGTACTTAATGCGTTAGCTGCGGCACCGAAGGGGGTAACCTCCGACACCTAGTACTCATCGTTTACAGCGTGGACTACCAGGGTATCTAATCCTGTTTGCTCCCCACGCTTTCGTGCCTCAGCGTCAGTTACAGTCCAGAAAGCCGCCTTCGCTACTGGTGTTCCTCCCAATATCTACGCATTTCACCGCTACACTGGGAATTCCGCTTTCCTCTCCTGCACTCAAGTCAGACAGTATCAGGAGCTTACTACGGTTGAGCCGTAGCCTTTAACTCCTGACTTGAAAGACCGCCTACGCACCCTTTACGCCCAGTAAATCCGGATAACGCTAGCCCCCTACGTATTACCGCGGCTGCTGGCACGTAGTTAGCCGGGGCTTCCTCCTCAAGTACCGTCATTATCTTCCTTGAGGACAGAGCTTTACGACCCGAAGGCCTTCATCGCTCACGCGGCGTTGCTGCATCAGGCTTGCGCCCATTGTGCAATATTCCCCACTGCTGCCTCCCGTAGGAGTTTGGACCGTGTCTCAGTTCCAATGTGGCCGATCACCCTCTCAGGTCGGCTACTGATCGTCGCCTTGGTGGGCCGTTACCCCGCCAACAAGCTAATCAGACGCGGGTCCATCCTGTACCGAAAAATCTTTGATATAAAAGTCATGCGACTCTTATATATTATCCCGTATTAGCATACCTTTCGGTATGTTATCCGTGTGTACAGGGCAGGTTACCCACGCGTTACTCACCCGTCCGCCGCTCTTCTCCGAAGAGAATCGCTCGACTTGCATGTGTTAGGCACGCCGCCAGCGTTCATCCTGAGCCAGGATCAAACTCTCAAATAAAAATAGTTTGTTGAAACCTAAATTTCAATTTAAATCCGCTCAGATGTTATCTCAAAATATCTGGCATGGTTTGTATGGCGTTCGAACTATTTGTTCGAACTAAATATATCTGCTGTTCAGTTTTCAAAGTTCATTTAAAGTGGTGGACCATCAGGGACTCGAACCCCAGACCTACCGGTTATGAGCCGGGCGCTCTAACCAACTGAGCTAATGGTCCACTTATATATAAAATATGGTGCCGAAGACCGGAATCGAACCGGTACGGGAGGATAAGTCCCGCAGGATTTTAAGTCCTGTGCGTCTGCCAGTTCCGCCACTTCGGCACATATACGTGGCTACGTCCTACTCTCCCAGGGGCCTTCGCCCCAAGTACCATCAGCGATAGAGAGCTTAACTTCTGTGTTCGGAATGGGAACAGGTGTATCCTCTCTTCTATAATAACCACATAATCTTTATTTTCAGAGATTGTACTCTGAAAACTACATACATATTAATCAAATTACCAAATATTTACTTGGTCAAGTCCTCGACCTATTAGTATCGGTAAGCTGCATACATTACTGCACTTCCACCTCCGACCTATCAACCACGTAGTCTTCATGGGGTCTTACTTCCGAAGAATGGGAAATCTTATCTTAAGGCTGGCTTCGCGCTTAGATGCTTTCAGCGCTTATCCGTTCCGTACATAGCTACCCAGCCATGCCTCTGGCGAGACAACTGGTACACCAGCGGTACGTCCACCCCGGTCCTCTCGTACTAAGGGCAGATCCTCTCAAATTTCCTACGCCTGCGACGGATAGGGACCGAACTGTCTCACGACGTTCTGAACCCAGCTCGCGTACCACTTTAATGGGCGAACAGCCCAACCCTTGGGACCTACTACAGCCCCAGGATGTGATGAGCCGACATCGAGGTGCCAAACCTCCCCGTCGATGTGGACTCTTGGGGGAGATAAGCCTGTTATCCCCAGGGTAGCTTTTATCCGTTGAGCGATGGCCCTTCCACTCAGAACCACCGGATCACTAAGTCCGACTTTCGTCCTTGCTCGACCTGTATGTCTTGCAATCAAGCTCTCTTATGCCTTTACACTCTGTGCACGATTTCCGACCGTGCTGAGAGAACCTTTGAGCGCCTCCGTTACCTTTTGGGAGGCGACCGCCCCAGTCAAACTGCCCGCCTGACAGTGTCCCAAGACCTGATTCAAGGCCTCTGGTTAGAGTCCCAGTACTACAGGGGTGGTATCCCAACGGTGGCTCATCCAAAACTGGCGTCCTGGAATCAAAGCCTCCCACCTATGCTGTACATGTAGTACCAAGACCCAATGCCAAGCTACAGTAAAGCTCCATGGGGTCTTTCCGTCCTGTCGCAGGTATCCGGCATCTTCACCGGAATTACAATTTCACCGAGTCTGTTGTTGAGACAGTGCCCAAATCGTTACGCCTTTCGTGCGGGTCGGAACTTACCCGACAAGGAATTTCGCTACCTTAGGACCGTTATAGTTACGGCCGCCGTTTACTGGGGCTTAAGTTCACTGCTTCGATTGCTCTAACAGATCCCCTTAACCTTCCAGCACCGGGCAGGCGTCAGCTCCTATACATCGTCTTGCGACTTAGCAGAAACCTATGTTTTTGGTAAACAGTCGCTTGGGCCTATTCTCTGCGGCCATCTTTCGATGGCACCCCTTATCCCTAAGTTACGGGGTCATTTTGCCGAGTTCCTTAACAACAGTTCTCTCGCTGGCCTTAGGATACTCTCCTCACCCACCTGTGTCGGTTTGCGGTACGGGCGCCTTTAAACTCGATAGAGACTTTTCTCGACAGTGTGAATGCAGATGCTTCGCTACTAAATTTCGCTCCCCGTCACACCCCAGCATTATATCCGTGGATTTGCCTCCGGATACTGCCTCAGTGCTTGGACGTGCATAACCAACAGCACGCTCATCCTGTCCTACTGTGTCATCCCATTTCTCAAACGCTTATTGGCGGTACAGGAATTTCAACCTGTTGTCCATCACCTACGCCTTTCGGCCTCGGCTTAGGTCCCGACTAACCCAGGGAGGACGAACCTTCCCCTGGAAACCTTGGGTTTACGGCCTGTGGGATTCTCACCCACATCTCGCTACTCATGCCAACATTCTCACTTCTTTACAGTCCACATGTCCTTACGGTCATGCTTCTGCCCAGTAAAGAAAGCTCCCCTACCCATCATAAATGATGCCGTGGCTTCGGTAGTAGGTTTTAGCCCCGGAAATCTTCGGCGCAGGATCACTCGACCAGTGAGCTATTACGCACTCTTTGAATGAGTGGCTGCTTCTAAGCCAACATCCTGGTTGTCTGTGCAATCCCACATCCTTTACCACTTAACCTACATTTGGGGACCTTAGCCGACGGTCTGGGCTGTTGCCCTCTCGACCGTGAATCTTATCACCCACGGTCTGACTCCCAGATAAAAGATGACGGCATTCGGAGTTTGATAGTCTTCGGTAGGTGCAATACCCCCTAGGACATTCAGTGCTCTACCTCCGTATCTCTGAATCTGAGGCTAGCCCTAAAGCTATTTCGGGGAGAACCAGCTATCTCCGGGTTCGATTGGAATTTCACCGCTATCCACAAGTCATCCCCGAGCTTTTCAACGCTCGTGGGTTCGGTCCTCCACGAAATTTTACTTTCGCTTCAACCTGCTCATGGATAGGTCACCCGGTTTCGGGTCTACGTCATGCAACTAAACGCTCAGTTAAAACTCGCTTTCGCTGCGGCTGCATACTTGAAGTACTTAACCTTGCTGCATAACGTAACTCGTTGGCCCGTTCTACAAAAAGTACGCGGTCACACAAGAAATGTGCTTCCACAGTTTGTAAGTACAGGGTTTCAGGTTCTATTTCACTCCCCTCCCGGGGTTCTTTTCACCTTTCCCTCACGGTACTATGCGCTATCGGTCACCGGGTAGTATTTAGCCTTGGAGGGTGGTCCCTCCTGCTTCCCACGGGGTTTCACGTGTCCCGTGGTACTCTGGATCATATCGGAAGTCTTCTCACTTCGACTACAGGGCTGTTACCTTCTATGGCGGAGCTTTCCAAAACTCTTCGTCTGTAATAACCTCTTCCTGATGATATGTCCGCAACCCCTAAGAAGCGAACTTCTTAGGTTTGGGCTGTTCCGCGTTCGCTCGCCGCTACTAGCGGAATCGAATTTCTTTCTCTTCCTTCGGGTACTTAGATGTTTCAGTTCCCCGAGTTCCCCTCAACGAGCTATGTATTCACTCGAAGATACCATGACATTACTCATGGTGAGTTTCCTCATTCGGAAATCTATGGATCAAAGTTTACGTGCAACTCCCCATAGCTTATCGCAGCTTATCACGTCCTTCATCGGCTCCCGGTGCCAAGGCATCCGCCCTGCACCCTTAATAACTTGACCAGTTACAGTT